>NZ_JBEXUI010000005.1:125041-311855 GCF_040614395.1 Nocardia sp. NPDC005998 | reverse complement strand
GTGTCGCGCACCTCGCGCGCCTTCTCACCGAAGATCGCGCGCAGCAGCCGCTCCTCCGGAGTCAGCTCGGTTTCACCCTTCGGGGTGACCTTGCCGACCAGGATGTCGCCGTCGCGCACCTCGGCGCCGATGCGCACGATGCCGCGCTCGTCCAGGTCCGCGAGGACCTCGTCGGAGACATTCGGGATGTCCCGGGTGATCTCCTCGGCGCCGAGCTTGGTGTCGCGAGCATCGATCTCGTGCTCCTCGATGTGGATCGAGGTCAGCACATCCTCTTCCACGAGGCGCTGCGACAGGATGATCGCGTCCTCGTAGTTGTGGCCTTCCCACGGCATGATCGCCACGAGCAGGTTCTTGCCGAGCGCCATCTCACCGTTCTCGGTGCACGGACCGTCGGCCAGCACCTGACCGGACTCGACCCGCTGACCCTCGTCGACGATCGGACGCTGGTTCGCACAGGTGCCCTGGTTCGAGCGCGCGAACTTGCGCATCCGGTAGCTCTTGCGGGTGCCGTCATCGGCCATCACGGTGACGTAATCGGCCGAAACCTCTTCCACCACACCGGACTTCTCGTTCACCACGACGTCACCGGCGTCGACCGCGGCGCGCAGCTCCATACCGGTACCCACGATCGGGGACTCGGAACGGATCAGCGGAACGGCCTGACGCTGCATGTTCGCACCCATGAGGGCACGGTTGGCGTCGTCGTGCTCGAGGAACGGAATCATCGCGGTCGCGACCGAAACCATCTGACGCGGCGAGACGTCCATGTAGTCGACCTCGGAGGCGGGGACGAGTTCGTTCTCGTCGTTGCCCCGGCGGCAGAGCACGCGCTCCTCGATGAAGCGGCCATCGGCGTCGACCGGCGAATTGGCCTGCGCACGAACGTGGCGGTCCTCTTCGTCGGCGGTGAGGTACTTGACCTCATCGGTGACCACGCCGTCGACCACCTTGCGGTACGGCGTCTCGATGAAGCCGAACGGGTTGACCCGCGCGTACACCGACAGCGAACCGATCAGGCCGATGTTCGGGCCTTCCGGGGTCTCGATCGGGCACATGCGGCCGTAGTGCGAGGTGTGCACGTCACGGACTTCCAGACCGGCGCGCTCACGGGACAGACCACCCGGGCCCAGCGCCGAGAGGCGACGCTTGTGGGTCAGACCCGAGAGCGGGTTGTTCTGGTCCATGAACTGCGACAGCTGCGAGGTTCCGAAGAACTCCTTGATCGCGGCCACGACGGGACGGATGTTGATCAGGGTCTGCGGCGTGATCGCCTCGACATCCTGAGTGGTCATCCGCTCGCGGACCACACGCTCCATACGCGACAGACCGACCCGGATCTGGTTCTGGATCAGCTCGCCGACGGTGCGCAGGCGACGGTTGCCGAAGTGGTCGATATCGTCGACCTCGACCGGCACCTCTTCGCCGCCGGGCGCGGTCATCATCCGATCACCGGAGTGCAGACGCACCAGGTACTCGATCGTGGCGACGATGTCTTCCTTGGTGAGCACCGATGCGGTGATCGGCTCGCCGAGGTGGATGCCCAGCTTCTTGTTGATCTTGTAGCGACCCACGCGCGCGAGGTCGTAGCGCTTCTCCTTGAAGAACAGGTTCTCCAGCAGGGTCTGCGCGGACTCCTTGGTCGGCGGCTCGCCCGGACGCAGCTTGCGGTAGATGTCCAGCAGCGCCTCGTCCTGACCGGCGGTGTTGTCCTTCTCCAGGGTCGACATCATGATCTCGGAGAAGCCGAAACGCTCGACGATCTCCTCGTTCGTCCAACCCAGCGCCTTGAGCAGCACGGTAACCGGCTGACGACGCTTACGGTCGATACGCACACCGACGGTGTCGCGCTTGTCGATATCGAACTCCAGCCACGCGCCACGCGACGGAATGACCCGCACACTGTGCAGATCCTTCTCCGTGGTCTTGTCGACGCTGTGATCGAAGTACACACCCGGCGAACGCACGAGCTGCGACACGACGACGCGCTCGGTGCCGTTGATGATGAACGTGCCCTTATCGGTCATCATCGGGAAATCACCCATGAAGACCGTCTGGCTCTTGATCTCACCGGTGTTGTTGTTGATGAACTCAGCGGTCACGAACAACGGCGCCGCGTAGGTCATATCCTTGTCTTTGCACTCGTCGATGGAGGCCTTGACCTCCTCGAAACGAGGATCCGAGAAAGACAGGGACATCGACCCGGAGAAGTCCTCGATCGGCGACAGCTCCTCGAGCACCTCCTCGAGTCCCCCGACTAGCCCGCCGTCACCGCGCGCCGCGGCTTTTTCACGCCAAGACGGCGAACCGATCAGCCATGCAAAAGAGTCGGTCTGTAGATCGAGAAGTCCGGGCACCTCCAAGGGTTCACGGATCTTCGCGAAAGACACCCGCAACGGGGCTCCGGGGATTCCGGCAACTGCCTTGGTCTGGGTGGAGACTGCCAAGATGCGTCCTTCCAGCACCTCACGCGCGTCGCGTGGTGGTCCGCGACCGTCGCTTGTCTGCTACGAATTCCGCTGGTCACAACCCGAACGAAACCCGAACAGGCAACAACGGAAGTAACACCGGAAGGGTGGAACTTACGTGTGCAAATCGAGGTATGGACAGGAGGCAGCCAGCGCAACGTCCAACCGTACACCCATACGCAAGGTGGTGTCAAAGTACCACCCGAACCAGCCGCCGCGTGGCGGCGCGCCGTGACCGTTATGACCGCGTGTCATGCCCGAATCGCTGGCTGCTTCGGGTAGCCACGGGGCTCATGAAGCCACTGTGACAGCTGCCGCTGTTGTGAATAGCGTGACGTGTCCGGCGAAACTCGTCAAGTGGCAGGGCCCGCAAGCGATTACTGGTCGACGATGGCCGAGGCCAGCCACTTTCCGTCGACCTTCTGCATCTTCAGCACGATCGGCCCGGACGCGCTCTGCTGCGCGACGCCGTTCTTGTTCGCGCTGACCACGAAGTTCACCAGCAGCTCGGCCCGATCCTTGGTGAGCAAGGTCACCCCGATCGGATCGGCGAGCGCATCAGCGCTGGTCTGCGCCTGTTTCAGGGCGGCGAGATTGGTATCGGCGTACTTGTCGAAATCGGTCAGCATCTGGCCGGTGACGACCGCGTGCACGGCATCCTTGTAGCCGTCGAGTTTGTTCACGTCGTAGGCGTAAATGGTCTTCAGCGCATGGGAGGCGGCCGCGGTCACCTCCTCGGTGGCCTTGGTGTCCACGTAGCCCTGGTTCGAATCGTCGATACCCGGACGGAACGCCGCGACCGTGGCGAATGCGCCGAGCAGCACGGTGGCGACGAGCATGGCCGCGACCAGCCCCCACCCCCGCCCCAGGCGCAGCCGCTGAGACCAGGGCCGCGACGGTGCGGGCCGTGGAGCGGGACGTACCGGCTCGGTCGTGCCCGCCACCTTGGTCCTGCGCTTCGCGGTGGACTCGTCGGTCGCGCGGGCGCCACGGCGGGTGGCGGCGGATCCGGTGCTGGCCGCGGTGCGGCCGACGGTGGGACGGCTGCGGGGAGTGACCCGATTGACTGGTCGACGAGATGCCATGGCGGGTTCTCCTACGATCCGGGCTTGGGCGGGGTGGCGCCCCCGGACGGCGTCGTACCGGTCTGCCCGGCAGCCGGCTGATTCACGGGGATGGGCTGACTCAGCGGACTCGCCTTCTCGGCCTTCCACACGTCACCCTGTTCGACCAGGTCCAGCGCCCAGGTCTGCCGGTAGGCATACGGCGCGGCATTCGGTGCGGTCCTGGTGGTCTGCAACACGATGAGCGCCGACGCGTGATCCCGCTCGGAGTTCAGCGCGGTCAGCGCGGAACCGACGACCTTGGATTCCAGCCTGGTCTTGGCCTCGGTGGCCTGCGAGCGGAATTGCTCCTGGGTCTTGGTGGCGTCATCGAGCAGCGATCCGGTCATCGAGGACTGGATCAGCTTGATCGAACCGTCGACATCATTGGGATCCAGCGACATCAGGTTGATCGCGGCCTGCCTGGCATCGGCGAGGGCGGTATCGCGCGCATCGGCGCGCGGACCGTCGGTGAAGAACGCCGCACGCACCCAGCCGGTGCCGAACCAGGCCGCGGCGATCAACGCAACGACCAGCGCGGCGGCCGCGGCCATGGTGACCGCGAGTCGACCGGCGGGAGCGTCAGCGGACGCCTCTGCCGGGCGCGCGGAAACCGATGCCGTCGCGTCATGCGCCGCGGCATCAGCTTCCGTGGAATCGGTGCCGGTAGCAACCGGCGTTTCCTTGGACATGTCGATGCTCACAGCCAGACACCCTAACTTCGGTTACTGCGGCGTAGCCGCATAGGTCCTGTTCACCGCTTGGGCGTGACCCCCAACAGGGTGGCCATCTGCACGGCGATCGGGTTCAGGTTCAGCTTCTCCGGATCGGTTTTCGGGGTCGAATCCCAGGGCTGGACAATGCTCGGATCGGCCAGATCGGCGCGCGCTCCGCCCCGCACCGCCGTTGGATTACCAAACGGCACCGTGCATTTCGCGTCCTTGTTGAACGGGAATTCGTCGCGGGTGTCGTCGAAGTCCGGATTCTCCCGCTTCATCTGCTCGAGGATGCGCTGGGTGCCCTCGTAGCCCTGGGTGCAGGCGGGCGGGTTGTTCACCTCGAGCACCAGGCCGAAGTGGCTGGTGCCGTCGCCGGGTGCGGTGGACGACGCGCCGATCGACAGCGCGGGAATCATCTGCAGCAGCGGACGCAGCGCGTAGAACTTCGGCGAGATGGACACCATCAGCTGACGCAGGTTGGCCAGATCCTCGGTGAGTGCGCCGCCGCTCTCCTTCAGCAGTGCGCTGACCTGCTCGCCCGCGTCGGTGCCGGTGCCGATCAGCCGCCGGATATCCGGATCGCTGGAGCGCAGCTGCGCGGTGAGCTCGTCGAGCCCCTGGCTGAACTGCCGGATATAGCTCGACTGGTCCGCCTGGGTACCCAGCGCGATCCGGCCGTCCCGGATCAGCTGGATCGTCTGCGGCAGGCTGTCGCTGAATGCCGCGGTGAACTTGTTCAGCGAATCGATGAAGACCTTTAGATCGTCGCCCTTGCCGTCGAAGGCCCGGCCGAGTTCGGTGACGGTTTTGTTCAGCGCGGTGAGATCGACCGAGCGGGTGAAGGTGTCCACGCTCTGCACCAGTTGCTCCACCGAGACCGGTGTCGTCGCCGAGCTGATCACCGAACCGTCGCGCAGGTACGGGCCGTGGTCGGCATCGGGCTGCAGATCGACGTACTGCTCACCGATGGCCGACCGGTTGGCGATGACGGCGCGCGCCGATTCCGGGACCTTCGGCGCGCTCGAATCCAGCACGAGTTTGATCGCCACACCGGTGTCGGTGAGTTCGAGATCGCCGACTCGGCCGACCGGGACGCCGCGGTAGGTCACCTCGGCGCCCTTGTAGATGCCGCCAGTCTGCTTGGCCTCGACCTTCACGTGGTACTCGCCGATGCCCAGCATGTGATCGAGCCGAACGTATTTGGCGCCGACGAAAACCACGCCGAGCACCGCGATCACGGCGAACGCGATCAGCTGATAGCGCACCAGGCGGGTCATCGCCGACCACCTCCGATTTGGTCGAGAATCGCCCCGAGCGGTCCGGCCGGCAATTGCGGCAGGCCAGCCGGGAAGCGAGGCATGTTGGGCGGCAGTGGCAGCAGCGAAACCGTCGGCCAACCCGGGCGCGGGCCATTGCCGCCGTAGTACGGATTGGTCGGATTCACCGGCACTTCCGGGCCGTACGGCGGCGGGATATACACCGGATCGCCCTTGCCGACGCCGAGATTGCTCAGCGTGACACCGATCTGCTGGTCCACCGAGAGCCAGGTGTTCACCTGGCCGCCGAAGGTGCCCTCCAGCGTGGAGTCCGGGAACGGATAGGTCGGCACCAGGGGCAGCGCCGTGACCAGATCCGGTGCGGCCCTGCCGAGTTCCTGCAGCGTCGGACGCAGCGAGGTCAGATCCTTGATCAGATCGTCCTTGGAGTGGTTCAGCACGTCGAATCCGGCCTGTCCCACCCGATCCAGCTGCTGGAGCAGCGCAATCAGTTGCGGCCGTTGCTCGTTCAGGATCTTGATGCCCTGCGGCAGCTCATCGATGATCTTGCTGATCTGATCGGTCTGGGTGCTCACCCGGTTGCTCAGTGTGGCGAGTCCGTCGATGGCCCTGGTGATGTCGTCGACCTGATCGTTCAGCCCCGCGACCAATTTATTGGCCTGATCGAGCAGCGAGCGCACCCGCTCCTCACGACCGCCCAGGGTCTTGTTCAGCTCGGTGACAATGGGCTGCAATTGCGCGACGCCGCCACCGTTGAGCAGCAATGACAACGCGCCGAGCACCTGCTCGACCTCGGTCGCATGCCTGGTGCGGTCGGCCGGAATGACCGAACCGTTGGTCAGCTTCTTGGTATCGGGCTGATCGGTGGGCTTGGACAGCTCGATGAACTTCTCGCCGAGCAGATTCGACTGCCGCACCTCGGCCCGCGCATTCGCGGGCAGATCAACCGAGGAGTTCACCACGGTGCGCACACTGGCGGTCCAGCCGTCCGGTGCGAGCGCGATGTCCTCGACCCGCCCCACCGCAACGCCCTCGACCTTGACCGCGGACTGCGGCACCAGATCGAGTACATCGTCGAAGCGGATATCGATGGTCATCGGATGGTCACCGACATCGGCGCCACCGGGCAGCGGTACCGCGTAGATGCCTTCGGAGGAACACGAGGTCACCAGGACCGCGCTCATGCCGACCACCAGCGCGGAGCCGACCATTTCGAGCGACCTGCGAGCAGTCGCTACGCGGACCTTTTCGAGCGACCTGCGAGCAGTCGCTACGCGGACCTTTTCGAGCGACCTGCGAGCAGTCGCTACGCCGACCTTTTCGAGCGACCTGCGAGCAGTCGCTACGCCGACCTTTTCGAGCGACCTGCGAGCAGTCGCTACGCCGAGAGTGCGTGCCGCGGAACGGACTCGCTTGTTCATCGCTGGCCACCTCCCTGCGAGGGCGGAAGTTGATCGGACGGGGTGCCCGGAACGGTGCCGGGCACCGGGGCGCGCTGCTCGTTCTCACCGCTGAGAATGCCGAACGGCAGGATCAGCGTCGGCGTCTGCACGCCCGCGGTGATCTGATCGGTGATCTCCTTGCAGTGCTCCAGAATCGGGCGCATCTGCTTGCCGAGCGCCTCGAATTTCGGATCGCCGGGCATCAACTTGCTCAGGTCGAGCATCTTGCACACCACACCGAACGGGTCCTGCAGATCGGTGAGGTTGGCGCGCATATCGAGGGTGCCGGATTCCGCGTTGTGGATATTGATCAGATTGCTCAGTGCCAGCGGCAGCACCGGCAGCGCCGCGGCCAGATCATCGCGCTGCTTGGCCAGTGTCGCGGTGAGCGTGGTCAGGCCCTTGGCGTTCTGCTGGACCAGATCCCGGTTCTCATCGATGAACCGGGCGACATCACCCAGTGCGATCGACAGCAGATTCAGCGCCGCACCGAGATCCTGGCGTTCCCCGGCGAGGAACGTCGACAGATCCGCGAGCTGGGCATTGAACTGCCGCACCTGCTGGTCGTTCTGGGCCAGCATGGTGACGAAGGTCTGCAGATTCTTGACCGTGTCGAAGATATCGCCGCGGGTATCACTGAGATACCGCGTCGCGCGCGAGAGCTGAGTGATGGCGTTGGCCAGCGCCTCGCCGTTGCCCGCCAGATTCGCCGCCGAGGTGCGTACCAGTTGGTTCACCGCGCCCTCGGCATTGGCGCCATTGGGGCCCAACGCGTCGGAGAGTTCGGTAATGCTCTTGTACAGCTGGTCGACCTCGACCGGGGTGACCGTGCGATCGCGCGGAATGGTCGCGGTGCGCGCCATTTTCGGACCGCCGGAGTAGGCCGGGGTCAGCTGGATGTAGCGATCGGAGACGATCGATGGCGTGATCTGCGCGGCCTTGGCTTCGGCGGGGATGTCGTATTTGCGGTCGACACTCATCACCACCTTGACCTGATCACCTTGCGGCTCAACCGAATCCACGTGCCCGACCGGCACACCGAGTATCCGCACATCCGAACCCTGGTAGATGCCGACGGAGCGGTCGAAGTATGCGGTGATCTTGGTTGTGGTCATCCGGTCGAAGAGCCACCAGAGCGCCCCGGCCACGACCAATGCCGCGATCAAACCGATCGCGATGGCCACCTTGGTGCCACGACCCGAGGACCGCAGTGTGGTCAGCGGTTCCTTACGAGGCCAGTTCACCCCCATGTCAGTTACCTCCCATGGTGCGCACCGGCGGCCGGTTGCCCGGAATCTCCGGCAGGCCGGGCGGGACCAGGTTCACGATCACCGCGTCGAACCAGCGGCCGGTGCCGAGTACGTTCGCGTAGAGGCCGTAGAACGGGGCCGCGAGTTCCAGCGTCTTGGAAATGTTCTGCTGGTTGTCGTTCAGCAGGTCGATCGCTGACTTCAGGTTGGTCAGCGCCGTCCCGATCTGCTTCTCGTTGTCGGCGACGAGTGCACTCAGCTCGGCGGATACCGTCCTGGCGCCGCTGAGCAGCTGCGCGATCGACTGCTGCCGAATATTCAGCTCCGCCAACAGCTGTCCGCCATTGGCGAGCAGGCGCTCGAACTGCTGATTGCGGTCCGCGAGCACTCCGGTGGTCTGTCTGGCCGCGGCGAACAGCTTCTTCAGCTCCTCATCGCGCTTGGCCAGCGTCTCCGAGAGCCGGGCCACGCCGTCGATGGAGTTGCGGATCTCCGGCGGCGTCGTTTCGAACGCCTCGGAGAGCACTCGCATGCTGGTGGCCAGCTGTGCGGTGTCGATCTTGTCGATGTTGTTGGCCGCATCGCTGAACGCGTCCACCACATCGTACGGAGATACCGTGCGTGACAGCGGGATCGCCTTGCTCGGGTTCGCGGGCTCGGAACCCTTCGGGTCCAGCGCCAGGTACTTCTGGCCGAGCACGGTCTTGATCTGGATGGAGGCGGTCGTCTCGTTGCCGATCCAGGCGTCCTGGGTGCGGAAGTCGACGAGCACCTTGTTGCCGTCGAGCCGAACATCCGATACCGCACCGACTTTCACGCCCGCGATGCGCACCTCATTGCCCTTCTTGAGGCCAGCGGCCTCGGAGAACTCCGCGGTGTATTTGGTACCAGCGCCGATGATCGGCAGCCGGTCCAGAAAGAACGCGGAGATCGTCACGAGCAGCACCATGGCAAGGCCGAGCACACCCATGAACGCGGGGCTGCGCTTGCCGAGCAGGATCCGGTCGTCCATCAGTGACCTCCCTTCCCCTGGCAGCGCGGTGCGGCATTGGTGTAGATCGGCTGGTTGACCGTCGGCAGCCCGGCCGGGAGGTTGAGCTGCGGTGCGTCCACCGCGCCCGGCCCGACCACGATGTCGATACCGCACAGGTAGAACTGGAACCACGAGCCGTAACTGCCGGCGCGGCCGAGTTTTTCCATCTTGATCGGCAGGTTGGTCAGCGCCGTATTCACTTCGTCCTTGCGCTCGTCGATGGTGCCGGTCAGCTGGCTGAGTCCGGCGATCGAGCCTTGCAACGTCGGGCGGGTCGGCACCAGCAGATCCGCGGTGGCCGAAGCCAGATTGCCGAGCGAGGTCACCGAGCTGCCGATGGTGTCGCGGTCGGCGGCCAGCCCGCTGACCAGCGCCTCGGTATTGACGATCAGCTGATCGAACTGGCCCTCGCGCTCATTGACCGCATTGAGCACGGCCGTCAGGTTCTTCACCAGCTCACCGATGACGGCGTCCTTATCGGCGATCTTGTTGGTCAGATTCGCGGTGGTCGCCACCAGATCGTGAATGGTGCCCTGCTCGCCCTGGAAGACCTGAATGATCTCGTAGGACAGCTTGTTCACATCATCGGCGGTGAGCGTCTGGAACAGCGGCCGGAAGCCGTTGAACAGCGTGGTCAGGTTCAGCGCTGGCTTGGTGTGCTCGAGCCCGATGGTCGCGCCCTTATTGAGCTTGCGGCCCTGCTCCCCCGCGCCCTGTTCGAGCGCGATATAGCGCTGGCCGACCAGGTTTCGGTAGCGGATGGTCGCCGTCGTCGAGGCGGGCAGCCAATTGCGGTCGGTCAGTTCGAAGCCGACCTCGGCCTGGCGCTTGTCCACGATCGAGACACTGGTGACCTTGCCGACCCGTACGCCCGCGATGCGCACCTCGTCGCCCGGGTTGAGCGAGGTGACATCGGTGAAGCGGGCCTTGAACGGGGTGCCGCGGCCGGTGTAGTTCGCGATCGAGAGCCCGAGGACCGTGGTCGCGAAAAGGGTAACGATGATGAAGATGACGAGTTTGGTCAGCGGCGATCCGATGCCGCGCATCTTTTCCTTCATCGCACGCTCACCTCGCTGCCGCGGAATGCGGGTGCACCGATCCGGGTGACCCAGCTGGGCACCTGGTCGGGCGAAACACCGTTCGCCGCACCGTAGATCGCGCCGAGGGTCCGCTGTTCGGTCGGCGAACCCACCGTGGTCGGCACATTCGCGGCCGGATACATCCCGAACTGCGGCACCGGCAAGTTGCCGCTGACCTGGTCACCCGGATTGCGGCTCGGCACCGCATAGGAGCCGTCATTGCTCGGTCCGCCGGTGTACTGGCCCGGATCGGTGAACACCGGGTACTCCGGCACACACCACGGTCCGCGGGTGTCGAGCCAGCGTGGCTCGTCCTGGTTGGGCAGGTACTTACCGCGGGTATTGGTCAGCTCCACCGACACTCGGGAGCCGGGCCGCGAGGTGCCCATACCCATGATCTGGTCGATGCGCGGCTTCATCTTGGCGAAGTTCGCCATAGCGCAGGCGTAAGTCGGCGAATAGGTGGCCAGCAGTTCCAGCGCTGGGCGGGAGTCGGCGGCCAGGTCGATGATGTTGTCGCGGTTGGCGATCAGGAAGTCCGCGGTGCTGGCCGCGGTCGGGTTCAGCGTCGCCAGCAGCGTGTCGATCTGCGGGCGGCGCTGCACGATGGTCGCGTTGGTGGTGCGCAGATTGTCGAAGGCGTCCACCAGCTGCGGCAGGGCGTCGGAGTAGGTGGCCGCCACATCGGCGAAGCTCACCAGATCCTGCTTGATATCGGGCATCACCCCGTTGAGGTCGCGGAAGATGGTGTCCAGCTTGTCCACCGACTCACCCAGTGCCACACCCTGACCCGATAGCGCCTGGGACAGCGCACCGAGGGTGGAGGCGAGGTCCTGCGGCGGAATCGCCTGCAGCAGCGGCAGCACATCGTCGAGCAGCTTGCTGATCTCGATGGCATTGCCGCTCTTGTCCTGATGCAGCGTGACGCCAGCGGTCAGGTGCTGCTTGCTGGGTTCGTCCGGGATGATGAGGTCCACGTACCGCTCGCCGAAGAGCGTCTTCGGCAGCAGCCGAGCCGTGGCGTTGACCGGAATCTGTGTGGCCTTGCCCGGATCGATCGCCAGGTCGAGGGTCACCTGACCACTCTCGGATCGGCTGGACCTGACCTCGCCGACGTTGACGCCGCGCACCTTCACATCGGCATTGCGGGTCAGCGCATTTCCCACACTGTCGGTGACCAGGTTGACCCGGACGCTGTCGACGAACGCCTTGTTGTAGATCGCGACCGTCGTCACCAGAAATAGTGCACAGACCACGAAGAACGCGATGCCGAGCAGTCGGACGCGCAATTTCTCCGTCGCGCGCCACATCTGCACGCGATTACTCATGACGGCACCTCACTGCTTGCCGTTTCGATGATCGGTGCCCTCATCCCGCAACCCGCACCGTCGTTGTCGTACCCCAAATGGCGAGGCTGAGGAAGAAGTCCAGAACATTCACCAACACAATCGCTGCGCGCACCGCGCGACCCACCGCGACGCCGACACCGGCCGGTCCGCCGGTGGCGTTGAAGCCGTAATAGCAATGCACCATGATGATCACGAATGCGAAGACCAGGACTTTGACGAACGAATATAAGACATCTTCGGGTGGCAGGAACAGACCGAAATAGTGGTCATAGGAGCCACTGGATTGTCCGTTGAACCAGATGCTGATCATTCGTGATGCCAGGAATGTGCCGAGCAGGCCGACGATGTAGAGCGGAATGACCGCGAGGAAGCCCGCGATCACCCGGGTGGTCACCAGGAAAGGCACACCCGGCACCGCCATCACCTCGAGTGCGTCGATCTCCTCGGAGATCCGCATCGCACCGAGCTGAGCGGTGAAACCACAACCGACCGTTGCCGATAGTGCGAGCGCGGCGACCAGCGGCGCGATCTCACGGGTATTGATATAGGCGGTGAGGAAGCCGGTCAGCACCGAGCTGCCGAGCGAGTCCAAGGCCTTGAAGCCCTGCAGGCCGACGACAACGCCGACCGAACCGGACATGAAGATGATGACGCCGATGGTGCCGCCGATGACGGCCAGCGCGCCACTGCCGAAGGTCACCTCGGCGAGCAGCCGCATGACCTCCTTGCGGTAGTGCACAGCGGTGCGCGGAATCCAGGCAATGGCCTTGGAGTAGAACGACATCTGATCGCCGGCGCGGTCGACGACATTCACCGGCATGCGCGCGATCTCACGGACCCGGCGGGCGGATTTCGCCAGGGCCGGGGGGCGGTACGAGGTGGCCACGGGTCAGGCGCCCTTAGCGGGGACGACCTGCAGATACACCAGGGTCAGGATCAAGTTCACGAAGAACAACACCATGAATGTGATGACCACGGATTGGTTCACCGCGTCTCCGACTCCTTTCGGGCCCCCTTTGGGATGCAACCCCTTGTACGCGGCGATCACGCCAGCGAGCAGACCGAATATCAGGGCCTTGATTTCGCCGATCCACAGGTCCGGCAGCTGAGCCAGTGCGGAGAACGAGGCGAGGTAGGCGCCGGGGGTGCCGCCCTGCAGCCCGACATTGAAGAAGTAGCCACCGGCGATGCCGACCACCGACACCAGACCGTTGAGCAGCAGCGCGACCAGCATCATGCCGAGCACGCGTGGCACAACGAGCTTCTGCACCGGATCGACGCCGAGCACCTCGAGCGCGTCGATCTCCTCACGGATGGTGCGCGAGCCGAGATCGGCGGCAACCGCCGATCCGGCCGCACCGGCGATGATCAACGCGGTGACAACGGGGGCGGCCTGCTGGACGGTAGCCAGCACGCTGGTAGCGCCGGTAAAGGATTCGGCGCCGAGTTGTTTGATCAAAGAGCCGGTCTGCAGCGCGACAACCGCACCGAACGGAATGGCGACCAGTGCGCTCGGCAGGATCGAGACACTCGCGATGAACCACGACTGCTCGATGAATTCGCGCAACTGGAAAGGCCGCTTGAACGTCTTGCGCATAACGTCGATGAGCAGCGCAAAGATGTTGCCGGCCTGGCCAAACCCCGACTCCACAGGAGTCCGCAATCGCGCCAGGGTGGAATTCACGATCGCAGATGTTACCCGTTAGTTGTGTTGTGGCGCACGGTTGTGTCCAAGGACCCACCTTGGTATCCACCGAGGTCGCCGTTCTGATACGCCATCACCTGCGTATCGTCGCTCTCCGCAAGTGACTCACGAATAGCCACCTGGGCCGCATGCGGCAGGGTGTGCATGATTTCGCGGACGCGCTCCTTGCGGCGAAGTGCCGCCTGACGCACCGGCATACCCGGAGTGGCCCGCATCTGCGGGATGATGCCCTCGACCTCTTCGGCGCCACCGTGATGGTGACCGGCGTCGACGAGCGCCTGCTCGCGCGCCATCTGGGCCTCGTCCTTCTCCTCCGACATACCGATCGGACCGATCATGCGACCGTTGAGGAACTGCTTGACCACCGGCTCCTCCGAGGTGAGCAGCACCTCACGCGGACCGAACATCACCAGCGAGCGGCGGAACAGCATGCCGATGTTGTCGGGCACCGTACGGGCCAGGTTGATGTTGTGGGTCACGATCAGGATCGTCGCGTCGATTTGAGCATTGATATCGATCAGCAACTGCGACAGATACGAAGTACGCACCGGATCCAAGCCGGAGTCGGGCTCGTCGACCAGAATGATCTGCGGATCCAGCACCAGCGCCCGCGCCAGACCGGCACGCTTGCGCATACCACCGGAGATCTCACCCGGCAGCTTGCCCTCCGCGCCGAGCAGACCGGTCAGCTCGAGCTTCTCCATCACGATCTTCTTGATCTCGGACTCGGACTTCTTGGTGTGCTCACGCAACGGGAACGCCACATTGTCGAACAGGTTCATCGACCCGAACAACGCACCGTCCTGGAACAGCACACCGAACAGCTTGCGGATTTCGTAGAGCTCCTTATTGGAGCAGGTGGTGATATCGGTGCCATCGATAAAGATCGAACCGCGCTCCGGACGCAGCAAACCGATCAACGACTTCAAAAACACCGATTTACCGGTACCCGAGGGGCCGAGCAGCGCGCTGACCTCACCCGAAGGCAGCGTCAGCGAGACATCCTGCCAAATACGCTGTGAACCAAAGGATTTGGTAACACCTTCGGTCCTGACCTCGACGCCCACGCCTACCTCCACAAATTCTCAGCGAGCAGCCCACCGGCGAACCGCGCTATCGGGTATCACGGTGTGTCGCGTCACAGTGGGTGCGGTCACTGTATCCCATGAGCATGACGCGGCACACCCTAACCTGACCGAAGAGTAACCCCGAATCACTCTCAGTAATCGCATTACCGTCGCATGCACCGATGCAAAGCAAACGGGCGGTCCCCGCTGGGGACCGCCCGTTCGACGACGCAGCCGTGGCGACCACTTACGGGTCGCTCGGCGGGGTCAAGTGAACTACTTGACCGAGACCTTGGCGCCAGCCTCTTCCAGCTTCGCCTTGGCAGCCTCGGCGGCATCCTTGGCGACCTTCTCCAGGATCGGCTTCGGGGCACCCTCGACCAGGTCCTTGGCTTCCTTCAGGCCCAGGCCGGAGACGATCTCGCGGACCACCTTGATGACCTGGATCTTCTTCTCGCCCGCACCCTCGAGGATGACGTCGAACTCGTCCTGCTCCTCGGCGGCCTCGGCCGGAGCGGCACCGGCGACGGCGGCGACGGCGACCGGAGCAGCCGCGGTGACCTCGAACTTCTCCTCGAACTTCTTGACGAAGTCCGACAGCTCGAGCAGGGTCATTCCGGCGAAGGTCTCGAGCAGTTCGTCAACGTTGGCCATTGTTGTTTCCTTTCGGTAGTTGGTTGTCTATGTGGGCGAGCCGCACGCGATCCACCCGCACGGGGTGTTACTCGGCGGCAGCTCCGCCTTCGGCCTGCTTCTTCTCCTGCAGGGCGGCGGCCAGGCGGGCCACCTGCGAAGCGGGAGCGTTGAACAGACCGGCAGCCTTCGCCAGGTTGCCCTTCATGGCGCCTGCCAGCTTGGCCAGCAGCACCTCGCGG
Source organism: Nocardia sp. NPDC005998 (assembly GCF_040614395.1). Classification (NCBI taxonomy): domain Bacteria; kingdom Bacillati; phylum Actinomycetota; class Actinomycetes; order Mycobacteriales; family Nocardiaceae; genus Nocardia; species Nocardia sp. NPDC005998. The sequence goes on along the minus strand of NZ_JBEXUI010000005.1, from coordinate 296,488 downwards.
GACTCCAGGTCGGCGATCTTCTCGACCTCGGCAACGGACAGCGCGTTGCCGTCCATGTACCCGCCCTTGATGATGAGCGCCTTGTTCTCCTTGGCGAAGGTCTTGATGGCCTTCGCCGCGTCGACCGGCTCGCCCTTGATGAAGGCGATGGCGGTCGGTCCGACGAACAAGTCGTCCAGGCCAACGACGCCCGCCTCGGCGGCCGCACGCTTGACCAGGGTGTTCTTGGCGACGGAGTAGGTAGCGCCTTCGCCGAGCGCGCGACGCAGATCGGTGAGCTTACCGACCGACAGACCACGGTATTCCGTGATGACGGTGGCCGACGAGCTCCTGAACTGCTCCGTGATCTCTTCGACCGCGGTGACCTTCTCGGGTTTTGCCATACTTCGCCTCCTCTCTGGATGTCGGTTCGTATTCGAACTGCCGAGTACCAGGGGCCAGCGATAAAGCAAACGCCCCGAACGCAGAGCGTTCCGGGGCGCAACAGGTGATCGACCCGGCGTGCACCGGATCAATTCCCAGCCTCGGTCCTCCCTGCGTGGGCCGCCGACTTGATGCCGGACCTTCGACCACGCCCGAGCGGGCGCAGCGACCAACGGTCTTCGGTAGAACGGATTGGGTAGTCATCGAACTCGTCGATTACTTCCGTTCACAGTAGCCGAACCCGCCCCCATCTGCCAAAACGGGTGCGAACGGGACGCTTTCGCGACCGAATTGTTGTGGCGCGCCTCACAATTCGCATTCGAATGTGGCGGATGTCGCCGGCAGCAAGTGTTACCAAGAGTGACAGATACTGCTTGACTACCGAACTATGGCAACCTCCATAGTCGATCCACCGGTGCTGCTGGAACGACGTACCAGGCGCTTCATCGCCCTGGCCGTCATCTGCCTCGGTGAGCTGCTGGTCGTCCTCGACAACACCATCGTGAACGTGGCCCTCCCCTCCATCGGGGTGGAGTTGGCCACCGGCGTCAGCGGCCTACAGTGGGTCGTCGACGCGTACACCCTGACCTTCGCCGGACTACTGCTCGCCTTCGGCAATCTCGGCGACCGGTACGGACGTCGCCGCATGCTGATCATCGGTTTGCTCGGCGTTGCCGTGATGTCGATCGGCGGCGCGCTCTCGGAGTCCATGAGCAGCGTCATCGCCGCACGGGCCGCGATGGGCATCTTCGCCGCGGCGGTCTTCCCTGCGACACTGGCGCTGATCATCAATATCTTCACCGACAAGCGCGAGCGCGCGCTGGCCATCGCCGCCTGGACCGCGATGGCCGGATTCGCCATCGCGATCGGGCCGATCTCGGGCGGCTGGCTGCTGGAACACTTTTCCTGGCATTCGGTCTTCTGGATCAATGTGCCGGTGGCACTCATCGCCATGGCCGCCACCCTCATCTGGGTGCCCGAATCGCGGTCTGCCCAGGCGGGGCGGCTCGATCTGCCGGGTATTGCGCTATCGATAGCGGGCATCACGCTGCTGGTGTGGGCCATCATCGAGGCACCGCGGTACGGCTGGCTGTCGACGACCACCCTATGCGTTGCCGCACTCGGCATCGTTTTGCTCGCCGCCTTCATTGTGTGGGAATTGCGTAGCAGCGCACCGATTCTCGATATGCGACTGTTCCGCAATCGCAGATTCTCCATGCCCGCCTTGGCAATTGCGGTCGGCTACTTCTCGATGTTCGGATTCCTGTTTCTGATCACCCAGTACTTCCAAGGCGTCCGCGAGTACACCCCGCTCGAATTCGGTATCGCCTCGCTGCCGTTCGCGTTCTCGGTGGCCATCGGCGCACCCATCGCAACGCTGCTGGCCACGCGGGTCGGAACCACGCCGGTGATCGTATTCGGACTATTGCTCACCGGATCGGGGCTGTACCTGGGCGGTCAAGTGACCGTCGACAGCGGTTACGCCACCGATGTGCTGCCATCCATGGTGTCGATGGCGCTGGGCCTGGCCATTGTGCAGGGCCCGGCCACCGAATCCATCATGTCGTCGCTGCCGCTCGATGAGGCGGGGGCGGGTTCGGCGGTCAATGACACCACTCGCGAGATCGGTGGCACGCTCGGCGTCGCGGTGCTCGGCTCGATTGTGGCCTCCTACTACACAACTCGCGTCGCACCGCTGATCGATCGGGTGCCCGCGGGGATGATGAACTCCGACGAGCGCAGTCTGGTGCAGGCCAGTCCGCTCAGCGTGCTGGAGATGCGCAAACGAGAGCTCGCGCCGTTCTTCGCCGCCCAGCGCGAAAACCTCATCACCGCAATGAAAACCGCCGCACTGCAGGGTTCACACGCCGCATCCCTGGTGGCCGCGGCCGCGGTCGTGGTGTGCGCGCTGATCGTCGCCATCTTCCTGCCGTGGGGTGCGCAGCAGGGCGAATCGGTACTGCTCGGCTGGCGCAAATCCACCGAGTCCTCGGATAGCTGACCATCGAGGCGAGTCGAACGGTGCTTCGGCCTCCTTCGACTCGCCTCCGCGATGGGTCAGGCAGGGGTCGCCTGGCGGACCAGGCGGGTCAGTGCCGCGAGTGCGCCGGTGCGAAATTCGGGTGCGGTGACCAGGCCGTTGCCATCGACGGCGTCTCGGGCCACGGGGAGTCGGACACAGGTGTCCGGGTCGACGATGGCACCGACATAGCCCAACACTGTGGTCAGGGTGGTGGCCGCGCCTTCACCACGGCCTCGGGCCGCGACATTGAGGAAGGCCGTTGGCTTTTCGTAGAGGTCGGCGGTGCCGACGGTCCAATCCAACAGGTTCTTGAAGCTGCCGGGGAGGGTGCCCGCATATTCGGGTGTGCAGAGCAGTACCGCGTCGGCGCGCGAAATGTGTTCGTGCAGTGCGACAACCGACGGATGGCCGGTTCCGTCGTCATCGGGACTGAATGCCGGAAGGTCGGCGAGGCCCTCATACCAGAAGGTCTCGATGCCCTCCGGTGCGATCGCCGCCACGGTGCGCAGTGCGGCGGTATTGGTCGAAGCACTACGTGTGCTTCCGGAAATGAGCAGAACGGCGGTCACTGCAGGGGCAACCACCGCCGCGCGCGAATTAGTCCGGTCGGTGGTGCTTGCACTGGAGCGACACCCGCAATCGGCCGCAACGCGCAGAGGGCGGGAACGCGATTCGCGTTCCCGCCCTCTGCGGTACTGCTCAGCTTCCTACGGCAATTCAGCCTTCGCGGTGAACTACCGAAGCTCGGGTGCTACTTACGCATCCTCGTCGAGGAGGTTGCGGGTGCGGTTCGGGTCCACCGGGATGCCCGGTCCGGTGTTCGTCGAGACCGTCACCTTCTTGACGTAGCGGCCCTTGGCGGTCGACGGCTTGGCGCGCAGGATCTCATCCAGTGCGGCGCCGTAGTTCTCCACCAGCTTGGCATCGTCGAAGGACGCCTTGCCGATGACGAAGTGCAGGTTGGCCTGCTTGTCGACGCGGAAGTTGATCTTGCCGCCCTTGATGTCGTTGACGGCCTTGGTCACATCGTTGGTGACCGTGCCCGTCTTCGGGTTCGGCATCAGGCCGCGCGGGCCGAGGACACGCGCGATCCGGCCGACCTTGGCCATCTGGTCCGGGGTGGCGATCGCGGCGTCGAAGTCCAGCCAGCCGCCCTGGATCCGCTCGATCAGATCCTCGGCGCCGACCGCGTCCGCACCGGCGGCCTCGGCCTCGGCGGCCTTCTCACCGGCCGCGAACACGATGACGCGGGCGGTCTTACCGGTGCCGTGCGGCAGGTTGACCGTGCCGCGGACCATCTGGTCGGCCTTGCGGGGATCCACACCGAGACGAACGGCGACCTCGACGGTCGCGTCGGTCTTGGTGGTTGCGGTCTCCTTCGCCAGGCGCGCGGCGGCCAGCGGGGAGTAGAGCTGAGTGCGATCGACCTTCTCGGCCGCGGCGAGATACGCCTTGCTTCGTTTTGCCATTTTGTCTGTGTCCTTATCGGTGTTCAGATGTGGTTGCCGGGCCTGGCAGGCCCTCCCACGTGGATCCCGGCAGCTGGTCCGGGATTACGGGAACTCAGCCCTCGACGGTGATACCCATCGAGCGAGCGGTACCCGCGATGATCTTGGCCGCCTGGTCGATGTCCTTGGCGTTCAGATCTTCCTGCTTGGTCTTGGCGATCTCCCGGACCTGGTCCATGGTGACCTTCGCGACCTTGGTCTTGTGCGGCTCGGCCGAACCCTTCTGCACACCAGCGGCCTTGAGCAGCAGCCGAGCAGCGGGCGGGGTCTTCAGCTTGAAGTCGAAGGTCCGGTCCTCGTACACCGAGATCTCGACCGGAATGACGTTGCCACGCTGCGATTCGGTCGCGGCGTTGTACGCCTTGCAGAACTCCATGATGTTGACGCCGTGCTGACCGAGCGCGGGGCCGACCGGAGGGGCCGGATTCGCCTGGCCGGCCTGGATCTGAAGCTTGATGATCCCGGCGAGCTTCTTCTTCTTGGGGGGCATCTTTCTTTCCTAGGTGTTTGTTTTCCTTGCTCTTTGCAAGTCCAAGGTGAATCAACCCGTGGTCCGGGCCGATCCATTCCGTCGCCCCGTCGCCGGGGCGGCAGAGTTGGTCTAGATCTTCGCGACCTGGGTGAACGCCAGCTCGACCGGGGTCTCGCGACCGAAGATCGACACGAGCACCTTGAGCTTCTGCTGCTCGGCGTTGACCTCGGAAATGCTGGCGGGCAGCGTCGCGAACGGGCCGTCCATCACGGTCACCGACTCGCCGACCTCGAAGTCGACCTCGATGACCGGCTTGGGTGCGATATCGGTGGCGGCCGCAGTCGCCGCGGCGGCCTCGGCAGCGGGCTTCTTCTGCTGCTGCGCGGCCGGGACCAGGAACTTCACCACGTCATCGATGGAAAGCGGCGACGGGCGCGAGGTGGCGCCGACGAAGCCGGTGACACCGGGGGTGTTGCGCACCGCGCCCCACGACTCGTCGTTGAGCTCCATCCGGACCAGGATGTAGCCGGGCAGCACCTTGCGGTTGACGTGCTTGCGCTGGCCGTTCTTGATCTCGGTGACCTCTTCGGTCGGCACCTCGACCTGGAAGATGTAGTCCTCGAGGTCCAGGTTCTGCACGCGGGTCTCGAGGTTGGCCTTCACCTTGTTCTCGTAACCGGCGTAGGAGTGGATCACGTACCAGTCGCCGGGGGCGCGCCGCAGCGCGGCCTTCATCTCGGCAACGGGGTCGGCGGGCTCGGCATCGACAGGAGCAGCCTCGACAGCTTCGGCGTCAGCGGCGTCGGATTCGTCGACCACAGCTTCCTCGACGGCCACGGACTCCTCGATGGTCTCCACCGCGTCGTCGACCGGGAACTCGTCGGTTGTGTCGTTCTCCGGGGTGCTCACTGGGGCACTCGCTTCCTGTGTCGTCACGTACATCCTTTGCGTACCGGGCCGGGCGCGCTATAACGCGCCAACCCGGGATCGGCTACCGGCGTCGGCGGCGATCAGCTAGCCGAACAGCCAGTTGACACCTTTGATGAACGCCAGATCCAATCCGCTGATGAACGCGACCATGAAGATCACGAACACCAGAACAACGCTCGTATAGGTGACCATTTGCTTCCGGTTGGGCCAGATCACCTTGCGCAGTTCCGCGATAACTTCACGCAGGAACTTGATCAAACGCTTGAACGGGTTACCCGTCTTCTTGCGCTCGGCCCGATCGGTCTTCTTGGCTGCCTTGGCCAGGGTGGGCCGGTCGATCGTGGCGACCGAACCCGTATCGGCCTGCGACGCGGAACGACCCCGCCGGGCGGACCGCTTGCCGCTCGGCCGAGCCATGGCGGCGGTGTCGTCGCCATCCTCGGCAGCATGCGCGCCGTGGCGAGTATCCCGCTCGTCGACCACGTCGATCCTTTCGTCGCTGGCATCCAGGGCAGGGGCGACAGGACTTGAACCTGCAACCTGCGGTTTTGGAGACCGCTGCTCTGCCAATTGAGCTACGCCCCTTTGGTCGGACGATCACAGCTGTCCGACCACTGTTCTGTGTTCAGTTGTCGTTCTTACTATCTGGTGTCACACAACACGCGCGCTACTCCGGCAGTTGCCGACCCCGTGGCGAATCCTTGTGGACTCACCTGGAGCCAGCCCTGTAGAGCAGCGCGCAGCGGCTGGTGACCCCAGAAATCTGAGTGTACGTTACCGCCCGCGGCATTTGCCAATCAGGGTCACCCGACCAGCTCAGACCAGTTGCACGGTTGCCGTAGCCCGTCCGAAGATCTTCTTGCCCGCCGCCTTCGCCACGATGGCCACGACCGCGGTCCGGGTCTCCGGATCCACCGACTTCACCTTACCCGTGAACTCGACCTCTGCGGGCTCCTCGGAGCCGACGTAGACCGGACTGGTGAAGCGGACGTTGTACTCCTTGACCGCGCCGGGATCGCCGAGCCAGGAGGTGATGAAGCCGCCACCGAGGCCCATGGTGAGCATGCCGTGCGCGACCACATTGTCCAGGCCGACAAGCTTGACGACCTCATCGCTCCAGTGGATCGGATTCGCGTCGCCGGACACACCCGCGTAGTTGACCAGATCGCCGCGCGTCAACCGGACGGTGCGCGGGGGCAACTCGTCGCCGACGGAGATGTCCTCGAACTCGAGCGCATGCTTGGTCGGCGCGATCGCGGGCACCGGCGCCGCGGGTACGGCGGGAGCGGCCAGCGTGCGCGGGTGATGCGTGGGCGCGTCCTCGCCGATGCCGTGCATGAGCACATTGCGGACCGCGCCCTGCAGGTTCGGGTCGATATCGCCACCGCTGCGTCCGATCAGCGTGGTGTAGGTAGTGAGCACTAGCTCATCGTTCTGCGCGGTGACGACGTTCTTGGTGACGATGATGTCGCCGCCGAAGGCCTGCCGGAACGAGTGCAGGTAGACATCGCAGACCAGCTGGTCGCCGACCTTGATCGGCCGATGGAATTCCAGGATCTGATCGGTCTGCATGATCTGGCTCAGGTCGTAACCAGTGACGATCTGCTCGAAGAGCTTGCGCTGAGCCAGAATTCCGACCAGGGAAATGAAGGTCAGCGGGGCGAGCAGGCCGTCGTAGCCGTACTCCTGCGCGGCATCCTCATCCCAGTGCACCGGGTGATAATCCTGTACAGCGCGGGCGTATTCACGCACCTTCTCACGGCCGACCTCGTAGTAGTCGTCGACGCGGTAGTGATGACCGACCATTGCCGCGGCGTGCGCCGCAGGGTCGAGTTCTTCGTCCATTGCGACCGCTTCGTCTGTACCGGTGTTGATTGTCACGGGAGGACTGTACCTATCTGACCCCGCAACCGGAGTCGACGAGCGTTCACGACGGCGCCTCGCTAACGCTTGGCTCTATCGTGCCCGCATTGGCGGCTGTGTCTGTTACTCACTCGCTACGCTCGCTCGTGCACCGCACTCGGCGCGTGAAACGCGTCAGGGCCGGACAAGATGTCCGGCCCTCGCAAGTGTCACGACCCGAGAATCCGGGACGAAACCCGGAAGCCAATCAACGCGGCAGCGGCACGCGTGGTGGACTAGCGGGATTCGCGGTGCGCCCGGTGCGTGCCACAGTTCGGGCAGAACTTCTTCAGCTCCAGCCGATCCGGGTCGTTACGCCGGTTCTTCTTGGTGATGTAGTTGCGGTGCTTGCACTGCTCGCAGGCCAAGGTGATCTTTGGCCGGACATCGGTGGACTTCGCGGCCACGATATTCCTTCTTTCGGTCAACCAGATGGTCTGATCGGTCTTTGGTAGCGATGGCCGGACTTGAACCGGCGACACAACGATTATGAGTCGTTTGCTCTACCGACTGAGCTACACCGCCACGGGGTCGCATTGCCTTGGTGATGCCGCGCCCGGCTCCACGAAGTGGAGGGTGTAGCGATGCCGAGTCGGTCACCACCGGCAATCCGGCGAGCCCCCTAACGGAATCGAACCGTTGACCTTTTCCTTACCATGGAAACGCTCTGCCGACTGAGCTAAGGGGGCATGACTAGCTCCGCACCGCGATCTTCTGATCACGACCCCGGCGCGGCGAAGTCTTGAACGAGGTTACACACTCACCGGTCACAGTTCCAAACCGGGTGGTCAGAGCCGGTTTTGCAGCCACCTGTCGAGCGGCCGCCAGCGACTGCCTGTAGGTCGCTCGAAAGGGGCGGCCACGGCACCTACCGGTAATTGACGAACTGCAGCGCGATGCCGAAGTCCTCACCCTTCAGCAGTGCGATCACTGCCTGCAGATCATCGCGCTTCTTGCTGGAGACGCGCAGTTCATCGCCCTGGATCTGCGCCTTGACACCCTTGGGGCCCTCGTCGCGGATCTTCTTGGAAATCTTCTTCGCGTGTTCGGCGTCGATGCCCTGCACCAGGGTGCCGGTGATTTTGTAGGTCTTACCCGAGGCCGCTGGGTCACCGGCATCGAATGCCTTGAGCGAAATATCGCGGCGGATCAGCTTTTCCTTGAACACATCCAGCGCCGCTTTGACCCGCTCCTCGGCCTCGGCGGTCAGCACGATCTTGTCCTCACCGGACCATTCGATGGTCGCACCGGTGCCACGGAAGTCGTAGCGGGTGTTCAGCTCCTTCTCCGCCTGATGCAGCGCGTTGTCGACCTCCTGACGGTCGACCTTGCTGACAACATCGAAAGACGAATCGGCCACACTTCGCTCCTGTCCTGGCGGTCCAACGGTCTTGACAGACCCTTTCGAGCGATCTGCGCGCAGTCGCTACGGACCGGCTGTTCCGGTCACGGTCAGTTCTACCCCGCGGCGCGACCGTAGTCCCGTCGCATGGCCGATGGCCAGCCGGTTTGCATTATGGGTGCGGGTTCGTTGTAAGCTGCACTGCGCGCCGAGAAGCGCGACGGCAGGTTGCCCGAGCGGCCAATGGGAGCAGACTGTAAATCTGTCGGTGAAAGCCTACGTAGGTTCGAATCCTACACCTGCCACCGAAGACCCCCGCCGATCAGAAATGATCGGCGGGGGTTTCTCTTTTCCACCGCACGAGGTCAATTCACAAGGGGCCGCAAACTATCGCTGTCGAAGAGTGGCCGGATCGGTCGCATTCGGGGTCGCCGACGAGCTCGTCCGCCTCGTAGCGGAAATGGGTTTCCAATTCACCTGCGAGCCGAACGAATTCGGTGCGCAGACGCCCGGGGTCGACACTGCGCTGGTACTAGCCTTGCCAGAGAAAGCACACTTTGCTTTGCAAGCAAACTACTTCGCAATGTCCATTGGGAGGTGCGGTAGATGTCAACGGACGTGCCTGGCATCGGGGTGGAAGAGGGCGTTCGGAGCCTGCTGCTGCTCATGCCCCGGGTGGTGGGACGAGCCAAGAAGATGCGCGTTCCCGAAGAGCTGCAATCGTTCTCGCTCGCGCCGCGACATCTGTCATTGCTGGCGAATCTGGTGTTCGAGGGGCCGATGACGGTGAACGATCTGGCGGCGCGGCTGGAGGTGGCGCCGACGACGGTCAGCCTGATGGTGGGCGATCTGAGTCGTCAGGGGGTGCTGGAGCGGCGCTCGGATGAGAAGGACCGGCGCCGCACCATCGTTGCCATCGCGGCGGTGCACGAGCAGTCGGTCAATGCCTGGCTCGGCGGCGGCGCGCGGGCCTGGCGCAAGGTGCTAGAACCATTGGATGCGGAGCAGCGGCGGCTGTTCGTGGCGACGCTGCGGGCCTACGAGCAGGAATTGGCGGCCGAACACGATTGAGCGCCTTGGTATCCCGGCGCTCGTGGATCAGTGGTTGCGGGCGGCTCAGTAGCGGCGGGGACCGCCCGCCATTTCCTCGAGGCGGGCGATGCGCTCGGCCATCGGGGGGTGGGTGGAGAACAAGCGGGCCGCGCGCTCACCGGTGCGGAAGGGGTTGGCGATCATCAGATGCGACTGGGCGGTCAGCTGCGGTTCCGGGGGCAGCGGGGCGGCCTGTACGCCGCGCTCCAGCTTGCGCAGGGCCGAGGCCAGGGCGAGCGGATCGCCGGTCAGCTCGGCACCCGACTGGTCGGCCTGATATTCGCGCGAGCGGGAGACCGCCAATTTGACCAGGGTCGCGGCAATCGGGCCGAGCAGCGTCACCAGGATGACGCCGAGGATATTGGGGCCCTCGCCTTCGCGATTGCCGCCGAACATCGATGCGAAGAAGGCCAGGTTGGCCAGGCCGGAGATGACCGCGGCCAGTGCGCCCGCGATCGAGGAGATCAGAATGTCGCGGTTGTAGACGTGCGATAGCTCATGGCCGAGTACCGCGCGTAGCTCGCGCTCGTCGAGAATCTGCAGGATGCCGCTGGTACAGCAGACGGCGGCATGGCGCGGACTGCGACCGGTCGCGAAGGCATTGGGCGCGTTGGTCGGGCTGATGTAGAGCCGCGGCATCGGCTGGCGTGCCGTGGTCGCCAGCTCACGCACGATGCGATAGATGACCGGCGCCTCCAGCTCGCTGACCGGCTGCGCGTGCATGGCCTTGAGCGCGATCTTGTCGCTGTTGAAATAGGCGTAGGCGTTCATACCCACCGCGAGCAAGATCGCCAAGAAGAGAATGGTCGGGCTACGGAACATCGCTCCGGCGAACACGATCAAGGCCGAGAGGCCGACCATGAGCCCGAATGTCTTCAGCCCATTCGCATACCCGTGCGTGTGCATAGGTCTCCTTGCCCACTCCCCGTTCGTTGAGTGTCCTACGGCAGATCAACGATAGAGATCACGGGCAAAGTTCCGGGTGTGATCGAGTCCGGCGTGCCGGGCCGCAACGACTAGCCGACGCGTTCGATGGTGTAGCGGACCAGGTGCTCCAGGGCGTCATTGGCCGGCCCCGAGGGCAGTGCGGAGAGTTCGGCGTGCGCGAGATCGGCGTAGCCCTGCAGCTTCTCCTTGGCCAGCACCATGCCGCGGGAGCGGGCGAGCAGGCCGAGCGCCTCTTCGACCTCGGCGTCGGTCTCCAGCGGATGGGCGAGCAGTTTGCGCAGGCGGTCGCCCTCGGCACCCTCATCGCGCAGCGCGTACAGCACCGGCAGGGTGTGCACGCCCTCACGCAGATCGGTGCCCGGCGTCTTACCGGACTGTTCGGCGGCCGAGGAGATGTCGATGATGTCGTCGGAGATCTGGAAGGCGGTGCCGACCGCATCGCCGAGGCGGGCCAGCCGTTCCACGTGCTCGGTGTCGGCGCCGGAGAAGGTGCCGCCGAAGCGTCCGGCGGCGGCGATCAGCGAACCGGTCTTCTCCCAGACCACGCGCAGGTAGTGCTCCACCGGATCCTGGGAATCGCGGGCCCCCATGGTTTCCCGCATCTGGCCGGTGACCAGTTCGGCGAAGGTCTCGGCGATGATCCGCACCGCGTCCGGGCCCAGGGTCGAGGTGAGCCGGGATGCATGCGCGAACAGATAGTCGCCCGCGAGGATGGCGATGCTATTGCCCCAGCGCGAATTCACGCTCGGGGCGCCGCGGCGCATCGGGGCCTCGTCCATCACATCGTCGTGGTAGAGGGTCGCCAGGTGCACCAGTTCGACGACGGTGCCAGCGGTGACCAGGGCCGGATCGGTCGGGCGCGGGCCGAGCTGCCCGGTGAGAATGGTGAACAGCGGGCGGAATCGCTTACCCCCGGCCTTGGCCAGATGCAGCGCCGCCTCCTGCAGGAACAGTTCGCCGTCGGACAGCTCATCGATCAGCAGTTTCTCGACGTCGATGAGCCCGTTGCGCACGGTCGCCGCGAGCTCGGTGTCACCGAGATCGACTCCGGCAACCACCGTGCTCTCATCACTCACAGCCGATGTGCTCATCTCTTCTCCCAGCGCTGCGTCCGACCCCACGGTAGAGAACCTAGCGTGTCCCCGCCGCGCGGCCCATGAACACCGTCACTATGCGGTGTATCAGACACTTTCGCATATGCTTTTCCGAGCTCATCGATCGCATGGTGTGCGGCACAGCCGGGCACCATCGACATGAACCGAACCCTCCTGCAAGTATTGATCGCATGGGTTCACCGGATGTCACACCCGCGGGCGCGGACGGGGAGGCGCAGGGCGCGATTCCCACGCATACCGAAGTGCTCGTGGTCGGCGCCGGACCGGCCGGTTCCGCCGCAGCCGCATGGGCCGCGCGGGCCGGCCGCGATGTGGTACTCACCGATTCCGCGGTCTTCCCACGGGACAAGACCTGCGGCGATGGACTCACCCCGCGTGCGACCGCCGAATTGGAGAAGCTCGGACTCGGCGCTTGGCTGCGCGCGCACACGGTGAACCACGGGCTGCGGATGACCGGCTTCGGCCGTGAGGCCCTGCTGCCGTGGCCGGGCGGATCATTCCCAACTTATGGAAGTGCCGTTCCGCGAACCGAACTCGACGACAAACTGCGTGAGACAGCCGTGAAGTCCGGGGCCAGGATGCTGGACGGCACAAAGGTGATAGATCTCATCCGCGAGGGTGATCGCGTCACCGGTGTGACCGTGAAGACGGCCGACGGCACGCAGGTGATCGGCTGCAAGACGCTCGTCGTAGCCGACGGTGTGCGCTCCCCGATCGGCAGAATGCTCGGACGCACCTGGCATCGGCAGTACGCCTATGGCACCGCGGCCCGCGCCTACATCAAATCCGCACGCAGCGACGACCAGTGGATCACCTCACATCTGGAGCTGCGCAATGCCGACGGCGAACTGGTGCCCGGCTACGGCTGGGTGTTCCCACTCGGCAATGGCGAGGTGAATATCGGTGTCGGATCGCTGGCCACCGAGAAGCGGCCCTCGCATATCGCGTTGAAACCGCTGCTGGAGCATTACACCTCGCTGCGTCGCGACGAGTGGCAGTTCGAGGGTTCGCTGCGCGCGGTCGCATCGGCGCTGCTGCCGATGGGTGGTGCGGTGTCGAATATCGCGGGGCGCAACTGGGTACTGATCGGCGACGCCGCGGGGTGTGTGAATCCGCTCAATGGCGAGGGCATCGATTACGGCCTGGAGGGCGGTCATATGCTCGCCGGGCTGCTGGACGAACCGGATCTGACGACGGTGTGGCCGGAGCTGTTGCGGGCCCGCTACGGACGGACCTTCTCGGTGGCGCGGCGGATCGCCGGACTGGCGACCCATCCGCGGATGGTGCCGATGGGCGGGCCGCCGGTCATGCGGTCGAAGTATTTGCAGCGCACCGCGGTTCGGGTGATGGGCAATCTGGTCACCGACGAGGATCTGGATCTGACCGCACGGGCCTGGCGCGCGGCGGGCCGGGCGTCCTACCGCTTCGACGAACTCGCCCCGTTCACCTGAGATGACCGGATTACCTGCGCTCTACCTGCTGCCGCACCTGCGGCGGGCGCGGGACCTCGCCGATCGTGACTATGCCGAGCCATTGAATCTGGACGAATTGGCCGCCGCCGCAGGGGTTTCGAAGTATCACTTCCTGCGCGCGTTCGCGGCGGTCTACGGGGTGACGCCCGCGGCGTATCTAGCGGAGCGGCGGATCGAGCGGGCGCAGGACTACCTGCGGGCCACCAATCTCACCGTGACCGAGGTCTGCATGCTGGTCGGGTACAGCAGTCTGGGATCGTTCAGCAGTAAGTTCCGCCAGCTGGTCGGGGTGACGCCATCGGAGTACCAGGCCAAATTCGCCGATGGGGCGCCGCGGATTCCGGGCTGCTACGTGTTCATGCACGGGCTCTCGGACCGCAAGCGGCCGAGTTGAATCGCCGGTGCTACGCACAGCTCAGCAATTTCGGAGAAGCGGCCAGGTCAGTGCGTTTTCTAGCCTTTGGGCATGACTATTACCAACGTTTCCCTGGTCACCGTGTACGTCACCGATCAGGACGCCGCGAAGCAGTGGTACATCGATAAGCTCGGATTCGTCGAGAGCAGCGATGTGACCATGGGCGAGAACGGCTTCCGCTGGGTCACCGTCGCACATCCCGATCATCGCGAACTCGAGATCACCCTGATGATTCCGGGACCGCCGCTGGATGAGAATCTGGCCGACGCCATCCGCCGCGCACTGGCCAATGGCACCCACGGTGCGCTCGGGTTGAAGACCGATAACTGTCAGAAGACCTTCGAGGAGCTGACCGCCAAGGGCGTGGAATTCATTCAGCCGCCTGCCGAACGCCCCTACGGCACCGAGGCGATCGTCCGCGACAACTCCGGCAACTGGTTGGTACTGGTGGAGCCCAAGGAATTCAGTCCCGAAGACTTTGCCTGACCAGCCCCGACACGCCCCGGCTTGGGCCGGGGCGTGTGCCGGAGCGCAGGCTCAGGCGCTGGCCTGGGTGGCGAACCACTCCTCGATATGTTTGCGTTCGCTCTCGAGCACCCGGTGGTGCAGTTGTTCGGCGAGCGGTTCGATGGCGCCGCCGACCAGCGGGACCTTCACCTGCACGGTGCCGACGACCTCGATTTCCGAACCCTCAGCGGTCGGGCGGAGTTCGTAGGTGCCCGACATCTCGCTGGTGATGCCGCCGGTGGCGCCCTCGAAGGTGCCCTTGGCGATCTCGCCCTGCAGCGCCTGCCAGTTGTCGGTGCGAGAGAGCACCAGATCGTTTTTGAGCACCTTGCGCACGATGCCGGGAACCTTGTCGTCGCTTGCCTTTTCCGTCATATGGATGCGGATGGTGTCTGCGCCGTCGGGGTGCGAGAGGTCGAGGGTGGCGGTTTTGGCACCCGCGAACCGGGACCGCCAGATTTCGTCGTTGGTGAGTGCCCGGTGGAGATCTTCGACCGGTACAGCGTAGGGCACGGTGAAGCTGAATTTTCGGGACATGGGCGCCACGCTAGCGGAGGCGGCAAGTAGCCTGTTGGGGTGTCGGAAACCAGCCAGTCTGCAAGGCGGTCGAACCGCCTGCGGCGGGCCAGGATCGGTGTCCTGACAGCGGCGATAGTGATCAGCACGCTGGTCGGGCTCTTGGTGCTCGCCGCCTGGCGCAATGACTATCTGATCAGCTCCGACAAGGGAGTGACCTCCGCGGAGGTGCTCTCGGCCGGGCGGTTGCGCTCGGCGGTCACCTATGTGACGCCCGACGGCAAGATGCACAATCCGAAGGTCGGCGTGCTGTATCCGACCAATCTCACCGCGGGTGAGCGGATCAATGTGGAGTACAGCCGCAGTGATCCGGATCTGGTGCGGGTGGCCGGGCGGGATGTGCGGGTCGCGATTCAGCCCGCGCTGTCGGTGATCGTGGTGGTGTGGGGTGTCGCGCTGCCGACGATGTGGATTCTGGCCCGGTCCCGGCGCCGCACGCCAGGACCCGTCGACGGCGCCCGCGCCGCCGCCAGCGCCACCTGAGCCGGACCCGGCACCCCCGACAGTTCGCCGGATCTTTGCGTAGCGGTCACGCTGACGTGACGGCGCGGCGCGGTGCGCGGGTCAGTCTGACAGGGTGCGAGTAGCCATCGTTTCGGAGTCGTTCCTGCCGAATATGAACGGCGTCGTCAATTCCGTGCTCCGGGTGCTGGATCACCTGGATCAACACGGTCACGAGGCATTGGTGATCGCGCCGGATACGCCGCGCGGGCTGCCCGCCGCCCCGGACTTCCACCGCCGGTTCCCGGTGTATCGGGTGCCCGCGGTGATGGTGCCGAAGGTCAGTTCGTTGCCGGTCGGCCTGCCGCAACCCGGAATCACGGCCGTGATCGACGATTTCGATGCCGATGTGGTGCATCTGGCCTCGCCGTTCCTGCTCGGTGCCGGTGGACTCGGCGCCGCCATGCGGTTGGACCTGCCGTCGGTGGCCATCTATCAGACCGATGTCGCCGGATTCGCCAAGAGCTATGGGCTCGGGCTGGCCAGTCGGGCCGCGTGGGCATGGACGCGGCGGATTCACGAGGGCGCGACGCGGACATTGGCGCCATCGCGCGCGGCCGCCGAGGATCTGGCGCGGCACGGTATTCCGCGCGTGCACCGCTGGGGGCGCGGAGTCGATATCGCCCGGTTCACGCCATCGGCGAAGCGACCGGAGCTGCGGGCCTCCTGGTTGCGTGGGCAGGACAGGCTGCTCGTCGGTTTCGTCGGTCGGCTGGCTCCGGAGAAACATGTGGAGCGTCTGGCGGTGCTGGCGAGCGATCCGAATGTCCAGCTGGTGATCGTCGGGGACGGACCGGAACGGGCCCGGTTGGCGCGGATGATGCCCACCGCGGTGTTCACCGGTGAGCTCGGCGGTGACGAGCTGGCGCAGGCGTACGCGAGTCTGGATGTGATGGTGCACGCGGGTGAGCACGAGACGTTCTGTCAGGGTGTGCAGGAGGCGCTGGCCGCCGGGGTTCCGGTGATCGGGCCCGATGCGGGCGGACCGCGCGACCTGATCGCGCACTGCCGCAACGGCTATCTACTACCCGTGGACCGCTTCTCCGAACTGCTGCCCAGTGCGGTTGCGGCGCTTCGCGATCCGGTAACCAGGGCGCGGTTTGCCGGTGCCGCGCGCAAATCGGTGCTGCACCGGACCTGGCCCGCCATCTGCACCGAGTTGATGGGACACTACGCCGATATCACCGGCATTCGTATCCAACTGCCGCACACCGCGTGACGGTGCGAATCTCGGGTCCGTCATGTGAGTTTCGCGACGTCCAGGCCCCTGTTCCCGCCGGATGGCCCGCGTGACCACCGCGAAAGCCAGCGACTCCAACTGTCTGAGCCAGTCGGGGCTGGGAGTTATCACAGGTCGGCTGGTACGCGCGGTAGGTTCAGGGTGTGGCGAAAACAGAGCAGCGGGAATCGGTTCGAGCCTCGCTGGACAAGCAGCCGCACGAGGTCGCGTCGATGTTCGACGGGGTCGCGAAGCGGTACGACCTGACCAATACCGTCATCTCATTGGGACAGGACCGATATTGGCGCTGGGCGGTGCGCAAGGCGCTGGCACCGCGACCGGGTGAGCGGGTGCTCGATCTCGCCGCCGGCACCGGTATTTCCACGCTCGACCTGGCGAAGTCCGGCGCATGGTGTCTGGCCGCCGACTTCTCGCTCGGCATGCTCGCCGCGGGCAAATTCCGCAATGTGCCGATGGTGGCGGCCGACGCGACCGCGTTGCCCTTCGCCGACGATTCGTTCGATGCGGTGACCATCTCCTATGGCCTGCGCAATATCTCCGAGACCGATCGGGCGCTGCGCGAGATGCTGCGCGTCACCAAGCCCGGTGGGCGGTTGGTGGTCTGCGAGTTCTCCACGCCGATCGTGCCGGTCTTCAGCACCATCTACATGGAATACCTGATGAAGGCGCTGCCGAAGGTGGCGCGGGCGGTCAGCAGCAATCCGGATGCCTATGTCTATCTCGCCGAATCCGTACGCGCCTGGCCGAATCAGCGGCAGTTGGCGAGGCGGATTGCGGATGCGGGCTGGTCGTCGGTGAAATGGCGGAATCTGACGGGTGGCATCGTCGCGCTGCATCGCGGCTACAAAATGGGCTGACGGCCTGGTCACGACATATTTTTGTGGTGCGCGCCACAGCTCACTGGCGGACTTCGCAGCGGTGAGGCTATTTGTCACCTCCCGATAACGTTGGGTAAATCCGGCGCAATCGGCGATCAGCATGATCGGTGGCATGACCGATGCAGTCTCCGACGGCACGAGCACCGCCAGAACAGCATGCTCGTACTGCGGCGTCGGCTGCGGTATCACCGTCGAAACCCGTGCCGGCGCCGATGGTGCACCGGTCATCGCCAAGGTGCGCGGCGACAAGCTGCATCCGACGAATGCGGGCAGGCTGTGCACCAAGGGCGCCACCCATCTGGAGTTGATGCGCGCACCGGGGCGGATGGAGACCGCGTACCGGCGGCCCCAGCGCGGCCAGGTGCCGGTGCCATTGCCCGTCGACGAGGCGGTGCACGAGGCGGCGACCCGGCTGCGGGCGATTCTGGACGAGCACGGACCGGACGCGATCGCGCTATATGTCTCCGGACAGATGTCGCTGGAGGCGCAGTACCTGGCGACCAAGCTGGCCAAGGGCTATCTGCGGACCAAGCACATCGAGGCCAATTCCCGATTGTGTATGGCAAGCGCCGGGACCGGATATAAGCAGTCGCTCGGTGCGGACGGGCCGCCGGGATCCTATGACGACTTCGAGCACGCCGATCTGTTCTTCGTAATCGGCGCGAATATGGCCGACTGCCATCCGATTCTCTATCTGCGCATGGTCGACCGGGTCAAGGATGGCGCGAAGCTGATCGTGGTGGATCCGCGGCGCACCGATACGGCGGCACGGGCGGATCTGTTCCTGCAGATCGCACCTGGCACCGATCTCGCTCTGTTGAACGGGCTGCTGCACCTGCTCGTCGAAAACGGCGATATAGACGCGGATTTCATCGCCGAGCACACCGAGGGGTGGGCGGCGATGTCCGAATTCCTCGCCGACTACCCGCCGGACAAGGTCGCCGAGATCACCGGACTCGCCGAGGACGATATCCGCACGGCCGCGCGCTGGATCGGCGCGGCGGGCGAATGGATGTCCCTGTGGACCATGGGGCTCAACCAGTCCACCCACGGCACCTGGAACACCAACGCGATCTGCAATCTGCATCTGGCCACCGGCGCCATCTGCCGTCCCGGCAGTGGGCCGTTCTCGCTGACCGGCCAGCCCAACGCCATGGGCGGACGCGAAATGGGTTATATGGGTCCGGGTCTGCCCGGCCAGCGCAGCCTGCTCTCCCCCGCCGACCGCATCTTCGTGGAGACCGCGTGGGGTGTCGAGCCCGGCACGCTGCGCGACGAGGCTGGTCCCGGCACCATCGAGATGTTCCGTGCGCTGTCCGATGGGCAGATCAAGGCAGCCTGGATCATCTGCACCAATCCCGTTGCCACCGTCGCCAATCGGAAGACGGTCATCGGCGGTCTCGAGGCAGCCGAGCTGGTGATCGTGCAGGATGCCTACGGCGAGACCGCCACCAACGCCTATGCCGACCTGCTGCTACCCGCCACGCTGTGGGCCGAGGCCGATGCGGTGATGGTGAATTCGGAGCGCAATGTCACGCTATTGCAGCGCTCGGTCGATCCGATCGGTGCCGCCCGCCCGGACTGGCAGCTGATCGCGCAGGTCGCCACGACAATGGGCTTCGAGGGGTTCGAATATGCCTCCAGCGCGGAGGTTTTCGACGAGATCAAGCAATTCGCCAATCCGGCCACCGGATACGACCTGCGCGGCATGAGCTACGACCGGTTGCGCGAAGGGCCGATGCAGTGGCCGTGTGCCGAGCCCGATCGCGCACGCAATCCGATCCGGTATCTCAATGACGGTGTCAGCCAGGAGCCTTTTATCGATGACACCGGACATCAGCCCCGGCTGGCCTTCGCGACACCGAGCCGTCGTGCGGTGTTCTGGCCGCGCCCGCATATGGCGCCGGCGGAGATGCCCGACGACGATTACCCGTTCGTGCTGAATACCGGTCGACTGCAGCATCAGTGGCACACCATGACCAAGACCGGCAAGATCGACAAGCTGACCAAGTTGACCGGGCAGCCATTTGTCGAGGTGCATCCCGCCGACGCCCAGCGGCTCGGGGTCCAGGCCGGCGATCAGCTCGAAATCGCTTCGCGGCGTGGACGAGCGGTGCTGCCCGTGCAGATCAGCGACCGGGTGCGGCCCGGTGATTGCTTCGCACCGTTCCATTGGAATGACGAGCAGGGCGAGTATCTGACGATCAATGCCGTGACCAACGACGCGGTGGATTCGGCCTCGTTGCAGCCCGAGTACAAGGCGTGCGCGGTGTCATTGCGGCGCGTCGCGGCGGTACCACAGCCGCAAACACCCGCCGGAGCAGCCGACTCTTCGACACAGCCGTCCAGCGAACCGGTCGCGCCCGGAGCGACCGCGATCAATGGCTCGCCCGGCGCGCATCCACTGGCGGTCATGCTCGGACTCGATGCGGGCATCGCTCCGACACTGAGTGAGACCGAGCGCATCTATCTCGCCGGATATCTCTCGGCGCTGCAGTCCATTCCGGTGACCGGGCAGCCGGTGCTGCCCGCGTCCGCCCCGCTCACCCAGCTGAGCCGGTTGTGGATCGATGGATTGCTGGCGGGCATGTACTCGCGCAGTGCCGCACCGCCGACCCCATCCGCGGCCGCCGACGATATTCCGGACGAGCTACCGGCCCGCCCCATCACCGTGCTGTGGGCCTCCCAAACCGGCACCGCCGAGGAACTGGCCGCGACGGCCGCCGCGCGCCTGGCCGAATGCGGTTACGCGCCAAGGCTGCTCGATATGGACTCGTGCGAACTCGACGAGCTCACCGGCGATGTGCTGGTGATCAGCAGCACCTTCGGCGACGGCGGTCCGCCCGATAACGGCACCGACTTCTGGGAGCGCCTGAACGACAGTGTGATCCGGTTGACCGGCATGCGGTACGCAGTCTTCGCACTCGGCGACTCCTCCTATGACGACTTCTGCGGCCACGGTCGCAAACTGGACACGAAGCTGACCGAACGCGGGGCCACCCGACTGCTGGCGCGGGTCGACAGCGAGCCCGATTACCAGGAATCGGCCGTGCGCTGGCTCGACGAGGTGCTCGCCGCACTCGACGGCGGTCGGGAAACCGGCACGTCCGAAGCGAGTTCTTCCGGCCCGGGCGGAACCGGGATGCCGGTGCGGCCCACCGGTGGCACCGGCACGATGGTCCTGCCCCGCACCGCTCCGGCCCTGGGCCGGACCCAGGGCTCGGGCCCCGGCCTGTTCACCCGCAACGCGCCGGTGACCGCACCGCTGGTGCGCAATGAACCGCTGTCGCATGCCGGATCGCCGAAGGAAGTGCGTCAGTTCGGATTCGACCTGCACGGGCTGGAAGCGTCCTATGAGGTCGGCGATTCGCTCGGGGTATGGCCCGCGAATTGCGAGTCGCTGGTGACCGAATGGCTCGGAGCCACCGGATTGGACGGCCGCCGGGTCATCGAGGTCGACGACCAGGAACTGCCACTGGCCCAGGCGCTGCGGACCCGCTACGACATTACGAAGGTCAGCCACGATCTGCTCACCTTCATCGCCGAACGCAACCCGAACAACCGGCTGGCGAAACTGCTGCGCCGCGACAATCGCAATGAACTCGACAACTACCTGTGGGACCGTCAGGCCGTCGATGTGCTGCGCGACTTCCCGGTGCGGGCCGATCTCATCGAATGGCTCGGCACGCTGAAAAAGCTGCAACCGCGCCAGTATTCGATTTCGTCCAGCCCGCTGATCAGTCCCGATGAGGTGCAGCTCACCGTCGGTATCGTGCGCTATGGCGATCCGGCGGCGATCGGGTCGGCGGCGCGCCGCGGCGGAGTGTGCTCGACCTTTCTCGCCGACCGCGCCGACGCCGATGCGGCGGCAGTGCCGATCTTCCTGCAGCGCGCACCGCATTTCCGGCCGCCGCTGGACCCGACGGCACCGATGATCATGGTCGGTCCCGGCACCGGCATCGCGCCGTTCCGCGGTTTCCTCCAGGAACGCCGCGCCCTCGGGTGCGCCGGGCGCAACTGGCTGTTCTTCGGCGACCAGCATGCCGCCCAGAACTTCTACTACCGCGCCGAATTGGAAGATATGTTCCGCTCCGGCTTCCTCACCCGCCTCGATCTGGCCTTCTCCCGCGACCAGCGCGAGCGAATCTACGTACAGCACCGAATGATCGAACACGGTGCGGAGCTGTGGTCCTGGCTGCGCGACGGCGCGAACTTCTATGTGTGCGGTGACGCCGCGCGGATGGCCAAGGATGTGGACGACACCCTGCTCACCATTGCCAGGATCCACGGCAAGCTCGACGAGGACGGTGCGCTGGCGTTCAAGAAGCAGTTGGTCGCCGAGAAGCGCTACGTCCGCGACGTCTACTGATCCCTTACGCCGCAGGCGGATTCAGGCGGGCGAAATCGGGCAGCCGGTAGTAGGGGTAGTACGGGTACGGCGGCGTGACCGCGCTGGCCTTGTCGAGGCGGGCCAGCTGGTCGGCGTCGAGTTCCCAGCCGATCGCACCGAGGTTCTGGCGCAGCTGCTCCTCGTTGCGCGCACCGACGATGACGGTCGAGACCGTGGGGCGGCGCAGTAGCCAGTTGAGGGCGATCTGCGGGACGGTCTTTCCGGTCTCGGCGGCGAGTTCGTCGAGGACATCGACCACGCTGAAGAGCTGCTCGTCGTCGACCGGCGGGCCCGCCGCGGCGGTCCGATGCAGGCGACTGCCCGCTGGAAGTGGCTGGCCGCGACGGATTTTCCCGGTCAGACGGCCCCAGCCGAGCGGGCTCCACACCACCGCGCCGACACCCTGATCCTGGCCGAGCGGCATCAGCTCCCACTCGTAGTCTCGGCCGACGAGCGAGTAGTAGACCTGATGGGCCACATAGCGGGTCAGGCCGTGCCGGTCCGCCGCGGCAAGGGATTTCATCAGCTGCCAGCCCGCGAAGTTCGAGGCGCCCAGATAGCGGATCTTGCCCGCGCGCACCAGATCGTGCAGCGCCGCGAGGACCTCTTCGACCGGGGTATGCGCATCGAATGCGTGCAGCTGGAACAGGTCGATGTAGTCGGTGCCGAGCCGGTGCAGCGAACCTTCGACGGCCTTGATGAGCCGAGCCCGCCCGGAGCCCGCCTCGAATGGCCCCGGACCGGTCGGCAGGCTCGCCTTGGTGGACAGCAGCAGCTGATCGCGCCTGCCTTTGATGGCCGCGCCGAGCACTTCCTCGGAGGCGCCGTCGGAATAGACATCCGCCGTATCGAACATGGTGAGGCCCGCATCCAGGCTGATATCGACCAGGCGCCGAGCCTGCTCGGCATCGGTATCGCCCCATGCGCTGAACAGTTCACCCCGCCCGCCGAAGGTGCCCGCGCCGAAGCTCAGGGCCGGGACGAGCAGACCTGATGCGCCGAGCCGCCGGTACTCCATAATGACTCCTAAAGGGTCTATAGTTCCGTTAAAGCATTCGAACCATACACCCGTAGCGCCATAAATGAAACTGGAGTTCCGTTATGCAGTCCGACAATGCCACCCCTGGCTCGGTCCGCCCAGGTGGGCGCACGGCCCGCGTTCGCGAGGCGGTCTTGCAGGCCGCGGGCGATCTGCTCGCCGAACGCGGTTTCGCGCACTTGGATCTGATCGAGGTCGCGGCACGCGCGGAGGTCGGCAAGACCACGGCATATCGACGCTGGCGCAACTCCACCGGACTCGTCGCCGATCTACTCGTCGATATGGCGGAACAGTCGCTGCCGCACGCCGACACCGGCTCGCTACTCGGCGATCTCACCGCCAATGCCCAGCTGGTCGCCAAAACTCTCACCGACCCACGCCAGGGCAAGCTCTTCCAAGCCGTCATCGCCGCCGCCACCTGCGACGAAGCAGCCGCCGCCGCACTGCGTCGCTTCTACGACATGCGCCTCACCGAATGGTCGCCCTGCATCGATGCCGCCATTGCGCGAGGTGAAATCCCGGCAGGCACCGACGCCCGCGCCGTGCTCACCGCCGTCTCGGCCCCGCTCTATTACCGCCTCCTCGCCAGCGGCGACCCGATCGATGACGAAGCGGCCAGCACCGCCGCCGCGGCAGCCGCCCAGGCGGCCGCCGCGGGCATCTTTGCAGGGGGCGCGAAAATGCCAATTACACATAAGGACTCATGAAGCCAGCGCGGTGAGCATGACAACCGTCTCGGCTCACCGCGCCAGGGACCAGCACCGCCCCCTCGCCGAAAGGATCGGCTCGCACTGCAGCCCGAGCGATGCCACAGGTGATCAGCGAGTCCAGGCCGGATCGCGACCGGTGAGTCCGACTACTCGATCCAGCTCCGGCGCGGTGTCGGGCACCGGCACGACCGGGTCGAACATACCCGGTGTGCCTTCGGCCGGTGTGTCGCTGAGGAATTCGAGCAGTACTGCCAGATGGGATGGATCGGCGGCTGGTCGCTGACCGGTTGCCAGAGCGAGATCCCAACTGTGCACGACGGTTTCGTTGAGCGCGATCATCGCCATCACCACCGCGGGAGCGGATACGCCGCCCGCCTCGGTCGCACCATCCCAGGCCGCCGGATCCCGCCAGGCTTCTACCAGGGCCTTCAACTGGGCCGGGATGCGCGCACGCCAGTCGTCGGGCAGCGCGGTCTCCGGGCCGACGGCAGGCGGGACCGAACGGCCGACCGCCTCCTTGGTCGCGGCCTGCCGGAAGGCCTCGGTGAGCATGCTGACGTGGGCGAGCAGATCGCGCACGGTGGTATCGGCGCAGGGTGTCGGTGCCGTGAGCTGTTCATCGGCAATTGCGCCGACCACCGCCGACATGGCAGTCGCGGCCGGTTCGAGATCGAAATTCGGGTGCATCGGGCCTCCTGGTAGCGGACATGGCGCACTGGTCGAGACGGGGCGAGCCAAGGGAATTCATCGGTCCGCCGCCTTCCTCGCGCCGGAGCGCATCCGGGCCGATCCCGCACGGCGCGTGCGCTTCCTCGCGGCTCCCGCGGGACTCCATCGCAACCAAGTCGTAGCGGCGAAAAGTGCTGGAAAAGCGGATAATTGGAAGATGAAGGGTGATCGGGTGGAGATCGTCGTCGATTTCGGCGACGAGTCTCGCAGCTATGAAGTGGCCGCAACGCGTGCGGGGCGCAAGGTCGAGGTCCGCATCGCACGGGGCGTGGTGGAAGTCAGCGAGGTGACGCGCACCGGGGTCCCGGTGCGTACCGCGCGGTTCCTGGCCGGGCGCACGCTGGCGCTGGTCGAACATCCGGCGAACGGGTCGGGTCCGGTCGAGGGCGAATGAGGCGACCCGAGTAGCGGATGGGTTGCCGTGCGGCCGAACTAGGAGCATTCTCAACAGTGTTGGACTGATGTCCGCTCGCGCTGTGATTCCCGCAGCACCTGGTTTTCCCCCGGCAGATAATCGGGTACCCGGCCGCAGAGCACGCGCGGAGAGGAGTGAACGATGACCGATCCCAGCACATCCCGCACGCTGGACGAGGTTGGGGAGGCCGACTACGTCGAGCAGTCCGTCGTCGCCTACCCCGACTACGACGATGACAGGGCGGATATCAGCAGCGACCGCGATCTGGTCGCCGCCGTCGACCGCGACGCCTTCAGCGCCGATCCGGCCGATGTGGTGGAGCAGTCGATCGCCGTACCGCTCGATGACGATCACGAACCGGGTCCGGCGTACTGAGCTCTCGGCTCACGGCGCGATCTTGGCCCGCACCGTCGCGTGCAACTCCCGCAGGCTCGAGCGCTCGGTCGCCACTTCGAGCACGCGCATACCATGCGCATGCCCCGCCAATTCGGCCGCCAGCTGCTCCGGATCGACCTGTTTGTGCGGGATCCGGTAGGCGGCGCACAACGCGGCCAGATCCATGCCGTGCGGGGTGCCGAAGACGCGCTCGAAGACACCGGCGTACTGCGGGTCCCCCTGTTCGAGGAGTTCGAAGATGCCGCCGCCGTCGTCGTTGGCGACCACGATGGTCAGATCGGCGGGCCGGGGTTCGCCGCGGCCGATGAGCAGGCCGGAGGCGTCGTGCAGGAAGGTGAGGTCACCGATCAGCGCGATGGTGCGACCGGTGTGGTGCAGTGCCGCACCGACGGCCGTGGAGACGGTGCCGTCGATGCCCGCGACGCCGCGATTGGACAGCACCCGGATACCGGGGTGCGGATGGGAGACCAGGGCCGCGTCACGCACCGGATTGGATGCACCGAGCAGCAACTGGTCACCCTCGCGCAGTGCGTCCATCACCACATTGGCGACATGTAGGCCGGTCGGCTTCGGATGCTTGGCGAGTTCCGCGCGGACCACCTGAACGGCCCGCGCGTTCAATTCCCGGCAGTACGCCAGCCATTCGGCGCGCGGCGCACCCGTGGTGACCGCCCGGGTTCCGGTGCCCACCACATTGCCGGAGACATCGGGCCAGCGCGGACCGGTGGTGAGCGCGTAGACGGTGACGGCCGGATCGGCGAGCACCTTCGCGACCTGACGATGCAGTGTCGGACGCCCGGTGATGATCGCCTGGCGCGGCTTCAGCAGCGGCAATGCCAGCGGATGCAGGGCGGGGCCGTGCATCGGGGCGGTGGGTTCGGCGACCGTCGGCAGCTCGGCCAGTTCCGGACGCAATCCGGCGCCGTGGCCGGAGATGACGACCGTATCGGGTGTCAGATCGAGTTCGAGTGGGACGTCGAGCGTCGCGTACTGGGTCGAAGTCCACGCGGCACCGCTGGCGCGCCCCTGCGGCGCCGATTCACCCGGCGCATGGTCCGGGACCAGCGGCTCGCGCAGCGGAATATCGAAATGCACCGGCCCGGCATTGCCGGAGCGGGTGCCGCGGGCCGCGGCCAGCACCCGGCAGACTGCCGAACGCCACTGGCTGTTCTGCTGGCTGTAGGGCGCACCGTCCCCGCATTCCTCCTCGGCGAGTCCGAGGCTGATCGAGGCACGCACCTGGCTGCCGAACAGACCGAACTGCTCGACGGTCTGATTGGCGCCGGAGCCGAGCATTTCGTAGGGCCGGTTGGCACTGAGCACCACCAGCGGAACCCGGGCGTAGTTCGCCTCCAGCACCGCGGGACCGAGATTGGCGACGGCGGTCCCCGAGGTCATGACGACCGGCACCGGTAATCGGCTGGCGATCGCAAGCCCGATGGCCAGAAAGCCAGCGGTCCGCTCGTCGATGCGCATATGCAGCCGCAGCTTGCCCGCCGCATCGGCCGCCTGGAGGGCGAATGCCAGCGGCGCGTTCCTGGACCCAGGACACAGAACGACGTCTCGCACACCCCCGCGCGCGAGTTCGTCAACGACCACCTGCGCCTGTGCTGTAGACGGATTCACGCCTCCAGCCTCTCAGACAGTTGCTCCGACGTCTTCGTCACCCTGCTCACAATGGCACCTCGCTAGCGCTCGGCACCATTGTGCCCAGGGGGCGCTGTGCCGATGGTTCGCTCGCCACGCTCCCTCACGAACAGGTGTTCGAGTGGGAATTTGCCGCCCGCGCCCACCACCGGACGCGGGCGGCCGGTATGCGCCACAAATCTAAAATCCGCCTCGCCGAAGCGGATTCGATATGCGGCGCAAGGATCACCGCCCTACCGACCACGACGGGGCAAGTCTTATGAGCGAGGAGTTCGCGGCCCGTCTCGCGTCCGAGCCGAAGGCTCGGCCACAGAACTCAGCCGAGTAGTCGAAACGCATGCGCCGTAGGCGCGAGTCTCGACTACTCGGATGCGAGGCCCACCCGTCGCCCGACCGCCACCCCTCATCGAATCGCTACGCGATGCTGAATATTGGGA
Organism: Nocardia sp. NPDC005998; assembly: GCF_040614395.1. Lineage (NCBI taxonomy): Bacteria > Bacillati > Actinomycetota > Actinomycetes > Mycobacteriales > Nocardiaceae > Nocardia > Nocardia sp. NPDC005998. The sequence goes on along the minus strand of NZ_JBEXUI010000005.1, from coordinate 269,381 downwards.
TAGTGGGGGCCGCGAACACGCAGCGCCGCAGGCGCTGCAAATCGAACTCAAGCGTGGCGCTGGACCAGGTCGCCAAGGCGCGGCAGGGCCTCGATGACGTTCTTCTTGGCCGAGGAACGCATCGACGAGTAGACCTTCTGCAGCGCCGGACGCGTCGAGGCCGCGGCACGCGCGTCGGTCACCGCGAGCAATGCCTCGGCGACCTCATCGGACTTGGCGACCAGCAGGTCGGCGAAACTGCCGGATCCCGCGGCCGTGTATTCCTGCCAGAAGGGCTCCAGCTGCGATACGAGCTTGGGCGCCAATGACTCCAGCGCATCGGGCACGATGCCCGGGCTGAGCTTCTTGACCGCCGCGTACCCACCCTTGACCGCCAGGCCAGACGCACCACCCTTGTCCGACACCTCGGCGTCCAGAACCTCCTTGGCATCGGCAAGGAAGGCCGTGCGCTTAGCGTCGTCGAGCAGGGATTCAGACAGTGCTGCAACCACTTTCAGGTTCCTCCGGAATCGATGTCGATGAACGAGCGCACGTCACTATACGCACTGGTGCGCGCGGTCACACGGCGCTCATCCAGCTACGGCTGCCACGGCAGCAATTCGACCATCAATCCTTCACAATCCGCGAGGACATTGCCCTGCTCATCGGCCAATTCGGCGGTTATGTACGTTTTGCGCCCTTCGATGCGGTCGACGCGACCGCGCACGGTCAGCGACGTCTCGAGCGGAGTGATCTTGCGGTAGTTCACATGGAGGTAGGCGGTGCGGCTGATCGGTCGTCCCGCGTAATGCACGATCATGCCGAGCAGATCGTCGAAGAGCAGCGGGAGCACACCGCCGTGTGCCGCGCCATTGCCGCCTAGGTGGTAGCGGCGGAACTCACCGGTCATCTCGATGCCGTCGGGTCCGGCCTCGACCACCTGCCACGGCAGCAGCAAAAGGCTGCCGCGCCCGGGCAATTCGACCGCGCGGCCCGCCGGGCCCTGGAGTTCGGGCGCACGGTAGGGCTCGAGCAGTTCGACGAGCTGTCGCGCCTGGGCGAGCGCGTCACCGAAGACCTCGTCGGGCGCGTCCACGGAGACGGCCAGATCCTGCAGCGTGCGCATGACCTCGACGAACGGCCCGAAGTTGGCCCCGATCCTGGCGCGGGAGACCTTGGGGAAGCCACCGTGCTTCTCGTACCGGGATTCGTCCACGGCACTGTGGTCGATGCGCGGGCCGGATCCGACACTTCGCTCGGTAACCCGTTTCACTGCCTCACGCCCTCCCGTCGCCGGACCGCCGCCCCGCATTGAATCGCTCCGCGATACTGCATCCATCCCTGCACGGTAACGCGTAGTTTTACACCGTCAAGTCGTACCGTCGAGTAACGCCATCGGCACCGTAGAAGTTCGCATGGAAGTCGCTGGCACCCGGATTATCGACGGAAGCAATAATCACTGGGGTGACGTTCAATCCGAAGCTGTGGCGGCCCGTTCCGGGGTTCGAGAACCTGACCGACATCACCTATCACCGGCATATCGAACAGGGCACCGTCCGGGTGGCCTTCGATCGGCCGGAGGTGCGCAATGCGTTCCGTCCCCACACGGTCGACGAGCTCTATCGCGCGCTCGATCACGCCAGGATGACCCCGGACGTCGGCGCGGTCCTGCTCACCGGCAACGGACCGAGCCCCAAGGATGGCGGCTGGGCCTTCTGCTCCGGCGGTGACCAGCGCATCCGCGGCCGCAGCGGCTACCAGTACGCCGAAGGCGAGACCGCGGACACCGTCGACCAGGCCCGCGCCGGCCGCCTGCACATCCTCGAGGTGCAGCGGTTGATCCGGTTCATGCCGAAGGTGGTTATCGCGCTGGTCAACGGCTGGGCGGCGGGCGGCGGCCACAGCCTGCACGTGGTCTGCGATCTGACCCTGGCCAGCCGCGAGCACGCCAGATTCAAGCAGACCGACGCCGATGTCGGCAGCTTCGACGGCGGTTACGGCAGTGCGTATCTCGCGAAAATGGTCGGCCAGAAATTCGCGCGGGAAATCTTCTTCCTCGGCCGCCCCTACACCGCCGAGGAAATGCATCAGATGGGCGCGGTGAACAAGGTCGTCGACCACGCCGAACTGGAGAATGTGGCGCTGGAGTGGGCCGCCGACATCAATGGCAAATCCCCGCAGGCCCAGCGCATGCTCAAGTACGCGTTCAACCTGCTCGACGACGGCCTGGTCGGCCAGCAGCTGTTCGCGGGCGAGGCCACCCGGATGGCGTACATGACCGATGAAGCGGTCGAGGGCCGCGACGCCTTCCTGGAGAAGCGCAAGCCGGACTGGACCCCCTACCCCTGGTACTTCTGAGATGGACATCCTCAGCAGCCGAGTCATCCTGCGGCCCGCCGACTATCGCGCGACACTGGCCTTCTACCGCGACGGACTCGGGCTGGCGATCGCGCGGGAGTATCCGGGCGGCACGGTTTTCTTCGCTGGACAGTCGCTGGTCGAGGTGGCCGGGCATGGCGGATCGGGTAATTCCACGGCGTTCGAGGGCGCGCTCTGGCTGCAGGTACGCGATATTTCGGACGCCGCGGCCGAACTCGCTCTCAAGGGCATCGCCATCGATCGCGCGCCGGTGCGGGAGCCGTGGGGGTTGATCGAAATGTGGGTGCACGATCCGGACGGGGTGCCCATCGTTTTGGTCGAAGTGCCTGCCGAGCATCCGATCCGACGAGATTCGCGCTGGTCACCGGACTGATCGCGGCGGCAGCGGCGACCGGGGCGGTCCGGCCCGAGTTGCCAATGCCGACCCCGGCGAGGACGATAACGCACGGATGGCCGCCCGACCGCCGACGTCCGGGCGACCGCCACTGAGTACCGTCCTCCGAGTGAATCGCAGTCTCGATGTCCGGCGTACCCGAGTTCTCCTCCCCTGACGCGGCCTCAGCCACTCCCGCCGCCTCAGCAAACCGACCCCTGCCGCATGCGGTGACGTTGACATGACACGATCAAGGTCGTGAGGGAGCGCAGCGAGCGAACCATGAACACAGCGCGCCTGCGCACGACCGGGCCGAGCAGCAGCGAGGTGCAGTCGTGAGAGAGCGAAGCGAGCGAACCATGGGTACAGCGCGCCCGCGCACTGCGGACCCGCGCCTGATGGAGCCGAGTGTCGGCGAGGCGCCGTCATGAGTAAGACCCTGCGGACGCTGCCGATGCCGACCGGATCGGGGCTCGGCGATGTAATGCCGCATTTGCGAGAAGTGTTGGAGGGCAACGGTCCCGCCTGGTTGCCGATACCCACCAGCGACCGCAGGGAGGCCCGGCGACTGAGCGATGCGCTGGCCCCGGGCGAGCCGATCGATGACGAGGTGGCGCTCGTGGTGACCACTTCGGGCACCACCGGTCTCCCGAAGGGCGCCATGCTCAGCGCCGCCGCGCTGCGGGCCAGCGGAACCGCGACCCACGATCGCCTCGGCGGTCCGGGCACCTGGCTGCTCGCCCTGCCGACCCACCACATCGCCGGCATTCAGGTGCTGCTGCGCAGCATCCTGGCCGGTACCGAACCCACCGTCCTCGACGTTTCCGGTGGCTTCCTACCCGAGGCGCTCGCGGGCGCGATCTCCGGTATGCGCGGTGAGCGCCGCTACTCCGCATTGGTCCCAACACAACTCATCAAGGCCTTGGAGGCACCCGCCGCGGCGGCGGCGCTGGCGCAGTTGGACGGCGTGCTGGTCGGTGGTGCCGCCACCCCGGCTCCGGTCTATGAACGCGCGAAAGCGGCCGGTATCAATGTGGTTCGCACCTACGGCATGAGCGAAACCTGCGGTGGTTGCGTATACGACGGTATTCCGCTGGACGGCACCGAGATCAGCATCGAGGACGGTCGCGTCCTGCTCGGCGGCGCGATGATCGCCAATGGCTACCGGGGCCAGCCCGACCATCCGGCCTTCGCCGAACCCGGCTGGTTCCGCACCGATGACGCGGGCACATACGAGAACGGCGTGCTCAGCATCACCGGACGGCTCGACGAGGCGATCGTGACCGGTGGGTTGCTCGTCATCCCGCAGGTGGTGGAGGCCGTGCTGATCACCCATCCGGGAATCAGCGAATGCGTGGTGCTCGGTCTGCCCGACGACCGACTCGGGCAGCGGGTCGCCGTCGCGGTGGTCCCCGCTGCCGGCGCTACTCCGACCCTCGAGGAACTACGCGACCACGTGGTGCGCGAACTCGACTCCATCGCCGCCCCACGCGAACTCGCGATCCTCGATGAGCTCCCGCTGCGCGGCCCCGGTAAGCCCGACCGAGCCAAGCTCCGCGAATACTTGTCCGCCTCTCCGCGTATTTAGGCGCCGGACCCAGGTGCCACCACGGTTGCGTTGGCGACCTGTGGTGGCATGGGGGTTGATGACCTAACGGTGTTGGGGCGCGCGATCGCGGTGCAAGAATGCGCGACATCGTGGTGCAAGGACCGTGCAAGACGCGGGCCGCAAAGTCTTGTGCATGACTTCTTTCACACCCAATTCAGCGCTCGCCGTAGAGGCGGACGGTCTGGTCAAGGTGTTCGGGGAACAGCGCGCCGTCGACGGTGTGAGCCTGGCGGTTCCGCAAGGCTCGGTCTACGGCGTGCTCGGACCGAACGGCGCCGGCAAGACCACGACCATCCGCATGTTGGCCACCCTGTTGCGCCCGGACGGCGGCAGCGCCCGCATCTTCGGCCGTGACGTCGTCGCCGAACCGACGGCCGTGCGCTCCCTGGTCGGCGTCACCGGGCAGTACGCCTCGGTCGACGAAGGTCTCTCCGCCACCGAAAACCTGGTCATCTTCTCTCGCCTGCTCGGTCTGAGCCGGATCGATGCCAGGCGCAAGTCGGCCGAACTGCTCGAGGAGTTCGACCTCACCGAGGCGGCGGACAAGCCGCTGAAGAACTTCTCCGGCGGCATGCGGCGCCGTCTCGATCTGGCCGCCAGCCTGATCGCGACACCGCCACTGCTGTTCCTGGACGAGCCGACCACCGGCCTCGATCCGCGCACCCGCGCCCAGATGTGGGAGACCATCCGCCGTCTGGTGCGCGAGGGTGCGACGGTGCTGCTCACCACGCAATACCTCGACGAGGCCGATCAGCTCGCCGACCGGATCGCCGTCATCGACCACGGCAAGGTGATCGCCGACGGCACCGCCGACCAACTCAAGGCCTCGATCGGCGGCTCCTCACTGCACCTGACCCTGGTCGATCGGGCCCAGCTCGAGGAGGCCCGCCGCATTGTCGGCGAATTCCTGGGCACCGAGGCCCAGATCACGCCGGAGGCCGGACGGCTCACCGCCCCGCTCAAGGATGCGGGCATGACCGCCGATCTGCTGATCCGCCTGCGCGAGTGGGAGATCGCGATCGACGAGATCACCGTCAGCAAGCCCAGCCTCGACGAGGTCTTCCTCACCATCACCGGCCACCCGGCCGAAGACGACAACGAACGGAGTGCGGCATGACCACCATTACCGCCCCTGATCAGGCCGCGCGGCATGCGGCACAACACTCGATCCCGCAGGTCAGCAATCACATCAGCCTCCGCCAGACCGTGGCGACCTCGTTCACCATGGCCTACCGGGGCATCCTCAAGATCAAGCACAATCCCGAGCAGCTGTTCGATGTGACGGTTCAGCCGATCCTGTTCACCGCGATGTTCGCCTATATCTTCGGCGGCGCGATCGGCGGGAGTGTGTCGAACTATCTGCCGGTTCTGGTTCCCGGCATTCTGGTGCAGACCGTGATCCTGACCTCGGTCGTGACCGGTACGCAATTGCGCGAGGATATGGACAAGGGCGTCTTCGACCGGTTCAAATCCCTGCCCATTGCCCGCATTTCGGCTCTCGCGGGCGCGTTGATCGCGGATATGGTGCGCTATGCGCTGGCCACCACCCTGACCATCCTGGTCGGCCTGGCCATCGGCTACCGGCCCGGGGGCGGATTCGCCGGTGTCGTGGTCGCCGGTCTGGTCATCGTGGTCTGCTCCTTCGCGGTGAGCTGGATCTGGGCGCTGGTCGGTGTCACCGGTAAGAGTGCCGCTGGCGTGCAGGGCATCTCGATGATGGTGATGTTCCCGCTGACCTTCATGTCCGGCGCCTTCGCTCAGGTCAGCACCATGCCGGGCTGGATGCAGGGGCTCAATCACGTGAATCCCGTGTACTACATGGTGAACACGGCCCGAGCGCTGATGAACGGCAATGTCTACGGCAGCGATCTGGCCTGGTCGCTGATCGGCTCGGTGGTCGTGATCGTGATCTTCGCACCGCTCGCGGTCCGGGCTTATATGCGCCGGGCGTAAGCCGCTCAGTTCTGACCGCCAATCGAAAGTCGCGGTGGGAGACGACGAGTCACCCACCGCGACTTTCGCTGTCACAGGACAATTCCTGGAGCAGTTCGAGGATTCGGTCCGCCGCTTGCCGTCTGCGCAAGCCCATGGCCCGGTGCATTGCCGCGTCCAGGCGGTCGGCGCCCACCGCGGTTCGATGCAGCGCGATGTGCCGCCGCAATTCGGCCGACGGATTGTCCTGTCGTGCCCTGACTTTGCTGACCAGCGACACCAACTCCAGGCCGATCTCGGAATCGTGCCGGATCGCGAGATGAAAGGTGCCGACCGCGTTGCCGACCGCGCCGATCTGCGGCAGATCGTAGAATTGCCCGAGGCGGCCCGTCGCCAGGCGAACCAGCGTGCGCACGATATCGTCCGCCTCCTCTGGCCGCCCGTAGAGCACGTACGCGTCCACCGCCCCGCTCGCGGTCATCAGGATGCCTGGTCCTGGCATAGGTTCGTCATCGGGCCAGCCGTACAGATCAAGCGCCCGACGGTAGTGGCGCAGCCCGGCATCGATATCGCCCTCGGCCAGTTCGAGTTCGGCCACCCCGATGACGACCGGAGCCAGCCGGTGGTTGCGCCGGATGTGCGGGTCGTCGATCGAAGAACCGTGTGCCGGTTCACCATCTGGCGCGCCGAGCGCGAAACCCAACTCCCGCCGCGCCTCCGCGAGGCGACCTGCGCCGATCAGCGACACCGCGAGATAGCTGCGCATCTCCACGGCTTCCTCGTGTGCGCGCAACTCCCGCAGCAATTCCGCGGCCCGGCGGTAGTTCTCGACCGCATCGGCGTAATGCGCAGTCTGTCCGGCGAGCTGTCCGAGATGCTGGGTGACCATCGCCGTACCCCAGACATCAGTGCCTTCGATCAACTGCAGGGCGGCCAGCGCGTCACGGGTGGAGCCGTGCACATGGCCGGTGTTCTCCAGGACATTCGCGCGCATGAACACCGCCGCCGCGCGCACCACCGGATCCGGCGAACGGGCACCGTCGGCGAACAGTCTGGCCGCGCCCGAACCCGAGGGATCCCCGCAGGCCATGACGCCGAGAAAGCGCGCTCCACTATTGAGATCGATTGCGGTGCTAAGCAATCGACGGATCCGCGCCCGGGTGGTCCCCACCGCACGCAGGTCACCGCCCAGGTACGCCATGTGCATACCGATCTGCAGGTGTGCGAGCATCTGCAGATCGGCGACCGTACCGCGCACCGGACCGGGTTCGGGTGCCAGATTGACAATCCGGAGCGCCCAACCGCTCAGCTCCATATGCGCGCCACGCATCACCCATAGCGTGCCCAGCACCGGGAAGACCCGGTACACCGTGCGGGCGTCCCTGCGTTCCAGCGCATATCGCAGCACCGTGACCAGATTGTCGAGCTCAGCACCCGCCGAGAGCACGGTGGCCACCTGCGCGTCCGAGAGATAGCGCTGCACGGCCGAGATCGAATAATCACGCGCCCAGCGCGACATTCGATCCATGACCAGGGAACACTCATCGACCGCACCCGGAATGCCCGCCGCCGCATCGGATCCGGTGCGCGCGAGTTGTTCCTCGCCGAATTCGCGGACCGTTTCCAGCATCCGGTAACGGGTTCCGATGAGACTTTCGTCATCGTCGAGAACGGTGAGCAGTGATTGGCTCACCAAACCGTCCACGGCCGTGGCTACGTCGTCGACATCCGGCCCACCGGCCACCACTTCGGCGGCATCGAGGGTGAATCCGGCCGGAAAGCGGCACAGTCTGCGCAGGGCGATCTGCTGCGACTCTTCGAGCAGATTCCAACTCCACGCGATCACCGCGTACAAGGTGCGATGCCGTTCCGGCGAGGAGCGATCTCCGCTGCGCAGCAGGGCGAAGCGGTGTTCGAGCCGGGTTTCGATCTCCTCGACGCTCATGGTCCGCACCCGCGCGGCCGCGAGTTCGATGGCCAGCGGCAGGCCGTCGAGCGTGCGGCACAATCGGGCAACGACTTCGGGATCCAGCCGCACCGTCGGCCGCACGGCACGCGCCCTGGCCATGAACAGCTCGGTGGCGGGCGATCCGGCCGCGTCGATCGCCAAGGGCGCCAGCGGATACACCGTTTCCGCGGTGATCGCCAGCGGTGCCCGGCTGGTGGTGAGCACGCTGAGCTGGTCACAGCTGCCGACCAGATCGGCGACCACTTCGGCCACCGCATCGATCAAATGCTCACAGTTGTCCAGTATCAGTAGCATCGGGCGGGCGGCGAGCGCGTCGCGCAGGCGGCGACCGGCATCGCTGTAGCCGGTGGTGCGCCGCCACGCCGTCTCCCGGACGACCTCGCCCAGGCCCAGCATCGTGCTGATCGCGGCCTCGATATCGGCGCGCGAATCGGCATCGGCGGCCGGATCGGCGCGCACCGAGGCCAGCTCCACCAGCACCACGGACTCCCGGCGCGCCACTCGAGCGCCCAATTCGTTGGCCACCCTGGTCTTTCCGGTGCCGCCGGGGCCGAGCACCGTGGTCACCCGGGACCGGGACAGCAGATCCTCGAGCGCGTCCAGATCGGCGGCACGTCCGAGCAGGGCATTGGGGGCCGCGCGCAGGCCGATCGCCGACAGCACACTCGGCGGTGCGGCAGCGGTCGAATCCGGGACGCGTCCGATCGAATACCGCTCGACCGAATCCCGCACCGCTGGCAGATCGCCTGGTGTGGCCGAATTCACAACGATCGACGTATTCGACGCCGGCCCACGATCGGTCCGTGCTGCGAATCCCGGCACCGGATCACCGCGCAGGATAGCGGTATTCAGCTCGACCAGCGCCGGACCGGGGTCGGCGCCGAGTTCCTCGATCAGTCGCCCGCGAATCGATGCGAAAACATCCAATGCCTCGTTCGGCCGCCCGGCCGCGGCCAGCAACCGCATCAAGGTGGCATGCGCGGCCTCGTCGAGCGGCTGCGCAGCCACAGTTCGGCGGGTGATCGCGGCCGCGCCGTCGAGATCGCCGCTCGCGACCCGGGCCGCGACCTCGATCGCCGCCAATTCGGACAACCGGTGCGCCGCCTCGGCGCGTAGTTCATCGGCGAGTTCGCCCGCGGGGAGGTCGGCCCCCGGCTCGCCGCGCCAGAGCGCTCTGGCCTGTGCGACCAGGGTCAGACAAGCGGCGTGGTCGCCATCGGCCTGTCTGGCGCGGGCCACGCGCAGCAGTTCGTCGGCCAGGGTCAAATCGACCTGATCCGCGGTCAAGGTGAGGCGATACCCGGCCGGGCCGATCTCCAGCGCCGCATCCGGCAGCGCGGACCGCAGCCGCGACACCTGGGTGTGCAGCGCATTCATCGGCGCGCGCGGCGGCTGCTCACCCCAGACCTCATCGATCAGGGCCTGGGCGCTGCGACTGCGACCGGGGCGCAGGGCCAGTGCCGCGAGCAGCAGCCGCGATCGCGCCCCGGGTAGCGCCGTGAGCGCACCGTCTTTGCGTAGCGCAATTTCGCCCAGCAGGGCCACTAAGACCGATTCGCCTGCGGGCGTCGTCAAGGTTCGACTCCGGCCGATCGGGCCGCTCTGGTCAGGAAACATTCCGTCGCTATCGTATGCGAGCAATGCCTGCGGGGCTGGCATGGTTTATCCCCTGTTCTGCGCGGATGCGTAGCTTGGGCTAGGTGAGTTCGAAATCGTTCGACAGGCTGTGATCACGGCCGACCCTCAGCGCATTCATTGCAGGCGGCCGCCGAGTCCAACTGAACCGGGCCAGCCAACCGAACCGCCCGAGCAGACTGCACCGGCGCCGCGCATTAGGCTGCGAATATGGCTACTGCAGCGCAATGGATCGAGGGCGCACGGCCCCGCACCCTGCCGAACGCGATCGCCCCTGTCCTGGCCGGAACCGGCGCCGCCGCCTCCATCGATGGTGCGGTGTGGTGGAAAGCCGTTCTGGCGCTGCTGGTTTCGCTGGCCCTGATCATCGGGGTGAATTACGCCAACGACTACTCCGACGGCATCCGCGGCACCGATGACGTGCGCGTCGGGCCGCTGCGGCTGGTCGGGCAGAAGCTCGCCTCCCCCGCCGCGGTCAAGAATGCCGCAATCATCAGCCTGGCCATCGGTGCGGTCTTCGGACTGGTGCTCGTCATCGCGACGGCGTGGTGGTTGCTGCTGGTCGGCGCGGCCTGCCTGGCCGGGGCCTGGTATTACACCGGTGGCAGCAAGCCGTACGGCTATAGCGGTTTCGGCGAGTTGGCGGTGTTCGTATTCTTCGGTCTGATCGGCGTACTCGGCACCGAATTCGTGCAGGCCGAGCGGATCGAATGGGCGGGACTGGTACTCGCGGTCGGGGTCGGGGCATTCTCCAGTGCGGTGCTGGTCGCCAATAACCTGCGCGATATCCCGACCGATACCGAATCCGGGAAGGTAACCCTCGCGGTCAAACTCGGCGATCCGCGCACCCGCACGCTGCACTTGGCGCTGCTCGCGGTGCCGTTCATCGCCACGCTGCTGCTGGTCGTGCGCACGCCGTGGGCGTTGGTCGGGCTGGTTGCGGTGCCGCTGGCGGTGCGCGCCAACGCACCGGTGCGCTCCGGTAAGGGTGGGTTGGAATTGATTCCGGCCCTGCGCGATTCGGGGCTGGCGCTGCTGGTGTGGTCGGCGGTTACCGCGCTGGCGCTCGGTATCGCCGGTTAGGAACTTCGACGCGCCGCACCGGGTTGGCGCGGGCGGGTCCGAGCGCGCACCCTCCGGCCGAATCCGGCAATTTCCGCCTCGTTCGCCCGAAGAATGCACGCTCAGCCCCACTCCGCCATCGAACGAGCGGTTGGCGCGGCGCGCAGTTGCTAGTCGCCGTCCGGCACCAGAACGCCGAGGATCCAGTTGACCAGGGCGACAATGATGCCGCCCCAGAGCGCGGCCCAGAAGCCGTCGACGCGCAGGCCGTAGTCGGTGGTCTCGCTGATCTTCGCGGTGAGCCACAGCATCAGCGCGTTGATCACCAGCAGGAACAGACCGAGAGTCAGGATGACCAGCGGCAGCGAAAGAAGTTTCACGATCGGCTTGACCAGGGCGTTCACCACGGTGAAGACCACGGCGACGGCCAGGATGACAATGACTTTCCCGCCATTGCCCTTGTCGGCTGGGCTGAGGATTTCGATCTTGTCGACCCAGGCGGCGGCCAGCCAGATGGCCACCGCGTTGATGATCAACCGAATCAGAAGCTGCATGCCATGATGCTAGGCCCGGAGGGCGGGCGTGTGCTGCCCCAAAACGCAAATCCCGTGGCATGCACATACCCAACCCTCACGCGGCACGATCGAGCAGCGCGTGCACCTTCGGCCGGAGATCGTCGATCGCCTTCGCACCGCCCAGGATGCGGGTGGTGTTCGCATTGGGCGCGCGCAGAATGCCGAGCAGCAGGTGTCCGGATTCGATGGTCTTCTCCTTGCGGGCCAGCGCTTCTCGCAGTCCCAGTTCCATGACCTTCTTCGCATCCCGGGTAAATGGGATGTGACCCCAATTCCGGTCGCGACCGAAGCCGAATCTGGATCGCTCCCCGGGGGCCGCCCGCTCCAGCGCATCCGCACCGAAGGTCGCCTCCAGACTCTCCCGCACCGCGTCCAGGTCGATGCCGATCGAGCGCAGCGCCTCGGCATCCTCTTCCCCCAGCGGCTGACCTTTGCTTTGTCGGCCAAGGGTTTTCAGCGCGTCCCGATGCGTGACGCCCATCTCTTCGAGCAGCGTCTTCAACTCCGGTTCGCCCTGCGACAACACGCCGAGCAGCACATGCTCCACCTCGATCCTGGGTGAGCGCAGCTCGCGCGCGTCTTCCTGGGCGCTGACGATCGCGATCCTCGCTGCCCTGCTGAACCGTTCGAACATCAGCGGTTCCCGCCTCTCCGGTTGTATTTCTGGTGGACCGCCTGCTTGCTGACCTCGAGCGCCTCCGCGATCGCCTGCCATGACCACCCCTGTTCGCGGGCATTGGTCACCTGGATCGCCTCCAGCCGTTCGAGTAGCCGCCGCAGTGCGAGCACCGCGCGCAGCCCGACCCTGGGGTCGGGGCTGCCCGCAGCGGCCGCCAGTGTGGTTGCTTCAGTCATGACGTCAATTTTGGTTGACGCCATCGCGAGTTGTCAACAAAAATTGACGACGTCGGAGTTCGCTACCGGGGAAAGCGAAAACCCCGCCGCCCCGGCGCTACGGCCGGGATGACGGGGTCGGGGAAATGCGTGCGGCGACTAGCCCGACCAGATTCCGGTCGCGGTGAACTTGTCCAGAACCGCCGCGGGTTCGGCGAGGCTCAGGCCCTGCGCCTCGACCCACGCATCGTCGAAATACGTTCCGGCATAGCGATCCCCGCCGTCGCACAGCAGGGTCACCACACTGCCGGAACGACCGGCGCCGATCATTTCGGCGATGAGCGCGAACGCGCCCCACAGATTGGTGCCGGTGGAACCGCCTACGCGGCGGCCGATTACCCGACTCGCGTGCCGCGCGGTCGCGATCGATGCGGCATCGGGGACCTCGATCATCCGGTCCACCACCTGGCCGATGAAGGACGGCTCCACCCGGGGGCGGCCGATTCCCTCTATGCGCGAAGGCATTCCGGTCTGGTATCCGGCGTCGGCGGTCTCGTAGCCGCCGAAGAATGCGGAGTTCTCCGGATCGACGACGGCCAGCTTCGACGGGTAGCGGTGGTAGCGGATGTAGCGGCCGATGGTGGCGCTGGTACCGCCGGTGCCCGCGCCGACCACGATCCAGTCCGGCACCGGATGGGTTTCCAATTCCATTTGCTCGAAGATGGATTCGGCGATGTTGTTATTGCCGCGCCAGTCGGTGGCGCGCTCGGCGTGGGTGAACTGGTCCATGAAGTGACCACCGCATTCGGCGGCCAGCCGGGCCGCCTCGGTGTACATCTCCGGTGGGCGCTGCACGAAATGACAACGGCCGCCTTGGGCCTCGATCAACTCGATCTTCTGCGGCGAGGTGCTCGCTGGCATTACCGCCACGAAATCGAGGCCGAGCAGCTTGGCGAAATACGCCTCGCTGACCGCCGTCGACCCCGAGGACGCTTCCACCACCGTGGTGCCCTCGGTGATCCAGCCGTTGCAGATCGCGTACAGGAACAGCGACCGCGCCAGCCGGTGCTTGAGACTGCCGGTGATGTGCGTCGACTCATCCTTCAGGTACAGCTGGACGCTCCACGCCGCGGGCAACGGGTATCGGAGCAGGTGAGTGTCGGCGCTGCGCTGGGTATCGGCCTCGATGAGGCGCACGGCATTGTCGACCCAGCCGCGCGGGGCACTGCGGTCGCAGTACTTCACGAAGCCGCCCCGGTCGAGTCGTCATCACCGCGCAGTCGGGCGCGCAGCTGCGCCTTGTCCTGACGGCGCTTGGCATCGACGATCGCGATGTCCTCGTTGACCCGCGCCCGCAACCTCTTGAACACCGTCAGCGACAGCGGCATGGCGATGATCAAGGCGAACAGGGCGGCGACCACCATCGGGATCTCCACCGAGACCAGCCGGGCGATGCCAATGATCACGGCCGTGATGACGACGACCAACCCCAGCCTGGCGAGCGTGTAGAGCACCAGATTGCGGGCCAGCCGCGCGCCGGTGCCAGCCGTTTGCTGTCCTGGGTCACCTTTGGGTGGAGTTGCGTCACTCACGTCGTCCAGCCTATGCGAAGCTATCGCCCGCACCTCCTGCCGAGGTAGGGCCTCTATCCCATTTGTCTATTACTTCCCCTTTACCAACTGTAGGTGGTTCGAGTACCTAGGGGTGGCAGTGCAACGATGGCGCCATCTGATGAGGGAACTGTCGAGAACGGAGAGGTTTGCTATGACTGCGATCACCGTCGGCGGCCAGGACACCCTGCTGACACCGGGCCAAGTGGCCGCCATGTTCCACGTCGATCCGAAGACCGTCACCCGCTGGGCCCACGCCGGGCGCCTCGGGTCGCTGCGCACACCGGGTGGACACCGCCGGTTCCGCGAGTCCGAAGTACTCCAACTGCTCAGGTCGCTGACCACCGAGGCCACTGCACGCTGATCGTGGCCGATGCGGGCCCGTAGCGACCCACTCCCGTCTAGGGGCCCGCACCCACCCTGCAGAGTGAATTTCGCGTCAGCAGTGTTCGAAGGCTACACACGCGACTACCCTCGTTAGCAGGAGGTGAGCGACGTGACGTACCTGTTGGCACTCATCGCAGTTGTGGCAGTCGCGGTGTTGTGCTGGAAGGCGTTCGGCCCCGAGAAGTCCGGACCAAGCGCTCCATCCACGCGGTCACCGCAACGCAAGCGCATCATGGGGCCCGATGACGACCCCGAATTTCTCTGGCGCCTCTCGCGCCAGCACCGTGACGGCGACGGGCCGACCGAGCGTTGAGCGTTCGGCCCCTCACCCCGATCACCTGAGCGCCTCGCATGAGCAGTGGCTAGCTCGCACAACGTAGAGCCTGTGCGGGCGCGATAGCTCGAACGATCACTGCTCGCCGTTGACGACCGCCATCATGGCGTCCATGAAGGATTGGCCGCCCATGATGTAGCCGCCGGCGATGGCGCCGATGACGGCGCCGATGGGGCCGGTGATGATACTGAAGAAGAAGACGCCGACGATGGCGCCGATGACGAGGCCGAGTGCGCCGCCGAGGATCACGCCGACGATGTTCTTGTTGATTTCGTCGGTCAGGCGGGCCATGGAGTTGACCGACTGCATTTCGCCGATGTTCTTGGCGGTCAGTTTCGGTGTGAGCGCGAGGGTCCGGCCGTTATCGGTGATGGCCTGGTCGACCGCGACATTCGTGCCGGAGAGCTGGTAGGTCAGCGGAACTTCGGCGACCACGGCACCGGTATCGGACTTCAGCAGGACCTTGGTCCCGTTATCGGTGAGTTCGAACTTGCCACTGTCGACGGCGGTGGTCACCACCCGGTGTGTTTCCTTGCGTTCGTCCTTGGTGTCGGAAAGCGCAGTGTGGTAACCGATTCCCTGCTCGACGCCGGAGGCCGACACGTCTTTGACGACTTCCGCAGGGTTGGCGTGCGCGGTTCCCGCGGTGACTCCAACGGCGGCGAGGGACAAGAAAGTGACGGCCAGCATGCCGAACTTCATCAAAGTTTCCTTCTGACAAGCACCGGCCTCGGTAGCCGGATGACGCGTCTAGCGCCACGTAGCTTGTTGCCCCGCACCGCATTTGGCACACCCCTGAACGGTCATCGTTATTCAATTGTTACCCCCGAGTCCGACCCATGATCGTTTCAGAAGGGTATCTTGCATTTCCCAAAAATGGGATGACTCGACGCCGCGCACCGGATGGTGTAGGCATGACGTGCTCAATCAAAATGCAACATTCAACTTCGTATCTCCGCGCGCGAGTTCGAACACCCCTGGAGGACGTCCAGTGTCGCGTCAACGTGTCCGTGCCGGTGTGACCTTGACGGTCTTCATCGGGGTGACCGCGCTGGCGGCGGCCGTCGTCGCCGTGGCCGCGATGTCGCTCAGCAACAACAAGTCCACCGGCGGCGGCCCCTCGCCCGCGGCCCAGAACGACGCCGCGCCAACCACATCGGCACTGCCGACGACCTCCGACATGCCACTGGCCGCCATCGAGGCACCGCCGACGACCTCCGCCATCCGCAGCACCTTCGACAAGATCGCCGGTGGCCTGAAGGTGGAGGTCGGTGACTGTGTCGAGATCGGCCACAACGGCGATGCCGTCACCCTCGGCAAAGCCGCCTGTGGCAGTGCGACTTCCAACTACAAGGTCATCGACAAGGCGTCCGAGAACGCCGTCTGCGCCAGCGATGCCGACCGCACGCTCAACGACACGCTGCGTGGCATCAACCGCGCCGCCCTCTGCCTGGACATCGACTGGGTAGTCGGCGGCTGCATGGACCCGAACAAGGACAACCCCAAGCGCGTCGACTGCGCCGCCAAGGGCATCCCCGACGGCGTCCGCGTAGTCGATGTCAAGCAAAACACCACGAACGTCAACGTCTGCTCCGCCAGCGACCGCGGAATCGTCTACCAACAACGCCAATTCGTAGTCTGCGTCCACCGGCTGTAGACCAGCACGCCCGCTTCCCCCTGTCTCCGAACGTTATTCGCCGACTGCCAACCGAGGATGATCGCGCAGCGCTCCCCATGCCGCGGCCCACGGGAAGCGCTCAACCGAGTCGCCGTCCGCGTTCGGCTCATGATCTTCGATCAGCATGGTCACGCCCCACTCCGAAAGCTTGCGCACCGCCTCCCGCACGGCGGGAAAGTTGATCAGCGCTCGATTGGTGAACGGCACTGCCACCACAGGCATTTCCAAACCGACGGCCTCCACCAACAACCCCAGCGGCAAAGTATCGGAGATACCGGCCGCCCATTTCGCAAGTGAATTGGACGTAACCGGCGCGACGATCATCCCGTCCGCCGGTGGTAGCTCATCCGGAGCATCCGGCTCCTTGTACTCACTGCGCACCGGATGTCCCGTCCGCGCCGCAAGGTCATCGACGTCGATGAACCGACGGCCGTTCGGCGACGCGATCACACACACATCCCAACCGTCCCGCTGGGCCAGGTCGACCAGCTTGCCGACATCCCGCGCCGCCCGTGCCCCGGTCACAATCGCGTACACAACGGGCGCTCCGTCCTTGTTCACGACTTCATAGTCCCGGTTTGCCCCTCCGGCCGCTCAATACTCCCGCGATGTGTCCGGTTTCATGCGTCCCGCGGCAATCAGCGCCTGCCGTGCCGTCGAACCGGGACCACTCGACACTTCGACTACGGACCTCGCTGCGGCGCAGCAGCTTTACCGCGGCAACCGCACTCGCCAAGCCATCGAAGTCTTGCTGGCATTGGTTCGCCGAATACTCGGCGCTGTCCGGAAAACCCCCTGACCGGGCCTCAGCCCGATTGTGGTCACCACGGCATCCCGTTGCATCCCACAAAGTTGGCGGACAAGGTGCACATCGAGGTGATTCCCAGCAGTTTGAGGACCTTCACCGGGGCATCGGCGGATCCGGTACCACCGGCCGTGGCCTCTGCCGTCTGTGCGGTGTTGGCCGGGGCCGGTTCCAGCGCGATACCGGGCGACGCCGCGGCGGAACCCATTGCCGCACCGCCCCCGAGGGCGAATGCCACCACGGCCACATAACCGACAACTGTCCTCTTCATTGACTTTCCTATCATCGAATTCGCTTGTCGCGTAGCACGTTAACCCGGCTTGAAACCGACCAAAAGCCAGGTTTACGGGTGCCATTACTTCTGAGGTCCGCGCAGATGTACCGGAATCCAGGACTGTTGAAGTCCGGGCCTCCTGGATTTCACACACCGCGGGAGTCGGCCCGGATGTTTCAAGGGTCGCGCGTGGCGGCCGGCCAAAGGGGAAAGATTATGCGCGACACCGGAATAACACGGTGCCGCTCGCGAAGTCGCATATCAAGAAGTCGTCGCCGAATTCGCTCACGGCCTCGGGCAAGGAATACGCCCGGCCATCGGGGTAAGTCCTCCGGACCTCCCGCCCACAGCTGGATCTGGGCGATAACGCCGCCGTACCTGACACGGTTCTCAGACGCTCATTTAAACAGGAACGTTATCTTCTAAATGTTCTCGTTCCGGCCGAATCGTCTGGTAGCCAGCGGTAAACTGTTACTGACGCCTTCCGCGGTACCAAATGACGTCTTGTTCGGTCCGGTCGATGCTGCAGCTGTCGGCCAGGGTGAATGCGTGTTCCTATCGGGACGGATCATGCACTTCACCAAGTAGCGAATCGTGTGCCACAAAGTCGATTCGGCACGTAACGCACTCGCAGCCCCAGTCCGGTAGCTCGGCAGCGCAGCCTACTACGCGGACGTCCTAACGCTCGTTATAAGGAAGCAACATGTCCAGCAAGATCGTCAAAACCCTAGCCGCGACTGTTATTGCCGCGCCCCTGCTCGTCCTCGCAGCGCCCGCGGCCACTGCCGATTCGACTGCCGCGGCGCCCTCCGCCACTCCGGTCCAGGGTGGGGGATCATTCGGATCAGCTACGTGGTGTTTCCCCCTCGGTAGTGTCGTCTGGTGCATCTGAGTACTCCGGCGTTGGGTGTGAGACGCTCGAGATTCGAGTGAACTCCTGGTAGAGCAGTAATTGCTGAGATCAATCGCTCTACCGGGAGTTCATTTGTCATCATCGCGTAGTGCCGTGTGCCCGTCGTGCGGCTACTGCGTACTCACTGCGTACCGGGTCTGAAAATATCGGGTACAGCAGTACCGGAATGATAGGCATTTCCGCTGGTAAAACCCCTAGTTCAACCCAGCGTACGAGTGCAACCCACTGATCACGATATTGATGATGAACAGGTTGAAGAGCATCGCGACAAAGGCTGCGACGTTGATATACGCGGCCTTGGTGTCGCGCCAGCCCGAGGTAGCGCGGGCGTGCAAGTACGCGGCATAGAGGACCCAGGCGATGAAGGAGCAGGTCTCCTTCGGATCCCAGCCCCAGAAGCGGCCCCAGGCGGCTTCGGCCCAGATGGCGCCGAGGATTACGCCTGCGCCGAAGAGGGGGAAGCCGATGATGGTGGTTTTGTAGGCGAGACGGTCCAGGGTGCGGGCGTCGGGGAGGCGACGGGCGATGGTGCCGAGGATATTGGCGGATTCGGCGCCTTCGGGCTGACGCAGGCGGTAGAGGAAGAGCAGGCTGGCGATGCCCGAGACCATGAAGACACCGCTGCCGATGCTGACGATGGTGACGTGGAAGGGCAGCCAGAACGACCTCAGCGCTGGCACAACGGGTGCCGCGTCGGCGTAGAGCGCCGTACCCGCCAAGAACAGCAGGATCAGGATCGGGACGAGCAGGAATACCCACATCGACCGGTAGCGCTGTTCGCGCAGGAACGCCATGCCGACGACGGCGGCCGTGGCGGTCGCCATGGTGACGAACTCGTACATATTGCCGAGCGGAAAGCGGTGGGTCGCGAAGCCGCGCAAGACGATCGAGGTCACGTGCAGGGCGATGGCGACGAACAGCACCGAGAACGCCATATTGCCAGCGCGTTCCGCGAACGGCTTGGCCTGCGGCGTCTCGACCCGCCCCGGCGCCGCGGGACGTTCAGCGCCGCCACCAGCGGTCACCAGTTCACGCGCGACGACCTTTTGTGTCCGCGCTGCCGCGTACTGCATGATCAGCAGCACCATCACCAGCGCGTACACGACGATCGCCGATTTGAAGGCGAGGTCGCTGTACTGGGCGATGGTCTCGTCGATCGGCATGGTCACTCTCCCGGTCGGTCCGTGGACGCGGCGGATTGGTCATCGAGCAGGCGCTTGCGCAGGCGATCGAACTCGCCGCCCCAGCCCGCCTGATCGGTTCTGGCGAGCCCGCCCATCTCTACTACGGTGCGTCGTTTATCAACGGTACCGGCTTCATCGTCGGCCGGGTAGCAGCGGATCCAGATGCGCCGCCGCTTCACCAGCAGCGACACCAGCAGCCCGGCCATCATGGCCAGCGCACTCACCAGCACCCACTGCTGCGCCGGATCATGCGATACCTGCAGGTTCACGAATTCCTGCGCGCCGTCGAAGGTGACCTTGGTGCCATTGGGCAGGGTGGTCGACTCGCCGGGCCGCAGGTTGACCCTGGCCTCCTTGGTCAGTCGCCCCTGCTTGATCTGCTCGGGATCCAGCGCGAACAGCGACTGCGGCTTACCGGTGTCCAGACCGGTGTCGCCGCGGTAGACGTCCACCGCGACCGCCGGATCGTTCATGGTCGGGAACGACGAGGTCAGCAGGCTGCCATGGAGCAGGGCGGTCGGCGCGAACAGCCCCTCGATGGCGATCTGGTTCTTGCGGCGTTCTTCGTCGGTCGCATACATGCCGCCGGGTGGATCGATCCGCAGCACACCGCTGGACAGGAAGGTCTGGGCATTATCGGGCCGCCACTGGACGGTCTCGGTTCGGGTCTGCCCGTTCGGGAAGGTCACCGTGAATGTCGGCGCGAATCCGTGGCCCTGTAGGTACAGCCGGTCCCCCGCGACGCGCAGTGGATGGTTCACCCGGATCTGCGCATCGCGCCAGGTATTGCTCTGCAGATCGGCCCCGGCCTGGTATTCGATACTCGAGGTGAACATCTCGGCCTGGCCGTTCGACAGATAGTCGGCCTTGAAGTCCTTGACCCGCACGCACAACGGCGCCATACCGGTGCCGTCGTTGATATTGCCCGCCTTGAACGAGTCGAATACCGCGGGCGAGGTGGTGCAGAAGCCGGGACCGTTGTTCGCGATGACGATCACACTGCCCTCGTACCCGAAAAGCTTGCCGACCGCGATGGCGACGAGCAGTCCGACCAGGGCCAGGTGGAAGACGAGGTTGCCGAGTTCGCGGGTATAGCCCTTTTCCGCGGACAGGGTGATCTCACCGTCACGGGTGCCCTCGCGCACCTCGGTTCGCCAGCCGCGCAGTTCCTTTCGCGTGTGTTCGAGCACCGCGTCCGGGGCACCGTCGACCGTCTCGGAGTAATGGTGCGGCAGCCGCGACAGGTTGCGCGGCACCCGAACCGGCGGTGTGCGCAGTGCGCGGTAGTGGTCCAGGCAGCGTGGCAGAATGCAGCCGACCAGCGAGATGAACAGCAGCGCATAGATCGCCGTGAACCAGAAACTGGAGAACACGTCGAATAGCTGGAACCGGTCCATCCACGGACCGAGCGTCGGGCGGTCGGCGATGTACTGGGCGACCTTGCCCTCATTGAGATTCCGCTGCGGCAGCAGCGCCCCCGGAATAGCGGCCAAGGCCAGCAGGAACAGCAGCACCAGCGCGGTGCGCATGCTGGTGAGCCCGCGCCAGGCATTGCGCACGAGCGCCCACGCGCGACCCGGTAGCGATTGGCGCGGCGGTGTCACCGGCGCCTCGGGTCTGTCGATCACGGTCATATCGGCAAGGTCACCTCGGAAACGAATGCATCGCGCACCCAGGCGACGAACTGGTCCCATGCCCCGGTCACCAGCGCGATGCCGACCGCGACCAGCAGCATGCCGCCGATGAGCTGAATAGTGCGGGAATTGCGCCGCAGCCAGCCGACACCGCGCAGCGCACTCGCCGAACCGAAGGCCAGGATCACGAACGGCAGTCCGAGACCGAGGCAGTAGGCGACGATCAGCGCGACGCCGCGCACCGCCGTCGTGCCCTCGGTCCCGGCCGAAACCGCCATCACCCCGGACAACGTCGGCCCGAGACACGGCGTCCAGCCGAGCGCGAAGACCGCGCCGAGCAGCGGAGCGCCCGCGATGCTGGTGAGCCTGCGCGGCTCCATCCGAGTATCGCGCTGCAATGCGGGGACCAGACCGATGAACACCAGACCCATCAGGATGGTGACCACGCCGCCAACCCGTTGCAGCAGTTCACGATTCACATTCAAGGTCTGGATGACACCGAAAACCGTCGCGGTGGCGAGCACGAACACGACGGTGAATCCGGCGACGAACAGGCCGGCCGCGCCGGCCACCCGCAGCCGACCCGTGCGTGCCGCAGCCCGCTCCGAAACCGCCATACCGCCAAGGCTTTTGGCTCGTGCGGCGGTGGCGGGCGGTGCCTCGGCACCGACCAGCCCGGCGAGGTAGGACAGGTAACCCGGAACCAGCGGCACCACACACGGCGAGGCGAACGAGACCAGCCCGGCCAGTAGGCAGGCGCCGAGTGCCAACAACAGCGGCCCGGTCGCCGCCGTCTGCTGGAACGAATCACCAACTGCGGCGAGCACCATCAGTCGATCTCCACCGGGGGTCGATCGTCGCGCTCGGGCACCGGCGCCGCAGCAGTATTTGTAGCGGGGGGAACAAAGTCCATCATGGAATCCGCGGCGGCGCTGCGCGGTACGGCGGCCACGCCGACCCACCGGTCATCGACGGTCCAGACACCGCGAACGAGTCGAGCGGCCTGCCGCGGGCGACACGCGCGCGGGCTACGAGTACGGCGATCGCGATTCACGATTGCACCTTCCTACCGCTCGATATCGAGCGGGACGTAATTACGGCATGGGCCGAACGGCGGCACGGGGTCACTGGGAACCTTCCGCGGCAATGCGTTCGACGACTGGTTGGAGGTCTTCCGCCAAGAGCGACCGGAGGAAGACAGCGGCCACCCGATGTTGCCGATCCAGCACCAGCGTGGTGGGAATGACACTGGTCGGGAAGTTGCCGCCGAGCGCGAGCAGGGTGCGCATGGACGGGTCGTAGACGGACGGGTAACCGACCTTGTTGTCGACGACGAAGTCCTGCGCCTTGTCCTGCTGGAAATCACGGACATTGATGCCGAGAAAGACGACGCCCCTGTCCTTTGTTGCCTCGTAGACCTTTTCGAGCGCGGGCGCCTCGGCGCGGCACGGCCCGCACCATTGCCCCCACAGATTCAGGACGACCACCTTGTTCGGGAAGTCGGCGACCGAGGTGGTCTTGCCCGAGGTCATCAGATCCGGCCCGGCGAGCTTGCCGATGGTGCCACGCGCGGCGGGCGGGTCATAGTAGATATCGGTTTTGCCACCGGGCGAGACGAATTCGAACGTACCGCCGGAGGCCACCGCATCCTTCCCGGTCGAACAACCCGCGAGCACGGCGACCAGGGCCATGCACGCGAGCAGGACCGGCGCACAGCGCCGGGCCAACGGCCGGGAGGAAGTTCTCATGCGCCGTGCACCGCGGGATCCGAACCGCCAGCGGGTTCGGAGTAGACGATGTCGACGAGGGTGTCGCCCTGGTAGACCAGCGAGGTCAGCGAGGCGAGCGAGCACTGCCGGTGCCGCGGATCGTGCCAGAGCCGCTGGCCCTGCAGGAACCGCCGCAGCGTCCAGACCGGCAGCTGATGTGAGACCAGCACCGCCTCATGTCCGGCCGCCTCGACCCGGGCCTTGTTCACCGCGGCCAGCATGCGGTGCGCGATCTGCAGATACGGCTCGCCCCAGGACGGGGTGAACGGATCGCGCAGCTTCCACCAGTGCCTCGGCTTGCGCAGCGCACCGTCACCGACCGAAACCCGCAGGCCCTCGAAGGTATTACCGGCCTCGATCAGGTTCTCGTCGGTGCGCACGATCAGCCCGTGCTGCCTGGCGATCGGCTCGGCGGTCTCCTGCGCGCGCTGTAGCGGCGAGGCGATGACCAGCGCGATGTCATGATCGGCGAGCGAACGCGCCACCGCACCGGCCTGCGCGCGTCCGGTGACCGAGAGGCTGAACCCGGGCAGGCGACCATAGAGAATGCCCTTCGGGTTGTGCACCTCGCCGTGTCGCAACACGTGCACGATGGTTTCGATGGCGTCGTCATCGGGTGTCTCGACGCCGGGCCCGGCGGCCTCGGCGCTCGCGACCGGTGGTAGTTCGCGCTCTTCGGAATCTGGCTGGTCGGAGCTCACGCGCTGGATCCTTCGGGGGTGGCGGCCGCGGCCGCGTGTGCGGCGGCGGGCAGGGCTGCGGCGATACGGTCGAACGCGTCCTCGTCGAGCGCCGCGGAGACGAACCAGGCCTCGAACGCGCTCGGCGGCGCGTACACGCCGCCATCTAGCAATGCGTGGAAGAAAGCGGGAAAACGCCAGGTCTGGCTGGCTTTGGCGGCAGCGTAGTCGGTGACCGGACGGTCGGCGAAGAACACGCTCACCATATTGCCCGCGAACTGAACCCGATGCTCGACCCCGGCCGCGGTGAGCGCCTCGGTGAACAGGCCGCCGAGTCGCTGGGCATTGCGATCGAGCGCGGCGTACACCGCGTCATCGGCCGCGCGCAACGACGCGAGCCCCGCGGCGACCGCGACCGGATTACCGGAGAGCGTGCCCGCCTGATACACCGGGCCGAGCGGTGCAAGGTGATTCATGATCTCGGCGCGTCCGCCGAAGGCGGCGGCGGGCAGTCCACCACTCATCACCTTGCCGAAGGTGTAGAGGTCACCGGCGACGCCGTCGAGGCCGAACCAGCCGGACCGGCTGACCCGGAATCCGGTCATCACCTCGTCCATGATCAGCAGCGCGCCGTGCTCGGCGGTCAGCTTGCGCAGTCCTTCGTTGAAGCCGGGCAGCGGCGCGATCGCGCCCATATTGCCCGCGGCGGCCTCGGTGATCACACCTGCGATCTCACCCGGATGCGCGGCGAAGGCCGCGGCGACGGCGTCGATGTCGTTGTAGGGCAGCACGATGGTGTCGCCCGCCTGTGCGCCGGTGACACCGGGCGAGGTCGGCAGGCCGAGCGTGGCGACACCGGACCCGGCGTCGGCCAGCAGGGCGTCCACATGGCCGTGATAGCAACCGGCGAACTTGATGATCTTGGCGCGGCCGGTGTAACCACGCGCCAGCCGGACCGCGCTCATGGTGGCCTCGGTGCCGGAGTTCACCAGGCGGACCCGGTCCACCGGCGCCACCCGCTCGGCGATCAGCTCGGCGAGTTCGATTTCCGCCTCGGTCGGCGCGCCGAAGGACAGCCCGCCAACGGCCGCGCGCTGCACCGCCTCGACCACCGCGGGGTGCGCGTGGCCGAGGATCATCGGACCCCAGGAACACACCAGGTCGACATATTCGTTGCCGTCGACATCGATGAGCGTGTAACCGTTGGCCGAGGCGATGAATCGCGGTGTGCCACCGACGGACTTGAATGCCCGCACCGGCGAGTTGACACCACCCGGAATCACCGAAGCAGCCCGGTCGAAGAGCTGAGCCGAGACCGGCACCGATGCCCTGGTCGCGCGCGGAGAAGAACTCACGACGTCCAGTGTCGCAGCCCGATCCGAAGGAGTCGACGACAGGGTGTAGTGGAGGTGATGCAGACCGCAGCCACACCGGAGTCCGGCAGGCAACACGCCGATCACGGTTCGCGGCGATATCGGTCGCTGAATGATTGCTGGTGCGTAATCTCGGAGTGTCGTCGCACCATCTATGCCATCGGGAGAGCACCATGCGGTTTGCCGTCATCAGTGCCACGATCTGTGCCGCGGTCGCGGCCGCCGGGACCTTCGGCGCCGGGTCCGCCGCCGCCGCGGATCCGGTCGTGCAGCCCGACCGGGTCGGGCTGCACCTGAATCACGCGGAGACCACGACACTCGGCGACGGACCGGTGCCCGCATTGATCACCATGGTGGTGCCGCTCAGCCGGATCGGGGCCGGGCTGAAGGCCGACTCCGAGATCTACCACGACGAAAACGGCGGCGTGCACGCCTCATTGCGTCAGGTCATCACGGAGGCGGCCAGCCATCCGGACGGCACCGTCGTGCTGTACCTCAACGCGCCGGGCACCCACAGTGGCCGCCTGCTGGACATCTACCAGAACTGGAACTAGGTGTACATGCACGGCGCCGAGGCCGAGATGGTGTGCAGCTGGCACATGAAGTTGTTGTAGACACCCGCCGAACCCGAATCGGGTACAAAGATCGGGGCGGGCTGGGCCACCTCGGTCTCGGCGGGCGCCAGTGGCAGTCCCGGTGCGGCCCATGCGGGCGCCGCACCGATCGCGGCCGCCACGGCAACCGCCGCGCACACTTTCCCGGCAAAACGAATCACAAGCATTTCTCCCAGTCGACACGGTGCGGATGGACGGCCGAAAGCATAACGGCCACAACAGTATTCACCGAATGCCGACCGTTGCGACCGAGACACCTCGCGGCGCGGCACTTGCACGGTAACCGAGTCGCGGCACATCCGCCAGGCATCGCCGGGCGGTGACGCCCACACAGAACAGCGCGAACCCTCAGCGCGACCGCGCGGCCCGCACCGTCCGCGCGACGGCATCAATGGCGAGCGCGCCGCCGACAATGACCAGGAAAGTAGCCAGGACCAGCCGCGGGCCGCTATAGCGGGTGGCCTGGAAGCCGGGCACCTCGCCCGAGGGGGCGAAGGTGGTGGTGATCAACCCGCTGCGCCAGCTCACCACCGCGAAGACCGCGCAGGCCAGGGCGAGCGTCAGTTCGACCAACGCGGGCAGCATTCGGTCACCGAGCACGATCAATCGCTTCAACGATCCGCTCCGTTCTCGCTGTGTTCGGTTTCCTCGGTGCTCGGCGCGGCCCGGCCCGCATCCTCGGCCTTGTCCGGGTCGGTCCCGCCCAATGCCTCGGTGAGCGCGGCCCGCAGTCCGCGGTGATCCTTCGCCCACGCCTGGACCAGAACGCCGTCGACCAGTCGCAGCCCGATGCCCTTGCGCCGACGCGGCACCCCGCTCAACTCACCGAGCGAACGCGCCGATTCCCAATCCTCATCGTCCCAGGAATCCTCGTCCCGCTCGGGCAGCACCGCATCGATGGTCGCCAGCGGCACGGTTTCGGTGCCCTCGCGCAACGCGGTATCGGTCAGCTCGACGCTCACATGCCGCTGCCCCGCGATCACCTGCAACACAACGAAACCCGCGATCAGCGCTGCACAGAAAATGAGGGCGAACCAGTGCACCTGGGCGGCGGTCACCAATTCGAGAATCAAAACGATCAGACACAGCAGCGGCCCGTAGGCCACCGAACGCCACCGCGCGCCCGGTTCCGCGAACAGGATGGTCGTGCCATTCCCGGTATCCGTCACGCCACGCTCCCGGTCACGCCGAGCGCGGCGCCGGAAATCGTCCTCCGGTCCCGGATCAGCCGACCTTGCCGGGCAACAGCAGCACCGCGACGGTAACCAAGCCGAAGAGGATCAGCAGACTCAGCACGAGCAGATCTCGTCGAATGCTCTGCGGCTGTTGGATAACCACTCGCATCGATGCCTCCGATCTTCGGGAGCCATCTGGTCGACGTTCTTACGAGACGTAAGTCAACGTGTAACAAATAACTACCGGTTCCCATTTCCGCTGTGACAACCCTCACGATACATGCTGGCGTTTCCTTGACAAACTCGCGGGCGACTCCACACCCCGTTCACCTGCGGTTCATTTGAAAGTATGCGGTCGAGTCCGGACGGTGACTCAGATAAACCGCGCCCGCCGCGAGTACGCCCTGCACGATCGCGGCCGCACCGGCCACCAGCGAGGCCGCTCCGGTCACCGCTTCCAGCGCGAACAGGGTGCCGACCGCGATCAGCACCAGCCAGACGCCGATGGCGGTCAACAATGTCCGCGCCCACAGCTTTCCGCGCACCATCTGATGTACGAACAGCAGCGTCAATGCGGCCAGCGACAAGCCGATCAGCACGCCGACCACAAAGGCCAGCGAAACCATGAGCTGCGCACTGGCCATCGTGAAGTTCGGATCGCTCGCATGCACCTGGTCGTACATCTTCTGCGCATACTCACCGCGCTGCTGCACAGCCGCCAGAATCGACCCGATCAACTGCACAATTCCGAACCCGATAACCCCCCACCACAATTGCCGCGCCGTCCGAATATCCTCCGGCGGCTCCGGCCGCAGCCCGACAACCGGACCACCCGGATGGGAGCCCGGTGCGTAGGGACCCTGTGGGTATGGACCTGGTGTGTAAGGGCCATGTGGATAAGGCCCAGGCGGATAGGGACCCGGAAGGTAGGCCCCTGGCGAACTCGCGCCCTGCTGATGCTCCCAAGGCGAATTGGCTCCCGGCGAGTACGACTCAGCCGAACGCGCACCCTCGGGATGTACCCCAGCCGAATTCGACCCCGACAATGACGGCTCAGGTCGACTCGGTCCCTGCGGATTCGCCCCAGGCAAATTCGGCTCCGACAATGACGGCTCGGCCCTACTCGTTCCCGCAGAACCATGCGGATCCGAACCCGGCAACGCCGACTCGGCCGGCGCGGGATCCAACGACTTCGGCCCCGACGATTCGGGTGCTGACGACTCCGGCAGTGGTGACTCCGGTGCTGGCGAATCCGAATCGGCCGGATTCGGAGTGGGCGTATCCGATCTGGACGAATTCACGACAGCCAGTGTGCGGCCTCGGTCGCCCAGTAGGTGAGCACGATGTCCGCGCCCGCCCGGCGGATGCCGATCAGTGATTCCAGGATGGCGGCGCGGCGGTCGATCCAACCGCGCTGGGCGGCGGCGGTGATCATCGCGTACTCACCGGATATCTGGTACGCGGCGACCGGCACCGTCGAGTGGTCGGCGACATCGCGGAGGATATCCAGATACGACATCGCGGGCTTAACCATCACGATGTCCGCGCCTTCGGCCAGATCCAGCTGCAGCTCCCGGATCGACTCGCGGCGGTTCGCCGGATCCTGCTGGTAACTGCGCCGATCCCCCTCCAGCGAGGAGGCGACGGCCTCACGGAACGGGCCGTAGAACGCCGAGGCGTACTTGGCGGCATAGGCGAGGATGCCGGTATCGGTGCGCCCGACCGCGTCGAGGCCGCGTCGGATCGCGCCCACCTGGCCGTCCATCATGCCGCTGGTGCCGAGCAGATCCGCACCGGCATCCGCCTGCGCGAGGGCCATCTCCACATAGCGGTGCAGGGTGGCGTCATTGTCGACGGCGCCGTCGGCGGACAGCACTCCGCAGTGCCCGTGATCGGTGAATTCGTCCAGACAGGTATCGGCCATGACAACGGTCGCATCGCCGACCTCCTCGGCCAGCGCGCGCAGACCGCGGTTCAGGATCCCATCGGGATCGCTGGCCTTGCTGCCGGTGGCGTCCTTGTCCTCGGGCAGCGGCACGCCGAATAGCATCAGCCCGCCGACCCCCGCGGTGACCGCCTCGACCGCCGCCTTGCGCAGCGAATCCATCGAGTGCTGGCGCACCCCCGGCATGGACCCGATCTCGCGCGGCTCGTCCAGCCCATCAGCGACGAACATCGGCAACACCAATTGCCGTGGCTCGAGAGTTGTTTCGGCCACGAGACGGCGCAGGGCGGGAGTACGGCGCAACCGCCGCGGGCGGTCCAATCCGGTCATAAACCGCACGATACGCCCGGTCCGAATGCCCGTTGCACGCGGCGGGTACACCGGCGGATCAGGCGGGCCGGGAAGCCCGG
This sequence comes from Nocardia sp. NPDC005998, assembly GCF_040614395.1. NCBI lineage: Bacteria > Bacillati > Actinomycetota > Actinomycetes > Mycobacteriales > Nocardiaceae > Nocardia > Nocardia sp. NPDC005998. The sequence continues at coordinate 240,249 of NZ_JBEXUI010000005.1, read as the reverse complement.
CGGCATCTGCATCTTTCCGCCGCCGAGCGGACCGCCACCGACCAGCACGGTGGAGCCGGCCATATAGCCGAGATCGTCGCCACACCCGCGGCCGCGAGCCCCATGAACGCGCGGCGCGAACAGCTATGGCGCCCAGGCGATTCGGTATCCGACGATTCGGTACCCAGCGATTCAGTACCCGACGATTCGCTATCCGGTGTCGATTCCGCAGTCATGCACCGATCATCTCGGCCGACCGATGAGGCGCTTCCTCCCAGCGGCCCGATCGGTCGGCCCATGGAAGGACACCATGTCATCCTCGGGGTACCCATCGGTGTTAAGGATGTCTCGAGGATTCGGTAAGGCCACCGCGCAACACTGCGGCCACGCGGCGCCGGGCGGCCGTGCTGAGAATTGTGAGGTGCGGTGGCAGGGGGATGATGGTGGTGGGTGGCCGGTCTGGTTCCAGGAGCAGACGATGACCGAATTCACGATTCCGCCGCGGCGGACCGATTGGAGTGGTCTGCGGAAGCTGGCGCGCGGCGGGGATCCGAGCGTCATCCTGCAGTTGGCGCAGCGGCTGTACGAGGCGGGCGAGTCGGCCGAGGCCGAACAGTGGTTCCGGCGGGCCGCCGCACAGGGCAGTGGACCGGCCATGGCGGGGCTGGGCGCGCTGCTCGCGGCGGACGGACGGATCTCGGAGGCGATCCGGTGGCTGGAGTTCGCGATCGCGGCCGACTGCCCCGGGGCCGATCAGCAGCTGGGAACGCTGTATCTGGAACGTGCGGACCTCGACGCCGCCGAGATGTGGTTCCTGCCAGCGGCCGAGGACGGATTGCCGGAGGCGCTGTGCAATATGGGAGTTGTCGCGAGTCGCCGCGGCTTCGACAACGAGGCTCGGCATTGGTACGAACGCGCGGTGCGGGCCGGAAGTCCAACGGCCATGCGCACTCTCGGAGTGTGGCTGGCGCGCGAGGGCAGGGTGGAGCGAGCGGTCACCCTGCTGACCGAGGCCGTTCGGCGCGGCCGGGCCGATGCCATGGCGGTGCTCGGTGTGATCTTCCTCGAACACGGCGACTGGGTCGAGGGTGAACGGTGGCTGCGCCGTGGCGCGGAAGCTGGCGATGCCGATTCGATGTTCCACTTGGCACGATTCCTGCACGAACAACATGTGCGCGTGGATTTCTCGGGCAATCCGGCCGCGGCCGAGGCAAAAGCCCAGGCGTACCGGGACGCTCGGTACTGGTTGGAACGCGCCGCAACACTGCGCCACCCCGAAGCCATGCGGCTACTGCACGACCTCTGAACCCGCGCGCCGATGCGGGCGCCGCAATGGTGGCCGAAACCCCTTGTGAGCGGGCGTTTTTGTCGGTGGGCAGTAGTAAAATCGAAGGCGTGTTCGAGGGAACTTTCCACGGTTCCCGTTCGCGACGGGAGGACGCCACAGTGCCCAAAACCGCACCCGAGTCGAAGGTGATCGATCGGCCTTATGTCCCGCTGCGCAAGCAGCCGCTGCCCGCCGGGCGACCGCGCAAGTGGTACATCTCGCACAACCGCCGCCTCAAGGCGATGCGCCTGACCATCGCGCTGCTGGACTCCGGCATCTACCTGCCGAGTCAGGCCAGCAATGAAAGAATCCGGCGGACAGCCGAACTCATCGATATCCGACCCCCGTCCGACACCACCTGCCGATTGGTGCGGACCCTGATGCGCTACAGCCGCTGATCAACGGCGCTCGACGGTTGCGGCGGCTCCGGTTGCGCGGCGAAGGGCCGACGCTAGCGACTGCTTGCAGGTCGCTCGAAACGGCCTGCCTTCGCCGCGCAACCGGGTAAGGCCGGGAAAGCTACCGACTGCGGCGGCTCTTCTTACGGGGCGGCGGCAGCAGCCCCTCGGCACGCAGGCGTGCCGCATGCTCGGCCAGCGCCTCCACCAGCGGGCCGACCTGGGCGACCTCGGGCTGCACATCCACGCGCAGGCCGAATTCGATGGCCGTCTCGGCGGTCTTCGGGCCGATGCAGGCAACGATGGTGCGCGCGTGCGGCTTACCCGCGATGCCGACCAGGTTGCGGACCGTGGAGGACGAGGTGAACAGGACCGCGTCGAAGCCGCCGGTCTTGATCATCTCGCGGGTCTCGGCGGGCGGCGGCGAGGCGCGCACCGTGCGGTAGGCCGTGACGTCATCGATCTCCCAGCCACGGTCGCGCAGACCCTCGGCGAGGGTTTCGGTGGCAATATCCGCGCGCGGCAACAGCACTCGGTTCACCGGGTCGAAAACGTCATCGTAGGGCGGGAAGTCGGCGAGCAGGCCCTCGGAGGACTGTTCGCCGCTGGGCACCAGCTCCGGATTGATGCCGAACGAGCGCACCTTATCCGCGGTGGCCTCGCCCACGCAGGCGATCTTCACACCGGAGAAGGCCCGTGCGTCCAAACCGAATTCGGCGAACTTCTCCCATACCGCGCGCACCGCATTGGTCGAGGTGAACACCACCCACTGGTAGCGACCGTCGACCAGTCCCTTGACCGCGCGCTCCATCTGGGCCGGACTGCGCGGCGGCTCGACCGCGATGGTCGGCACCTCCATCGGGATGGCGCCATGGGTCACCAGTCGCTCGCTCATCTCGGCGGCCTGATCCTTGGTGCGCGGCACCAGCACGGTCCAGCCGTACAGCGCGCGCGACTCCCACCACGACATCTTCGACCGCTGCGCGACCACCTTGCCGATGGTCACCACCAGCGGGCCGACCAGTTCGGACGCCGCGCTGTTGAGCGTGGCCAGGGTGGCCTCGATGGTGCGCTGCTGGCGGGTGGTGCCACGCACCGTCACCGCGACCGGGGTCTGCGGCGCCATACCGTGTTCGACCAGCGCGCTCGCGGTTTCGGCCAGATGACCCGAGGTTGCCGAGAGCACCAGCGGGCCGGGCGCGGCGGCCAACGCGGCCCAGTCGACCTCGCCACGCACATCGGCCTCGGTGTGCCCGGAGCCGAGCGCGATACCGGCGAAGCTCGGCACCGCCGAGCCATTGGGCAGACCCGGCAGCACCTCGAAGACCATATGCGAACGAGTGACCGCATTGACCTCGGCGATCACCGAATCGGTCGTCAGCGGATCACCCGCGACGACCCGGACCACATCGTGGCCGCTACGCGCCTCGGCGATCAGCGTCTTGGCCACCTCGGCGGGATCGCCGAGCGCGGGCCGCACATCGACCGGACGCTCGCCATCCGCGCCCGGCTCGACCTCGATACCGATCAGCGCAAGCACGCTCTTGTCGACATCGGGATCGGTGAACGCCAGCGTCGCGCGACCGAGCACCTCGCGAGCACGCACTGTCAGCAGTGCCACATCGCCGGGACCCGACCCGACGAACAAGATCCGACCAGGGTGCTTCTTGTGTGCTCGGCTCATGCCAGTACCTCGCTAGCGCTCGGCACCGGCATGCCCGAAGGCGCTGTGCTGATGATTCGCTCGCTGCACTCGCTCATTGGCTGTTCTCCATTGGGCTGGAATTGATGAAGTCAGTGGCGGGCGGGTTCACCGCCGATGTGGGGGAACCGGCAGACTCCGGTTCCGGCGCGCTGAGCAGTTCGCGGGCGCCCAGTTCGAGCAGTTCCCTGGCCAGCTCGCGGCCCAGTTCCGCGGCGCGCTCCGGCGGGCCGACCACGGAGGCACGCAACACATCGGAGCCGTCGACGGCCGCCGCGCAGCCGCGCAGCGAGAGTTCGTCGACGATCTTGCCGTCATCGTCGAGCGATTCGACGACCTCGGCAATGGCGCCGATCGGCGCGGTGCAACCGGCCTCGAGTTCGGCGAGCAGCGACCGCTCGGCAATGACGGCCGCACGGGTGGCGGCGTCGTCGAGTTCGGTAAGCACCTTGATCAATTCCGCGTCATCACTGCGGCATTCGACCGCCAGCGCGCCCTGCGCGGGTGCGGGCAACATCTGCACCGGCTCCAGTGCCTCGGTAACCGCGTCGAGCCGCCCGATGCGGGCAAGCCCGGCTCTGGCAACCACCACCGCGTCCAACTCGCCTTCGCTGACCTTGCGCAGGCGGGTATCCAAGTTGCCGCGCAGCGGCACAATGTCCAAACCGAGTCCGAGGGCCCGCAATTGGGCCGCGCGGCGCGGCGCGGAGGTGCCGACCTTTGCACCGGCGGGCAGCTCACCGAGCACCAGACCATCGCGGGCCACCAGCGCGTCACGCGGATCCTCGCGGTTCGGGATGGCGGCGATGGTGAAGCGCGGATCCTGTGCGGTCGGCAGATCTTTGTACGAGTGCACCGCGATGTCGATATTTCCGGCGGCCAGTTCGTCGCGCAGCGCCGAGGTGAACACGCCGACACCGATCTTCTGCACCGGATCCGAGGACAGATCGCCCGCGGTCTTGATGACCACCAGCTCCGCATCGTGTCCGGCCGCGATCAGGGTGTCGCGAACCGTGCCCGCCTGGGTGAGGGCGAGCAGACTGCCTCTGGTGCCGATCCGCCACGGCACGCGTGTGCTGCCTGCGGTCACGTTTTCCTCTTCCTGCACAGCTGTCATGCCGTCTGCCCCTGTTCGTCGCCGCGGTGTCCGGCGGTGAAGTCGTCGGCAAGCGCGATCTCGCTGTCCCCGGTAAATCGCAGGGCGCCGCGCTCGTCGCCGATCGGACTGATTTCCATCGGTGTCGCAACCGCTTGCGCCGCACCGGGTTTGAGCTCGAACAATTCCCGCAGCGCCTCGGCGTAGGTATCCCCGCCCGGCGTCGAGGCCAGCTGCTTGACCCGCACCGTCGGCGCGTGCAGCAGTTTGTCGACGACGCGGCGCACCGTGCGCGCCACCTCGTCGCGCTCCGGATCGGCCAGCCCCGGCAGCCGGGAGTCGAGTCTGAGCAGTTCCGCCTCGACCACCTCGGCCGCACGCTGACGCAGTGCGGCCACCGTCGGGGTGACCTCCGCCATGCGCTGGCCCGCAAGGTATTTCGCGAGTTCATCGGCGACGATCGAGCGGGCGGCCGCGGTATCGTCGGCGGCCGCACCGGCCGCCGGATCGCGCTGCAACGTCTCGATATCGATGACGGTCACACCCGGCAGACCGGCGACGGCGTGTTCGACATCGCGCGGCAGACCGAGATCGCAGAACACCAACGGCCGCTCCGCCGCAGCGAATTCGCTGCCGCGCTCGCGTTCGGCCAGGGCGCGGTGGCTATCGGCCAGCGTCACCACCGCACCGACCGCGCCGGTACAGGTGATCACGACATCGGCGGAGGCCATCGCCTCGGTCAACCGCGACAGTTCCATCGAATCGGCCTCGACACCGTGGCTGCGCGCGGTGTCCGCCAGCCGCTTGGCCCGCGCGAGGGTGCGGTTCACCACGACAATGCGGCCGATGCCGGCACGCGACAGATGTGCCACCGCGAGTCCGCCCATGGCACCGGCCCCGACCACCACCGCGGTCCGTCCGGCGAGCGGGCCGAGCACCTGCTGTGAGCGATCCAGCGCCACCGAAACCACCGAGGCACCGGCCCGGTCGATACCGGTCTCCGAATGCACCCGCTTGCCAACGCGCAATGCGTGCTGGGCCAGTTCGTGCAGGGTCCGCCCGACCGCCTGCTGGGCATCGGCGGAGGCATAGGCGCCGCGGATCTGGCTGAGCACCTGCTGCTCGCCGATCACCATCGAATCCAGGCCGCTGGCCACCGCGAACAGATGTTCGGCGGCGGCCTCGCTGTAGCGGACGTAGGCGTGCTTGGTCAGATCCGGCAGCGGTAGTCCGGAATGTTTGGTCAATAGTTCGCCGACCTCGGCGAGACCGCCGTGGAAGGCGTCGACAACGGCGTAGACCTCGACGCGGTTGCAGGTCGAGACGATCATCGCCTCGGAGACGTGGCTGGAGGTGAGCATTCGGTCGATCAGCTTCGGCCGGTCCGCGTCGGTGATCGCGACCTTCTCCAGAATCGAGACAGGCGCGCTGCGATGCGAAATCCCGACTAACAGAATGCTCATGACTCCGCCTCGCTGGCGCTCGGCTGCGTCATGCGCATGGCGCGCTGGCACATGATTCGTTCGCTACGCTCACTCATGGTGTAACCACCGATCCCTTGCTGGATGGCTCCGTTGCCGAATGCGAGGTCGTCGAGTGTTTGAGTGCCGGATGTCCGGCAGCAGTGTGCGCGGGCACGCGATGGGCGATGCGGCCGGAGACCGCGTGCGCGATCTCGGGCAGGGCCGGAGCATTGCGCGCGGTCTCGAACGACAGCATCTGCAGCTCGACCGCCAGGTCGACCCGGCGGACCTCCACGGTCTCCGGCGCGGTTAGCTCACACGGGGCAAAGCTCAGGATCGACTGCAGCCCGGAGGCGACCAGCTGGTCGCAGACGTCCTGCGCCGCATCGTCGGGCACGGTGATCACTGCGATGGTCGGCTTCAACGCATCGATGGCCCGAGCCAGATCCGCGACATCGCACACCACCAGACCGGCGACGGATAAGCCGATCACCTCGGGATGGCTGTCGAACATGCCGACCACGGTGAATCCACGCCGCCGGAAGCCGCCGTAGCCCACCAGGGCCCGGCCCAGATTTCCGGCGCCGACCAGCACCACCCGATGTCCCTGCGACAGACCGAGCACATCCTCGATCCTGGTGCGCAACTTGGCGACGTCATAGCCGACACCCCGAACGCCATTGGGGCCGAGGAAGGAAAGGTCCTTGCGCAACTTGGCGGAATTGACACCCGCCGCGACAGCCAGTTCCTCACTCGATACGATGGCAACACCGTCGTCGGCCAACATGGCGAGGACCCGGAGATAGGTGGCCAGTCGCGCCACCGTGGCCTGCGGGATGTCCTTCTGCAGAGCCCTGCCGGAGACGCCGCTTGGCGCCTCATGCTGCTCTGTCACGTCGTCGGCTCCTCGTTCCGGCCTCCGGCGAGGTCCGGTTCATCGTTCGACCTCGTGTGCCCGGGGCGGTCCGGTGCCATGGTCGAAGTATTCGGAATGCTGGGTTCACTACGCGGTGGATCCGCAGCCTCTGCATGCGGGTCGCGTGCCACCACCGTAACCGCTTGTGCAGCCCTTCACAAAGTCGGTGAATTTGGCCTCATTTTCCGCCGCGACCAGCAGCGCGGCGGAATCGGGCCGGATCAGCTATCGCTCAGCGAGTCAAGTCGGCCCGCAATCGGGGCTCGTCGACATCGAAATAGCTGTGCTCACGGCCGTCGAGCAGCACGACAGGAAGCCGGTCGCCGTACTCCGCGCGCAGGCCAGGGTCGGTTCCGGCGATTTCATCGACATCAACGGTCGAGGGTTCGATGTCGAATTCGGCACAGATCGCCCGAAGTTGCTCGAGCGCGGTGACACAGAGCCCGCAGCCCGATCTCGTCAGCAGCGTCACCGAATGTGTGGGATTGGTCATGGCCGATATTAAATCGCCTCGGCACGCCCCGATCGGAGCGTGCCGTACTGCCTTAACTGTCACCGCGGCCAGCTAATGTGGGGGTGGTTCGCGCGACGGGCGGAGGTACTGGTGCCGGAACGATCGAAGGTGGCAAGGGCAGGTTTCATCGCGGGACGATTCGGCGAGTTTCCGGTGCGGTGGAATCAGGGTCGGCTCGGCCAGGGTCTGCAGGACCAACTCGCACGCATCTCTCGCAGCCCCTTCGGCCCGAGCGAGGAAGAGCTGCGGGCCAATCTGGCCGGTGAGGCCAGTGCCGAGGCGGCGCTGTCACTGCACGACGCCGAACTCGCCGAGGCCGATGTCGAGGCGCTCGGGCCCGAGGTACCACGTGACCTGACCGCGGCCGCGTTCTTCGATGTCGACAACACCATGGTGCAGGGTGCGTCGATCGTGCATTTCGCCCGCGGGCTGGCCGCGCGCAAATACTTCAAGACCTCCGATCTGGTGGACGTCGCCTGGAAACAGGTGAAGTTCCGGGTCACCGGCAAGGAGAACAGCACCGATATGGCCGCGGGCCGGGAGAAGGCACTCGCATTCATCGCGGGCCGCCCGACCGCCGAATTGGCCGCCCTCGGCGAGGAGATCTACGACGAGATCATCGCCGACAAGATCTGGCCGGGGACAAGGGCTTTGGCACAGATGCACCTGGACGCGGGGCAGCAGGTATGGCTGGTTACCGCGACGCCGGTCGAGTTGGCGCAGGTGATCGCGAAGCGGCTCGGGCTGACCGGCGCACTCGGCACGGTTGCCGAGAGCGTGGACGGCAAGTTCACCGGACGACTGGTCGGCGACATTCTGCACGGGCTGGGCAAGGCACATGCGGTGCGCACGCTGGCAATCCGAGAAGGCTTGAACCTCAAGCGTTGTACGGCCTACTCCGACAGCCACAACGATGTGCCGATGTTGTCGCTGGTCGGCACCGCGGTGGCGATCAATCCGGATTCGGATCTACGCGAGGTGGCGAAGAATCGCGGCTGGGAGATCCGCGACTTCCGTACCGGACGCAAGGCCGCCAAGATCGGCGTGCCGACGGCGCTGGCGCTCGGTGCCGCCGGTGGCGCGGTAGCCGCGGCGGTCACCCGACGCCGCGAGCACTGATCAGCCCGCACCGTCGCCCCTGCGAACGCCGGAATCCAGTGCGGTCGAGGGGTTTCCGGACTGGGTCCCGGCGTTCGCCGGGACGACGGGTCGGGCGAACGTCCGGGTCGTCCGCTAACCCGTGAACGCGTTGCGACGCTTGGTGAGTAGCTTGTAGAGCGTCTGCTGGATGGTTTCGCGGACCTGGTCGGTGACCTCGAACATGGTCATCGGATCGTCGGCCGCCTCGGCCTCGTAGCCGGTGGTCGGGATCGGCTCGCCGAATTCGATGTACCACTTGGACGGCAGCGGCAGCGCGCCGAGCGGGCCCAAATGCGGGAACAGCGGTGTCACCGGGAAATACGGCAGATTGAGCAGTCGCGCCAGCGGCTTGATATCGGCCAGCTTCGGGTAGATCTCCTCGGAGCCGACGATCGAGCACGGGATGATCGGCGTGCCGGTCCGCACCGCCGCCGCGACGAAGCCACCGCGACCGAAGCGCTGCAGCTTATACCGGTCGGTGAACTGCTTACCGACGCCCTTGAAGCCCTCGGGGAAAACACCGGTCAATTCGCCAGCGCGCAAAAGCCTTTCGGCATCCGGGCGGCAGGCCAGGGTGTGGCCCGCCTTGCGGGCCAGCACGCCGAGCACCGGCATCTCGAAGATGAGGTCGGCAGCCAGCAGGCGCAGTGCGCGTTCCTTCGGATGCCGATCGTGGACCGCCAGTTGCAGCATCAGCCCGTCGAGCGGAACCGTGCCCGCGTGGTTGGCGACGATCAGCGCACCGCCTGCCTCGGGAATGTTCTCGATCCCGTTGACCTGCACCCGGAACCAGTAATCCGAGAGCGGGCGCAGCGTGGGCAGGATGAGCGATTCGAGCAGATGCTCGTCGAAACCGAATTCGTCGACCTGGTAGTCGCCGGTCATGCGGCGACGCGCGAATTCCGCGGTGCTGCGGATCTGCTTGCCGACGGCGCCGCGCAGCATATCCGATAGGGACTGCGGCGCGGGCGGTTCGCTCGCGGCCAGACGTTCGGTGAGCGAGGTCACCACCTGGCTCGGCGTTGCCTCGCCGGTCACCGGCTCCGGCCAGCGCCGGGGCGCGGTTCGCTGACGCGTTTCTATGTTCAGATCGTGGAGTTGGATGACTTTGGCTACGTCATTCATGAATGTGCTCCCGTACCGGCCCCCAACAGGCCGAGCAGTTTATGTTCTGCGGCATCGACCCAGGCGGGATCGATGACGGGCCGCGACGCTGCGCCCCCGATGAAGTCGTCGAATGCCTGCACCGTCGTCCAGCGCGGTACGAACCCGAGCTCGGTGCGCATGCGGGTGGTGTCCAGGCCACAGCCGAAATGGAAATAGTCGAGCTGTTCACTGGTGAAGTCACGCATGATCGGCCCCATGAGCGCGCGACCCGCGGTGCGGAACACCATCCACGGGATCGGCAGCTCGATGCGGCCAGCGCGCCGGATGGCCTGTGATAGCGCCAGCGCGCCGTCACCGGCAATGTTGTAGGTGCCGCCGGGTGCCTGCCGCGCGGCGTGTGCCATCGCGGCGATGGCGTCCTCCTCGTGCAGCAACTGCAGCCTGGCATCGCGGCCGAAGACCGTCGGCGCCACCGGCGAACGCAGATACTGCACACCGCGCCCGGCCAGGCGCGGGCCAACAATGGGCGCCAGACGCAAAATCGCGGTAGCAATATCGGGGCGGCGTCGACCGAGTCCGCGAACGAATCCCTCGATTTCGATCATGTCCCGAGCAAACCAACCGCTCGGTGGCGTTCGCGCCCCCATTTCCTCGGTGAATTTCGCCGGATCCTTGGCGCTGCATCCGTAGACCGCGGAGGTCGAACGCACCACCACCCGACGCACCGAAGGCGATTTCTGACAGACCGCGAGCAGTTGCATGGCGCCGAGGACATTGAGATCCTTCATCACCGCCCGGCCGCCACCGGCCGGAGGATGCGCGACCATCGACGCGTGCACCACGGTATCGACCTCATTGCCGCCGATTACCTTGCGGATCAAGGGATTTCGAATATCGGCGCGAATGAACTCGGCGCGGCCCATGCGCCGTTGCAGGTCACGACCGGGGGTCATGGTGTCGACGGCCAGGATGCGTTCGATGTTCTGATCCTGGGCCAGCCGCGCGACCACGTTGCCGCCGAAGAATCGGCTGGCACCGGTCACCATCACCACCTTGGGTGTATGTCCATCCCGTACCTCAGAACCCACCGCACCGGATCCCAACTGTGACAGCCCCCCATTCCATTGACTGCGCTACCAGCGTAACTGGTCGATTCGCATACGCCGGGATTATTAACCAGGTTCTAACGATGACTTCAGTCACCCGAAACACGAGCAGCTTTCAAAACTCGCTGTTTCAAAAAGAAAAGCCCGCCACCAATCGGTGACGGGCCTCCCAGCTAACGCGCTGACCGTTTCGAGCGACCTGCAAGCAGTCGCTACGCGACTTACTTGCCGAGTTTGCGCCGCTGAACACGCGTGCGGCGAAGCAGCTTGCGGTGCTTCTTCTTCGACATGCGCTTGCGGCGCTTCTTGATCACAGAACCCATAGGGTTGTCCTCGCGTTCTCTCTACTCGGCGCGCACGCCAATCACGTACGCCTGTTTCAGCGTCCGCGCCGCCAGCAGGCACCGGACACCACAAAGCGGTGCCGCCAGGCAGGCGCACACGAACCGAGGGTTCATCCTACCGGGACACCGACAAGCGGATGAAATCGCCTCATCCAGCGTCGAAGTAGGACGTCTCCAGGTAGTCGTGGACCGCTTTGGCATGCACCCGGAACGAGCGACCGACCCGCACGGCGGGCAATTCACCCGAGTGCACCAGCCGATACACGGTCATCTTGGATACCCGCATGAGATTCGCCACCTCGGCGACGGTGAGGAACTGGGTACCACCGCCGAGCACTGATTGCGTCGGAGACGCCGAGCCGCCTTGCGTCCGGGAACCGGCCCGGCCGCCCGATGGTCCTGAGCTACCTGGCGACGTCCCTGAGCTATTTGCAGACATCTTGTTAGACATCATTGCACCACTGACCTCCGGCACGTCCGCGCCGCCGGCTTCCCCACCGGCGGAACAGACACGCACGTGCTCCTTGAAGCTTAGCGGGACCAGTGGGATTACTGCGACGGGTGTGAGAAATCAGGTTTACATGCAGGGAACCGACCGGTCATCGTGAATATGCGCTGAGTTTGATTTCGGTCACCCCGTACTACCCCCTACCGGCAGGCTACCGCCGCCGGGCCGGTTGCGCGCCGCTGTCGGCACTCCCAGGGCCCCGCGTGGTCACACTGCGCTACCGCCTCCCGGCCCATCGCCCGCGCCCTGCTCCGCCGACCTGTGCTTGGCAGCATGCAATGCCTCGAGAAAGGCCGAGCGCACCCCGCCCCGCTCCAATTCCCGCACCGCGGCGGCGGTGGTGCCCGCCGGAGAGGTCACGGCGGCGCGTAGCTCGACGGCAGTCTGCCCGGACTCCTCGAGCAACGCGGCCGAGCCGATCATCGTCTGCACCACGAGCTGGGTGGCGACATCGCGGGCCAGGCCGAGTCCGACACCGGCATCGATCATGGCCTCGACCACCAGGAAGAAGTACGCGGGTCCCGAGCCCGATACCGCGGTCACCGCGTCCATCTGCGCCTCGGTCACGGTGGCCACCTTGCCGACCGCGGCGAGCAGTTCGGTCACCTGGGCCAGCTGTTCGGAGCGGGCGTAGCGGCCCGGTGCGAGCACACTCATGCCCTCGCCGACCAGCATCGGGGTATTCGACATCACCCGCACCACCGGGAATCCGGCGGGCAGTTTGTTCTCCAGGCGCGTCGTCGGCACACCCGCGGCCAGCGACACCAGGATCTGATCCCGGTCGCTGTCGAGTTCGGCCTTCGCCAGCTGGGTAAGGACGGTATCCACATCACCCGGCTTGACCGCGATGACCAGGACATCCGCACCGACGACCGCGTCGGCGATCGAATCGGTCACCCGCACACCGAGCCGGTCGCCGATCAGTTCGGCGCGATCCGGATGCGTCTCCACGACGACCAGATCCCTGGCCGCCCGTCCCGATTCCAGCAACCCGGCGATCAACGCCTCCCCGATGCGACCGCCACCGATCACCGCAACTCTCGTCATAGGACTAGAGGCTAATCGCGCGGCAATATCGCCCCGGCGCTGGGGAACCGGTGCCGGTGCGGAAACCCGTGCTACCGCTGCTGCGGCACCAGCGCGAGCTGGCGACTCTGCGCCACGACCGCACCGGTGGAGTCCAGCACCAGCTGGTCCTCGTCGAACATGCGGCCGCCGACCTCTTGACTGGTCGCGATGATCCGCAGCCAGCCCGGAGCAGGCCGACGGCGCAGGTAGGTGGTCATCTGCACCGTCGGGGCCCAGCCGAAGTGGCCCAGGTTGACCGGAACCGGCGGGCTCATATCGGCGGACATCATCGCGAAGTACATGGCGACATCGAGGTCCTGCTGATCGCCGTCGAAGGGACGCATCCAAAGACGCAGACGCGGTTCACCCTTCTCGCCGTCGAGGAACGGCGCCCAGGAACGGTCGAGGTACAGGTCGGCACCCTGGGCGACATGGACGAGCTTGCCCATCGACGAGCCCTGGTATCCGATCGCATCGGCGGGCGGTTCGACCGGCATATCGCCGTGCTGCGGCGCGAAGACCGGCTCGACGTCATCGAGGTGGCCGAAGGTGAAGGCGGTGCGCACCAGCTTGCGTCCCTGCTGGATCAGGTTCACATCGACCAGGCAGATCTGTCGACCCACCTTGCTGATGTGCACCTCGTATTCCACCTCACCCGGTTCGGGGGCACCGAGGAAATCGGAGCTCGCCGCGATGGGGGCCATTGCCACCAGGGCCGGATCGGCGGCGCGCAGCCAACGGGTGGCCGCAGCGGCGCTGGTCGCAACCATGGTGCCGCCGTGCACCTTCGGGCCGATGGTCCAGATCTTATCGATGAAGCCCAGGTAGCGGCCGGTTTCGGGAGTTGCCGCCAGCAGTTCGGTCAGGGTGACCACCCGGCTGAAAGGTGCATTGCTGGCGACTGCTTGCGGGTCGCTGGAAGCGACACCGCTAGCGGCGGTTCGCTCGAGATCGGCGGTCAGCTCCGGCATCGTCACTCCTATCGTCGGTCGGCCACAAAAGCGGCTCGCGGCGTTCGTACAGCGTAAACGAGGCGGATTGCGGTTCGCATTCCCCTCTGCCGGGAGATCGGAGCAAGATCACACCTCGGTGCTGGATCCGCAGCTCGGTGTCGGATCAAACGCGGTTCGCATGCCTCGGCGCGGGGGCGGGGGCGTTGAGGTGCTGTCTGGCGAAGGCCAGCGTGCGGTCCAGCATGCCAGCGCGGTCCGGTGTGGTGCGGGCGTTCTGGGTGTTGATCTCGGCGATCGCGTGCCCGGCGAAACCGGATCGGATCAAGGTCGCGCACAGCTCGGCGCACGGCTGGGTGCCCTCGCCCGGTACCAAATGTTCGTCGTGCGCCGCGCCACGGCCGTCGGCGAGATGCAGGTGGGCCAGGCCGTGGCCCATCCGCGCAGCCAGCGCCAGCGGGTCGGCGCCCGCGGTCGCGGTATGCGAAAGGTCGAGGGTGTAGTGCCGGAATCCGGTATCGGTCGGATCGTAGGAGGGGCTGAACGCGGTCACCCCGGGTCCGGGCCCGCCGCGGCGCTCCAGCCGCTTCGCCGAACCGGCGCCGCGACCGAAGAGGGTGTCCGCGCGCATGGGAAACATATTCTCCACCGCGACGATGACGTGGCTGTGCTCCTCCAGCTCCGCGACCTGGTCGGCGAAGCCTTGCGCGTAGCGGCGCTGCCAGCGGAACGGCGGATGTACCACCACGGTGCCGGCACCGAGCGCCTCGGCGGTGCGCACGCTGCGCTCGAGTTTGGCCACCGGATCCGAACCCCATACCCGCTGGGAGATCAGCAGGCACGGTGCGTGGATGGCCAGGACCGGTATGTCGTATTTGCGGGAGTAGGCCTGGACCGTGGCGATGCTCTGACTGGCTGGTTCGGCCCAGACCATCAATTCGATTCCGTCGTAACCGATTTCGGCCGCATACCGGAACGCTGCCTCGGTGTTCTGCGGATACACCGAGGCCGTCGAGAGGCCGACGAGGATCTGCTGTCCACCGGGCCCGCCGAGCGGGTGGGGTTCGGTGTGCACGTCATGATCCGGCGCGGGCCCCCGCTCCGCGCTGTCCGCCCTGATGTCGTTCGCCTGCCCGATGTTCCCCACAGCTGCTCCCTGCTCAGTTCGTACTGAGAAGAAAGGCTAGCGGTCCCAACGTGACAAAGATGCCCACGACGACGGCGATCACCGTACTGAGAATGTCATCGGTGCGCCGCAATATTCGCACCAATGCCACCAGTCCGAGGATCACGATCATCGCCAGGCACAGCGCGACCCAGGGAAGCATTTCCCACATCCGCTCGAAGCCCTTGAACAGCAACATTCCGGCGACGGCCGCGCCGGTGCTCTGACCGCCGAGAATCATCCACTGGCGGCGATTGGCGTCGTCCTCCGCCTTCCGTGCTCGGCGTGAGCGGCGCGGGAACGATGCGGCACGCGAATGTTCCGAATCCGAGTCGTCGTCGTAATCGTCGTCGTAATCGGCGTCGTGATCGTCGAGGGCATCGCCCGTCGAGAACGGTTCGTACACATCGGTTCGACCGTCATACCCATCGTCCAGATCGGTAGGTGCCGGACCTGCGTCACGTTTCGATCGGCCACGCCGGCCGCGCCCGTTCGCACGCTCGGCATCGGCGCGCTCGGCCCGTTCGACACCATCGCGCAGCAGGTCGCCCGCCACGGTCTGGCCGGAGACGAGCTGTTGATCCTGACTGGCCAGTGACCACGCAGCGGTGGGGATGCCACCGGATTCGGGCGCGCTGTTGTTGGGTGGCACATGTCTTCGCGCCGACCACGCGGGCAGACCGCCGTCGGCCGGTCCGCGCGAACCGTCGCGTCGTGTGGATCTTCGCTGCTCGGATTCGGGATCGACCCCGCGATTCGCGGCCCGGTCGGGAGCCTGCGATCTCGATGGACCGTCCGGCAGCGGCAGCGGCGCCGACTCGGGCGCGAAGCCATTGGTGGACGGTGACCACGCCGCGGTCGAAGGTCCGACTTCGGCCTCGGCCTCGGCCTCCGCGGCGCGTCGCCGGGCGGCTCGGCCACCGGCTCGCGATCCGTTCTGCTGCGGGGCGGGTGGGGCATCCGCACGGTGGCCGGTGCTGCGGCCGATATCGTGCAGCGGCCGGACCTCGGTGGTCTCCTCGACCGGTTCCGCGTGCCGGTGTCGACGACCGATGCGGCCGGAGCCCGCGGCGGATGCGCCATCCGACAGCGGTGACGCGTACGGGTCCGGTGCCGGGGCATAGAGATCCGACAGCGGTGCCGACAACGGATCCGCGGGAGCCGAGTGCCGCGATGGCGCCACATCCCGGCCCGGCATTTCCCGCCCCGGCATGACCCGGCTGGACCATCCGGGTTCGGGCAATGGATCGGCGTCCGGAGCGGCATAGGCCGAAAGCGGGTCGTATCTGCTGATCGGCCCCGACATCGGCGAGTAGTTGGGCAGTTCGGGCGCGGGCGGTGCATACGGTTCCGGCGCGGCATACGACGACGGTTCCGGCGCGGCATACGAAACCGGTTCGGGCGCAGGCGTTTCGAACCCGGCGGAGCCATAGCCGCCGGACTCGAATCCGGCGGACCGGTAGCCGGAAGCGTCATACCCGGTGGATTCGTACGACGGTGGTTCGTATGCCGGTTCCTCGGCGGCCTCGGGTGCGGCGTGCGCCGAATGGCCGCCACCGCCGCCGGCCGGAATGGCCGGGAGGTCACCGGTCAGCTCGGCTACCGAGATGCCGCGGCCACTGCGCCGCCGCCGACCACCGCCACCGGATGAGGCCGCGCCCTGCGCACCGTTGCGTGCCAGCAGCTCGGCAACCGATAGCTGCTTGGAATCCTCACTCATGACGACACCGTTTCGATCGGGCCCGATATACCGCCGCCGGGCACCGGCTTACCACTGGCGTCCACGACGACACCCGGCAATGCCCTGGCCCTCGGTCCACCGTTCATATCGGTATCCAGTTTGCGCAAGATGAGCCCCTCGCGCAGTGCCCAGGGACAAATCTCGAGGGTATCCAGCGATAGTGCCCGCATACTCGCCTCCGCGACCAATGCGCCAGCCACCAATTGCTGTGACCGATCGGAACTTACGCCTTCCAATTCTGCACGGTCCGCCGCCGTCATTCTCGAGATGAAGGCGATCAGTTGGCGCAGACCTGAGCTGGTGAGTGTACGGCGCACCCGTAGCCCGGCCGAAGAGGGTGCCGCTCCGGTGAGCCGGGCAAGGGACCGAAAGGTTTTCGATGTCCCCACCGCGAGATCCGGTTTACCGGCCTCCAGCAGCTGTTTCGTCGGCGTGACCAGTTCCGCGTCGAGCCAATCGCGCAGCACCGCGACGCGACGCTTACCCGGCGGATCCTCGCGCAGCCATTCCCTCGTCAAGCGTCCGGCGCCGAGTTGCAGCGAGAGTGCGGCATCGGGTTCCTCGTCACCGCCATTGGTCATTTCCAGTGAGCCGCCGCCGATATCGAGATTCAGGATCCGCCCCGCACTCCAGCCGTACCAGCGGCGCACCGCGAGGAACGTCAGCCGCGCCTCGTCGACACCGGAGAGCACCTGCAGCTCGACACCGGTCTCGGCCCGGACCCGGGCCAGGACTTCATCGGAGTTCGTCGCCTCGCGCAGCGCGGAGGTAGCGAACGGCATCAACTCGACGCATCTGGATGTCTCGGCGATGCTGGCGAATTCGGCGACCGTCGCGATCAGGCGTTCGGCGCCCTGGACGGTGATGCGGCCCTGGCCGTCCATGTTCTCTGATAGCCGTAACGTGGCCTTTGTCGAGCTCATGGGCATCGGATGACCACCACGATGGGCGTCCACCACGAGCAGGTGAACGGTATTGCTTCCGACATCGAGAACCCCAAGCCGCACATGAACACGGTACTGGGTGAACCGGCCCTTTAGACCAGGCGACTGAGCTGTTAGCGTCCTGAGTGTGACGGTAGGCGCAGCAGTGAGTGAGCGCAGCGGGCGAACCAGCAAGCACAGCGCGGCGCCGCGCACGACGGAGCCGAGCGCCAGCGAGGCGCAGTCGTGAGCGGCTCCAAGAGACCCCGACCAGCGGGAAAGATCGATCCGGCGCCGGAGGTCGATCTCGACTTTCCCCGGGAATGGATCGAGTTCGTCGATCCAGCAAACGACGAGCATGTGATCGTCGCCGATTTGACGTGGCTGCTGTCGCGCTGGACGTGTGTCTTCGGCACTCCGGCATGCCAGGGAATTCTGAGCGACCGCCCCGATGACGGCTGCTGCTCGCACGGCGCATTCCTCTCCGATAAGGACGATCGCAAGCGCCTGACCAATGCTGTGAAAATGCTCACACCGCAAGACTGGCAGCTGATGGACGAGGCGACCGACGCCGAGGGCAAGATCACCAAGAAGGGCTATCTCGAGCTCGACGAGCTGGAGGACGAGCCCGCACTGCGCACCCGCCGATTCGACGGCGCCTGCATTTTCCTGAACCGGCCCGGCTTTGCGGGCGGCGTCGGCTGCGCACTGCACACCATGGCGCTGCGCAAGGGCATCGAACCGCTCGAGGTGAAGCCGGATGTGTGCTGGCAGCTGCCGATCCGGCGCACCCAGGATTGGGTGGAACGCCCCGACGGGGTGCAGATCCTGAAGACCACCATCACCGAGTACGACCGGCGCGGCTGGGGTCCCGGCGGTGAGGACCTGGATTGGTACTGCTCCGGCTCCCCCGACGCGCATGTCGGGGCCCGTCCGGTGTGGCAGTCCTATGCCCCCGAACTGAAGGAACTGCTCGGCGTACCGGCCTATGAGGAACTGGCCAGGCACTGCAAACGCCGGGAGGGGCTCGGGCTCATCGCGATCCACCCGGCGACCGTGCACGCGAATCGGATGAAACCCGAAGCGAACATCACAGACCAGTCAGCGTGACAGACGCAATCGTCCGCGGCGACAGCTGAATTCGTGCGTACCTGGGTAACTCGTCCGGCACGCCTAGCAGCGATCACGCACCCGGCCGACAGCCCGCAACGTGATCTCGCAGCACCGACGACCGGCAAAAGATTCGGGAGGCGAACGAGCGTGAGGTTTGCATAGCGGGCGATTCACCTACCCGCCATGCGAGCTTTACCCGGATGGGGTTGGATGTGCGGTCATGTTGAAGAAAGCACTCGCCCTGACCACCATCGCGCTCGGTGCCACCGTCGCGCTGACCGGGGCCGCGCACGCGGAACCCAATGGTGACCCGGCCAAATACGCCGATTTCACTGCCGACTTCCTGCCCGCCAACACCCCCGAGGCAATCAACGCCCAGGCGAATGGCAAGAACCTGATCATGAGCCCGTATGGCATCAGCCGCACCATCGCCTGCCGCGGCACCAGCGCAGCCGATGTCTACGACTGCATGCAGGAAGACGATCTCGGCTGGATCACCCTGCGCAAGAACGACCTCCCCGGCCTCGGCCCCACCTGGGTTTACCTGCCCTGATTTTCCCCTGACGTAGCGTGCAGCCGAGGTTGTCGGGGCCTCGGCGGCTGCGCCCGTCATCAATTCGCGGTAATTCGCCGCCGTACGCCATGCGCCACCGCTGCGCGGCGGACGATCCGTACGGCTGGCCCGCCTCGCTGGCGCCGATCAGGCCTCGAGCTTGTAACCGAGGCCGCGCACCGTCACCAAATGCTCCGGCTTGGCCGGATCGCCCTCGATCTTCGAGCGCAGCCGCTTGACGTGGACGTCGAGGGTCTTGGTGTCACCGACATAATCGGCACCCCAGACCCGATCGATCAGCTGGCCGCGGGTCAGCACCCGGCCGGAGTTGCGCAGCAGGTACTCGAGCAGATCGAATTCCTTGAGCGGCAGGGTGACCTGCCTGCCGTTGACATGCACAGTGTGGCGGTCGACATCCATCCGCACCGGTCCGGCCTCGAGCACACCGCTCTCATTGCCGCCGTCCAGTTCATCGCCAGCGCCACGGCGCAGTACCGCCCGGATGCGGGCGATCAGTTCGCGTGCGGAGTACGGCTTGGTGACGTAGTCGTCGGCGCCGAGTTCCAGACCGACCACCTTATCGATCTCGCTGTCACGCGCGGTCACCATGATCACCGGGACACCACTGCGCGTACGCAACTGTTTGCACACATCAGTGCCGCTCATACCGGGCAGCATCAGGTCGAGCAGCACGATATCGGCACCGGAGCGGTCGAATTCGGCGAGCGCGGATGGTCCGTCACCGACCACGGTGACCTCGAAGCCCTCCTTGCGCAGCAGGAACGCAAGCGGATCGGCCAGCGACTCCTCATCTTCGACGATCAGAACACTCGTCATCTGCGTGCCTCCACACCATTTGGTCTACCCGGCCCCGTGGGGCGCGGGTGTATTTCTCTCATGCTCACCACGGCGCCGTCGACCTCTTCCTCGCCGCCGGATTCGTGGTGGGCAGGTATTCGCAGGGTGAACGTCGATCCGGTGCCCAGCTTGCTCCACAGGGTGATTTCACCGTTGTGGTTGGCTGCCACGTGTTTGACGATAGCCAGGCCGAGCCCGGTACCGCCGGTGGCACGCGAGCGTGCCTTATCGGATCGGAAGAAGCGTTCGAACACCCGCTCCTGGTCTTCCTTGGCGATGCCGATACCGCGATCGGTCACCGCCATCGCGACGTGATCGCCGCGCAGTGAGCGGCTCACCGAGACATGGGAGCCGGTCGGCGAGTACGCGATGGCGTTCTCCACCAGGTTGGACAGCGCGGTAACGAGCAGCGTTTCGTCGCCGAGCACTTCGAGTCCGCTGGGGCGATCGGTGCTGACGGTGATGCCAGCGGCCTCGGCGGCGGTGCGGGAGCGGTCGACCGCCTGCATCACCACCGTGTCGACGTCCACCACCTCGAGTTCGGGCAGCTTTTCCGCACCCTGCAGCCGCGATAGCGCGATCAACTCGGTGACCATCTTGCCCAGGCGCCGGGATTCGCCGAGTACCCGCTGACCGAAGTGCCGGACCGCCTCGGGATCCTCCGCCGATTCCAGCATGGCCTCGGCCAGCAGGCTCATCGCGCCGACGGGGGTTTTGAGTTCGTGACTGACATTGGCGACGAAGTCCCGGCGGGTGGCCTCCATCCGCGCCTGCTCGGAATCGTCGTCGGCGAACAGCACGGTGAAGCTGGTTTCTTCGCGCGATAGCTGCCTTGCCACTCCGCGCACGGCGATCCGGCTGCGGCCGGGCATCGGATTTTTGGCGGTGAGATCGAATTCGGCGGACTCGCCGGTGGCGAGCACCTTCTCCACCGCCGCCCAGGCACGCTCGTCGAGCAGCCGGTTGCGAACCAGGCCCAACTCCTCTGCGCGCGGGTTGACCAGCACCACATCGCGGTACTCGTCGACGACGGCGATACCGCTCTCGGACGCGAGCACGATCAGGTCGAGGACCTGGGACATGGTGAGGCCGGAATCTGCCTGCCTGCGGGCGGCCTGCCTGGCGTTCATGAACGGGATAAGTAGCCCGCCGACTGCCAGGCCGACGACAGCCGCGAGGACTGCCAGAAGGACGGCCTGGGGAACACTCACCCTTGAATCGTACGGTCGCCGACCGACAACCCAACTCCGGGTACGTGAAGTTTCGCGCAGGTCATGGGTACTTCGAGCCTTGTTAGCCGATCGTTTACGAGTTGTTACCCCCCGCCTCCGCGAGCATCAGTCGTCTTCGCCCGCCAGTGCCGCACCGACCGCGCGACCATGCTTGTCCACCCATTCGCCCAAGGCATATATCGGGGTCAGCAGCTCGCGTCCGGCTTCGGTGAGTTCGTACTCGACCCGCGGCGGGGCCTCGGCGTAGCGGTGGCGCTCGATGAGGGTCATGGACTCCATCCGGCGCAGGGTCTGGGTCAGCATCTTCTGACTGATGCCGCCGATGGCCGCGCGGAGTTCGCCGGGACGCATCGGGCCATCGCGCAGCATGTAGACGATCACCGTGAGCCAACGG
This sequence comes from Nocardia sp. NPDC005998, assembly GCF_040614395.1. Lineage (NCBI taxonomy): Bacteria > Bacillati > Actinomycetota > Actinomycetes > Mycobacteriales > Nocardiaceae > Nocardia > Nocardia sp. NPDC005998. The sequence continues at coordinate 218,652 of NZ_JBEXUI010000005.1, read as the reverse complement.
TTGCCGAACAGGTCGACACCGAGTCGGGCCGGGCAGTCGGCCTCGTAATCGCCGTATGGCGCGAATTCCACCGGCTGTGCGGATTCGACCGTCATGACACCAGCCTGCCACCGCCATTGCGCACCTTCGGGTGCCTATCGGAATCCCTAGCGTCGCTTCCGAATACATCCCGAGCTAGGAGTTGGTATGCGAATCGGAATCATCGGAGCCGGAGCGATGGCGAGGGCACTGGGCGGCGGCTGGGCCGCGGCCGGACATGAGGTTGTCATCGGTGCGCGGTCCCGCGTAGCAGCGGACGCGCTAGCGGCATCCATCGGGCACGGGGCACGCGGCGGAAGTATCGGCGCGGCGGCCGAATTCGGGGCGGTCGTATTGCTCGCGCTTCCGGTAAGTGCCCTTGACGAAGTGCTCGGCGAAATCGGCGGCTCACTCGCCGGACGAACGGTGATCGACTGCACCAATGCGTTCCTGCCGGACGCGGCCGCGCCGGAGGGGGTGCTGGCCTTCGTGCTGTCAGAGGACGCGGTCGCCGCACGCATCGCGGCAACGGTTCCGGATGCGCATGTGGTGAAGGCGTTCAATGTCTGCGCGGCCGAGGTGTGGGAATCGAAGCGCCGCGTCTTCGAAAACAGCAGGCTGGCGGTCCCGATCTGCGGCGACAACGCGGACGCGGTGCGACAGGTCGCAGTGCTCGCCGAAGATCTCGAGCTGCAACCGATTTCGGCGGGCGGACTGCATCGCGCCAAGTACCTCGAGGCCACCTCGGTATTCACCGTCGGACTCTGGTTCGCCGGTGCGGATGCCCGCGCGATCTTCCCGCCATTGGCGGCGGCATTCGCGGTGGTCGACTAGGACCGAGTGGCCCAGGTCCGAGCGTGCACAACCGCCCATACCCCGCGGGTTCGAGCATGAATGCGCGAGAAGTGCACGCTCGGGCCGGATTCGGCTTACCAGCCCGGGTTCCCCCGCACCGGGACATTGACGAAATTCGGCGCAGACGCGCGGTCCTACTTCCCAGCGACTCGAGCAAGCCCGAACCCGAGACCACGCTCGCATCAAGGGACCGGCCATCCGCGGCGGCAATTCGATAGCGGTACCCGGCTGCGGCAACTTGTCGGACACCCGACCGCGCGACGGCCGGAAACAGCAACCCGCCGCGACCGATGCCGGTCGCGGCGCGTTGTCGGCCTCAGCCGAAGGAAATACCTACTTGCCGCCCTGGCTGGCGACGGCCGCGGCACCCGCGGCGGCGGCCTCGGGGTCGAGGTATTCGCGCGGGCGAACCGGGCGCAGGTTCTCGTCGAGCTCGTAGCGCAGCGGGATGCCGGTGGGGATGTTCAGGCCCGCGATATCGTCATCGGAGATCCGGTCCAGGTGCTTGACCAGTGCGCGCAGCGAATTGCCGTGTGCCGCAACGAGGACGGTCTTGCCGGAGAGCAGGTCCTTGGAGATGGTCGACTCCCAGTACGGGACCATCCGGTTCACCACGTCGAGCAGGCATTCGGTCTTGGGGACGTCGATGCCCTGGTAGCGCGGGTCGCCCTCCTGGCTGTACTCGTTCGCCGGGTCGATCGGCGGCGGCGGGGTGTCGTAGCTGCGCCGCCACAGCATGAACTGATCGTCGCCGTACTGGTCGCGGACCTGCGTCTTGTTCTTACCCTGCAGATCGCCGTAGTGGCGCTCGTTCAGGCGCCAGTCGCGCACGACCGGGATCCAGTGCCGGTCGGCGGCGTCCAGCGCGATATTCGCGGTGCTGATCGCGCGCCGCAGCACGGAGGTGTAGACGATATCGGGCAGGATGCCGTGTTCGGCCAGCAGTTCCCCGGCGCGCTTCCCCTCGGCCATGCCCTTATCGGTCAGGTGCACGTCCACCCAGCCGGTGAACAGGTTCATGGCATTCCATTCGCTCTCGCCGTGGCGCAGCAGCACGAGGGTGTACGTCATGCCCGCCATTCTGGCATGCGCGCGAACCGCGCTCGCACCCGTTCCCGCCGGTCAACCGACCACTCAGGAGACGGCGTCGGCGGTATCGTGCCCCGCGGCCAGGACGCCGGCGCCAACGAGGGTGGCGCCGTTGGTGATTCGGGACGGCACCACCCGCAGGTCGTGCAGGAAGTCCAATCCGGCGTGCCGGATCAGCGCCGCACGCAGCGGTTCCCAGAGCGGTTCACCCGACTGCGCGAAACCGCCGCCGATCACCACCCGATCGATATCGAGGGTCGACGCGGCGGAGGCGATGGCCGTGCCGAGCGCCGTTCCGGCCCGGTGCAGCGCGGCGAGCGCGATCTCGTCACCGGAGTGCGCGGCCTTGGCGAGTCCGGCGCCGGTTTCGCCGCGCCAGCCCTGCTCACGCGCCCAACGCACCGATGACATGCCGCTGGCGATCGCCTCCACACAGCCGACGCCGCCGCATTCGCACGGCACATCCCAGCCCGGCACCACGATATGACCGACATGCCCGGCATTGCCGGTGCGACCGAGCACCACCCGGCCATCGGCGATGATGCCGCCGCCGATGCCGGAGGAGACCGTCATCGCCAACCCGTTCGGCACCCCGCGCAGCGCACCGACATGATGTTCGGCCAAGGCCAGACAGGCGCCGTCGATGGCGAATCGGACCGCGGCGGAAGGAAAGAGCCGCTGTACCTCGGCGACGATCGGAAAGCCCCACTTCCATTCCGGAATGTTCAGCGGACTGGTCATACCGGTGCGCACATCGACGGGTCCGGCCGAACCGATTCCGATCGCCGAGACCGTCGCATCTCCCGCCACCTCGCGCAACAGCTCGCGGCAGGCCGACCACACCGATTCGCGAGGCACGTCGACGCGTCGCACATCGCGCACCTGCCGACCCGCGTAGACCACGCCGACGGCGAACTTCGTGGCACCGATATCCAGAGCAAGAACCATCATCGTCGTGCGGCCTCCTATATCTCGCGGCCCATTCACACAATGCGCCACAGCGCGATTGTCGCCTACACGGGACGTGTCGGTGCGCGATCGCTCAGGGCTGGTCCGCGGCCTCGACCAAGTGCTCGAAGGCGCGCAGGTTCTTGAGTGATTCGCCGCGCGAGACCCGCCACTTCCATTCCTTCCGAATGGACTCGGCGAAGCCGAGTTCGAGCAGAGTGTTGAAGTCGGCGTCCACGGCCTCGAGGACCTGGCCGAAGACCCGGTCCAGTTCGTCGGGGGTGACGGCGTGGGTGGCCATGCGGCCGACCAGGTAGATATCGCCGACCCGGTCCAGGGTGTAGGCCACACCGTAGAGGCGGCGGTTGCGCCGCAGCAGGAATTTGTAGACGCCCTCGAAGTTCTCATCGGGCTTGCGGCAGACGAACGATTCGATCCGCACGCCGTGCTTGCCGACGGTGAGCATCACGGTGGTCGCGAGCTTGCGCTCGCCGGGCAGGATGACGACGAAGGTGTCCTGGTTCGGGTGGGTGTACTCGATCTCCCGGTCCCGCAGCGTTTCGTCGATCAGCTGCGCGGTCGCGGCCGTACTCATCGGTGCGCTCCCGTCCGGCGCCGCCACAGCGCCCGCGATCTGGCCTGACTGCTCTCGCCGAGGAGAGCAGCACTGCGTTCACCAGCGAGGCTAGCCCGTTCACCGGGCGGTTCGGCCCGCGCGCTATCGAGGACCAGGCTGCGGCGTGCACTGAAACCCGAGCGGATCGCACGGAAGTCGGCCAGCGCCGCAGAGTAACTGGTGAGCAGTCCGTCAGCGGTGTGTTCCCAGGAGAAGTGTGCGGCGTGCTCGACCGCGTGCAGACCCATCCGGTGTAGTCGCCCGGCATCGTCGAGCAGGTGGCCGAGGGCGTCGGCCCAGTCCGGCGTCTGGTGTCCGGGCACCAGCAGACCGGTCTCGCCATTGCGCACCGCGGTGCCGAGTCCGCCGACATCGGCCGCGAGCACGGGGGTACCGCTGGCCTGGGCCTCGATGGCGACCAGCCCGAACGATTCGTTATAGCTGGGCACCGCGACCAGATCGGCGGCCCGGTACACCTGGACGAGCCGGTCCGGCGGCTGCGGCGGCAGGAAGGTGACGTGGTCGGCGATGCCGAGCGCGGCGGCGAGTTCGATCAGCGCATCCGGACGCTCCAGTCCGGTGCCGGACGGGCCGCCGACGATGAGCACCCGCAGCTTGCGCGCCGGATTCCGGTGCAGCAGTTCGGCCGCGGCTCGGACCAGCACATCGGGGGCCTTGAGCGGCTGGATGCGGCCGATGAACGCGACGATCTGCTCGTCGGCGCGCAGGCCCAATTCGGCCCTGGCGACGGCCTTTTCACCCGGACGGTAGCGGGTCAGGTCCGCACCGGGCGGCACCACGTCGATGCGCTCGGGATCGGCACCGTACAGCTCGACGAGCTGACGCGCCTCCTCCGCGGTATTGGCGACCATCCGATCGGCCTCGGCGATCACCTGCTTCTCGCCGATCTCCCTGGTCGCGGGTTCGGGACAGTCCCCTTCGGCCAGCGCCGCATTCTTCACCGCGGCCAACGTGTGCGCGGTGTGCACCAGTGGCACCCGCCAGCGGTCGCGCGCCAGCCAGCCGACCTGACCGGAGAGCCAGTAATGCGAATGGACGAGGTCGTAGTGGCCGGGCAGATGTCTGGCCTCTTGGCGCAGCACCTCGGCGGTGAACGGGCACAGCTGGGTCGGCAGATCGCCCTTATCCAGTCCCTCGAACGGTCCAGCCACCACATTGCGCACCAAGACCCCGGGGGCCGCCTCCTGAACCGGCGGAACACTCGAGGAGGTGGCCCGGGTGAAGATCTCGACCTCGGTGCCGCGTCGGGCCAGCTGAATGGCGGTTTGCAGCACGTAGACGTTCATCCCGCCCGCATCACCGGTCCCCGGTTGAGCAAGTGGTGAGGTGTGCACCGATAGCACGGCAATCCGATTGGGCCGTAGGTCCGGGCGTTGACTCACACTTCCATAGTGCACGGTGCATTGCCGAACTCAGACGCCGTATCCGAGCCAAGTGACAGCTGTCACAGCGCTTCGTGCGGCTTCTCCTCCGCCGGTACGGCTATTCGCCCGGCTAGAGCACGGAACCAAGTCTGTTCGAGCCGGGCGCGCGGCGCCAGCGAATTTCGGACGGCTAATTCAGCCCGTCGATGAACGCGCCGACCTCGGCGACGAACCGGGCGCGATCCTCGATGAACAGCCCGTGTTGCGCATCCTCCCAGAATGAGGCGCTGGCATCGGGCACGGCGTCGACGATGTAGCGGCCGTTCTCGATCGGCACCACCGGATCCTTGGTTCCGTGCAGGACCAGCACCGGAATATCGAGGGTGCGCAGCGTTTCGGTGTTGTCGACGGTGCGGTAGAACAGCGCCTTGCGCACCCGAGGCGGTGTGCACAGGCTCGCCCCGAACAGTCGCTGCGCATCGACACCCTTATCCGGGCCCGGCCCGGTATTGGCGTTGCCGAAGGCACCGAATGCGCGCACCGCACGTCCGGCGCTTTCGTCGAAGACGCCGGGCATGGCCTCCTGCATGGCCGAACCGGTCTCCGCGCCGGGTGCTCGGCCGATATTGGCCATCGAACCCGAGTAGATGACGCCCGCGACCGCGCCGGTGCCGTACGCGGTCAGGTAATCGGTGAGCACGATGCCGCCGTAGGACCAGCCGAGCAGCACCGCCCCGGTTTCGACGCCCTCGGCCGCCAGTACCGCGGCGAGATCGGCGGCCCAGTTCTTCGGATCGTCGTAGCCGGTCTCCGGTGCGTCGGAGTAGCCGTGACCACGCAGGTCGACGGCGATCACGCGGAAGCGCTCGGCCAGTTCGTCCGCGGCCGCACCCCAGCACTGCAGGTTGGCCGACCAACCGTGCACCAGCACCAGCGGCCTGCCCGCCGCCGGGCCGCTGACCCGATAGACGATGTTCGTTCCGTCCGCGCTGACCGCATCCCGAATAGCCATGCCCCGAGGCTAGTAGCGCCCGAGCCCGGGGCGTGATCCGGGCAACAGCCGGGGTCGCCAGCAAATGTGGAGCGCGGCGACTGCATAGGATCGGCCATATGAGCATTCGCACCGCCGTCGTCACCGGAGCCAGCTCGGGAATCGGGGAAGCCACCGCCCGGGAACTCGCCAAGCAGGGTTATCACGTGTACGTCGGTGCGCGCAGGCTCGACCGGCTGCAGGCCCTGGCCGACGAAATCGGCGGCACCGCACTCGAACTCGATGTGACCTCGGATGACTCCGTGCGCGCGTTCACCGATGCGATCGACAGCGCCGATGTGCTCGTCAACAATGCGGGCGGCGCGAAGGGCCTGGCCTCGGTGGCCGAGGCGGACCTGGACGACTGGCGCTGGATGTGGGAAACCAATGTGCTCGGCACGCTGCGGGTGACCAAGGCGCTGCTGCCGAAGCTGATCGCCTCCGGCGACGGCCTCATCGTCACCATCACCTCGGTCGCCGCCTTCGAGGCCTACGACAACGGCTCCGGCTACACCTCGGCCAAACATGCCCAGGCGGTGCTGCACCGCACACTGCGCGGCGAATTGCTCGGCCAGCCGGTGCGGCTCACCGAAATCGCGCCCGGCGCCGTCGAAACCGAATTCTCGCTGGTCCGCTTCGCGGGGGACGCGGAGCGCGCTGCGAAGGTCTACGAGGGCATCGACCCGCTGGTCGCCCAGGACATCGCCGAGATCATCGGGTTCGTCGCGTCGCGACCGTCACATGTGAACCTGGACCAGATCATCGTCAAGCCCCGTGACCAGGCCGGGCCGGGTCGCTTCGCGCGCCGCGGCTGACGGAATCGGCGATACTCCATCTGGATTCGAGCGGTCGCGATAGCTGTAAATTCGCCCTGATCGCTGGCGGCGGTTAGCATCGCGAGTTTGAAACACATATAGACCAGATTGGAGTTGTTCGGCTCATGCTCAAGGGTTTCAAAGATTTCCTGATGCGCGGGAACGTTATCGATCTTGCGGTCGCGGTGGTCATGGGCACCGCGTTCACCGCGGTCGTAACCGCGGTGACAAAGGGAATCATCAATCCATTGCTCGCGGTCATGGGCAAGACCAATGAGTTGGGGCTCGGCGTTCAGCTGGTCGCCGACAAACCGGCCACCTTCATCGCGGTCGGGCCGATCATCACCTCGCTCATCGACTTCGTCATGGTCGCCGCGGTCCTGTACTTCGTGCTGATGGTGCCGATGAAGACCCTGAAGAACCGGTTCGGCACCGCCAAGGTAGCCGAGCCGACCGAGGTCGAACTGCTCATCGAGATCCGCGATCTGCTGGCCAAACAGCAGGCGGATTCGATCATCGATGCCGAAACGTTCGGCAAGGACGGCTCGCTCGTCAAGGATGGCGCCGCCCGGTAATCACCTGGCGTCGAATACGATTCGCCCCCGCCACGATTGCGATCGTGCGGGGGCGAAATCTATCGGCTAGCGCGGCGGTCCCGGGGCCACCGGGGTAGCGGAAATGCTGGCACCGGAGGTTCCGTCCGAGGCGGACAGCGACTTCCACTGATTCCAATCGATGGTCCAGTCGTAGAGGTCACCGTCGGCGGCGGACAACTGGATCGATGTGCCGGTCACCTCGACCGGATCACCGTAGAGCGCGGTCGGGAAGAATGCCTGCGCGTCAGTGGGCGACAAATTGATGCACCCGTTGGTGACATTCGAGGAGCCCTGTGCCGAAACCGATTCCGGGTTGGCGTGGATGAATTCGCCATTGTTGGAGATGCGTACGGCCCAGCGTTCGCGAACGTTGCTGTAGAACGGCGGATTCGACATCAGGAAGTCTTCGTACTTCTCGGTGACCACGTGCACACCCGTACGGGTGACATTGCGTGCCTGATTGCCCTCGCCGTAGCTGACCGCGAAATCGAAGACCGTCTGTCCATCGCGCACCACCTGCATGCGGTGACTCGGCGCGCTCGCCTTGACGATCTGGCTGCGGCCGATGCGGAAATCCGAAGTGAGATCGGAGTATCCGTAGTTTCCGCCGCCGAGATCCAGGCCGTAGAGCTTGGCCGCGACGTGCACGGTGGTGCCGGGCACCCAGTAGTCCTTGGGCCGCCAGTGCACGCGGGAGCCGCCGTTCTCGTCGGGGAACCAGGCCCATGCGCCCTCGGCCGGCGGGGTGGTGGTGACCGTGAGTGCCTTCTCCACCGCGGCCTTGTTCTGCACGGATCCCTTGAACTGCAGGATGATCGGCGCGGCGATGCCGACGTCCTGGTTGTCGGCGATATTGAGCGTCGCGGGGAAGGTGTTCTTCGGCGCGAGCGTGGTGAAGGCGCCATCGATCGGAACCGGCTTGCGGTCGGCGCCGATCGCGGTGCCGGACCAGGAGTATTTGGCGTTGTAGCCGAGCGGTTCGGTGATCTGGTAGCTGCGCTTGTCCGGGGCGAGCTCACCGGTGACCTGCTTGCCATTGGCATTGGTCAGTGCGATCTGGTCGATGGTGCCGTTGGCGACGGTGACCGAGACCGGGGCGGTCGGGTTGACGTTCTTGGCATCGGCGGCCGGTGCCAGTGTGACCTTGGCGACCGGGGTGTTGTCTGCGACGGCGTCGGCTTTGCCGCCTTTGTCGGTCGTGCATCCGGCCACCAGCCCGACCACGACGAGCAGCACGGCGGAGACGGCGACGGCCGGTCTATGAATGCCTGGACGAATGCTCACCGCATCGAATTTACGCGGCGAGAACCGTTCGCTCGGCTAGCGAAGAGTGTGGTGTACGTTGCACCCGTTTAAAGCTCGACTCCGATGGGTACCGGCTCCGGTTCCAGCCGGATCCCGAACCGATCGGCCACCCCATCACGGACCGCACGGGCCAGCGCGACCAGATCGGCGGCGCTCGCGGCACCGCGGTTGGTCAGCGCCAGCGTATGTTTCGTGGACAGCCGGGCCGGGGCGTCCGGCCCCGGGAAGCCCTTGGCGAAACCAGCCCGCTCGATGAGCCAGCCCGCGGAGAATTTCACACCATCGGGCGCGGGGTAGGTGGGGATAGTGATATCGCCCACATGAGCGGTGATGGCGGCCTTCACTTCGGCGACGCGGTTGTCCGCGATGACCGGATTGGTGAAGAACGAGCCAGCGCTCCAGGTGTCGTGATCGGCGGGGTCGAGCACCATGCCCTTGCCCGCCCGCAGCTTCAGCACCGCGGATCGGACCTGGTCGGCGGGACGGGTGTCACCATTGGTCGCGCCGAGCGCGTTGGCGAGTTCGCCGTAGCGCAGTGGTGCGCTCGATCCGTCGGGGTTGAGTGCGAACTCCACCGCGAGCACCACGGCGGTATCGCGGTGCTTGAGCGCGCTGGTGCGGTAGCCGAAGCCGAGTTCGGACGGGTCGACCCAGCGGATCTCACCACTCGCGCGATCCAGCAGCCGCACCCGGCGCAGCAGACTCTCGACCTCGACACCGTAGGCCCCGACATTCTGTACCGGCGTCGCACCGGCCGAGCCGGGAATGCCCGACAGACACTCGAGCCCGCCGAGCCCGGCCTCGACCGTGGCCGCGACCACGGTGTCCCAGTTCGCGCCCGCCTCTACACGGACGCCGTCCGCATCGATCTCGACGCCGTCGTTGGCCACCCGAACCACGACGCCGTCGAAACCGTCGTCGCCGATCAGCAGGTTGGAGCCGCCCGCGAGCAGCAGCAGCGGAACGCCCGTCGCGTCCAGCGCGCGCACCGTCTCGACCAGCGCCTCGGTAGTCGCGCACTCGGCGACCGTCGCCGGACCGCCGACCCGCAGCGTGGTCAGCTCGGCCAGCCGGACCGATTCGCGCATCCGCGCACCGCTATCGGTCAGCAGCTCGCGCAGTTGATCCGACGACACCACCCGTGAAGTTCGCACGCTCCAGACGGTAGCCTGTTCGACCATGGCTACACCGCTGGCGTACACGGCCCGCTACTCGTATCCGGTCGCCGTCGTGCGCGCGGCCTTCGCCGATGAGCAGTACTGGAAGGACCGCGTCGCCGAGGTGGGTGGCGACAATGCCCGGCTCGATTCGGTCACCGTCAGCGGCGACCAGGTCAAGGTCGAGATGGTGCAGTCCATCTCCGCCGAACTGCTGCCACCCGCGATCACCGCGGTGCGCCCCGGCGATCTGATCATCCCGCGCACCGAGGACTGGACCGCCGATTCGGCCACTTTCACCGCACGCGTCGAGGGTGCGCCCGCCGAGGTCCGCGGGACCATCACCCTCTCGGCCGACGGCTCCGGGTCGGTAGCTCAGACCGACGGCACCATCGAGGTGAAGATCCCGCTGTTCGGCGGCAAGATCGAGGCCGCGATCGCCGAGCGGCTGACCGAACTGCTCGCATCCGAGGAAGAGTTCACCAACAACTGGCTCGCCCAGCACTGAGTTCGACGCCGCACCGCCGCACCACCCATAACAGCGCGCTTGCCCCGAGCTTCGTCTGACGAACCCGCCCCCAGGGCCGAGCGCGTCCCGAACCGGTCGCATCCGAGGACGAGTCCACCAACAACTGGCTCGCCCAGCACTGAGTTCGACGCCGCACCGCCCATAACAGCGGGCTCGCCCCGAGCTTCGTCTGACGAACCCGCCCCCAGGGCCGAGCGCGTCCCGAACCGGTCGCATCCGAGGGAGAGCCACCAACAACTCGCTCACCCAGCACTGAGTTCGACGCCGTACCGCCCATAACGGCGTGCTAGCCGCGAGCTTGGTCTGACGAGCTCGCCCCAGGGCCGAGCGCGTCCGGGGCAGACACCCACCAGCGGAATGATGCGAGTCCGGCGAGCAGTGCTCCGATGGCATTGACGAGGACATCGTCGACCGACGAGTGACGGCCGATGCCCAAGGCGAACTGCAGCATCTCCACCGCGGTCGACAGACACGCGCCGACCAGCAGCAGTCGCCACGGGTTGGCGAACCACGCCCACCGTAGGGGCAGTAGCGCGCCGAGGGCGGCGAATACCAATAGGTTTCCGCCGAGCTGCTCGATGACTCGGTCGTCGCGCAGCTGCTCGGTCAGATCGCGCAGCGGCACCGGATGCAGCGAACGGCCGCTGCCCGCCGGGTTGAGGAGCATCCACAGCCAGGGCACGGTGCCGACCACCATGCCCACCTCAGCGAGGGCAGTGCGCCATTGGCCGCGACGCCGCGCCAGCCACCACGCAACCCAACCGGCGAGCGGTAGTGCGGCCATCGACGCCAGTATCACGGTGCCCCACGCCGCCCACGTGCCATTCATCCCACAAGTCTGGCCGGACGATGTGGCGATTCCGCGTATCGCCGGTGTGGGGTTTGTGGCGAAGCCCCACAGTCAGCGCCGGGCGATGAGGCGGCAAGCGCTGCCGGTAACGTTGACGCTCATGGCTCGCCGACTGGACTATTCAGCCCGCTATCCGCTGCACACTACAAAAGAGCTGTACGCGGCGATGTCGACCCGTGAGTACTGGGAAGACCGGTGCGCGGAGCTGTCGAAGTACTCGCCGGGCAACGAGATCGCCAGCCTCGAGGTCAGCGACTCCGGCATCGATGTCGTGCTCAACCACATCCTGCCGCGCGAGATGCTGCCGGAGATCGCGCAGGCGGTGCTGCGCAAGGATATGGTCATCACCCGCAAAGAGAGCTGGGGACCGTTCGACGAGAACGAGTCCGTCGGCAAGTTCTCGGCCTCCATTCCGGCCGGGCCGGGCAGCCTCGGCGGCACGATTCGGCTGTTCCCCACCGACACCGGCTGCACCGTGCGGTTCTCCTCCGAGGCCAAGGTGTTCATCCCGATGGTCGGCCCGCGGCTCGAACAGCTGATGCTGGTGAACCTGGTCGACCTGTTCCGCGGCGAGGCCGAACAGACCGTGAAGTGGCTGGAAGAGCAAAACCCGACCCATTGAAACCGGTCGGCACCATCACCAGGGGCACCACCGGTGTCAACCGACTTCGACGCAGCGACCGCTGGCTGATCCACGACGAGCTGATCACCACGCGTCTGCGTGAGGCCGCCGATCCCCTGGTCATCGACCTCGGCTACGGCGCGAGTCCGTGGACCACGCTGGAGTTGGCGGCCCGACTGCGCACGGTCCGCCCCGATTTGCGGGTGGTCGGGCTGGAGATCGATCCGGAACGGGTGGTGCCCGGCCGCGACGGCGTCACGTTCGCCCGTGGCGGCTTCGAATTGGCCGGTCTGCGACCGCATCTGGTGCGCGCGTTCAATGTGCTGCGGCAATATCCGGAAGCGGCCGTGCCCGATGCGTGGGCCACCATTCTGTCCGGCCTTGCCGCGGACGGTCTGCTCGTCGATGGTACCTGCGATGAGCTGGGCCGCCGCTGCGCATGGGTGCTGCTCGACCGCACCGGACCGCTGTCGCTGACCCTGGCCTGGGACCCCTTCACCGTCGAGCGCCCGTCCGATATCGCTGAGCGCCTGCCAAAGGCATTGATCCACCGCAATATCCCCGGCGAACCGGTCCACGCACTGCTGACCGCCGCCGACCGCGCCTGGGCGCGGGCCGCACCACTGGCACCGTTCGGCCCACGAGTCCGCTGGCGCACCGCCGCGGAATACCTACGCCAAGAGGGCTTCCCCGTGCGCAGCTATCGCCGCCGCATGCGCGACTGCGTACTCTCCGTGCCGTGGTCCACGGTCGCCCCAAATTAATCGCGCACCGAAATACCGGCCGGGCACGCACCGCATCGATCACACGCCGGTGAGGGCACGGCGCACCCGCGCCGCCGCCCGGGGCGGCAGACGCACACTCGCGGAACGGATTTCGTCGATATCACAACGGCGGATGGCGACCGCGTCGCCGACCACCTCGTCCAGCGCGGACTGTCCGATATCGGCCTCGGCGAGATCGAGCACCGTGCGCACGGGTGTCGTCACCAGAAACGGACCCGCGGATTCGAGATCGGCGGGGACCAGTGCGCGCCGCAGCACCACCAGCCTCGGCGTAACCGGCGGTCGGCCCGCGCCGACCGATAGGTGCAGAAATCGCGGACGTAGTCGCCCGAGTCCATGCAGATCCGCCGCGCTCTGATGGGATACCGCGGCGGCACCGTCGAACCAGGCGGCCCACATGGCGTATTCATCGAGCGGGCCGGCGGGCCAATCGGTCAGGCGCAATAGCCCCACCCCGGCCCGCGTCACCGATCCGTCGCCGAGTCCGGCGCGCACTCGCGCCTCACATCCGGTACGTAAGACCTGTCTGGTGGTGAAGAACCCCGCGTGGCGCCCGGCCAATCGCCGCAGCACACGCCACCCGTGCTCGGCGGAATCGAGGGAGCGGCCCGCCGCGTCGCCAGCCATGTCGACCAGGCTACGCTCGAATCTTGTGTCACATGTCACAATCGAACCCCTCACCGCGCCCACAGAGCGAGCTCAGAAAAGTCCGGAAGAATCGAGGGCATGAGTACGAAGAGCCCATCCACCCTGAAGGTGAACCGGCGTGCCCTGGTGATCGCCCTAGTCGTGGTCGCGATTCTGCTCGCTACCGTGCTGGTCGGCGGGGAGGCGTATGCCAGACATCAAGTTTCGCGTTGCATCAGCACGCAATTCGAGAAGGATATGGGCTCGAAGATCGATGTGAGCTTCGGCCCGAAACCGATGCTGATCACCTGGATCGACGGCAAGGTCGGCCAGGTGAAGGTGGACAGCGCCGACACCAAATTCGGCCCCGCCGTCGGCATGGTGGTACATGCCAGGTTCAACGATCTCGAGATCACCGATAGCGGCCGTACCGGCGGCACGATCGGCAGCTCCTCGGCCGATGTCACCTGGGGCAACGACGGTATCCGGGAGACCCTCGGTGGCCTGGTCAGCGGCGTGTCGTCCTCCGCATCGACCGGGATGCTGACCCTGGATGTGCTCGGCGGGATCGCGCAGTTGCAGGTAAAGCCGCAGGTGAAGAATGGCGCCGTGGAGATCGAGACAATGTCGGCGGCACTGCTCGGCATCGCACTGCCGACCGATCTGGTGTCGGGCATCGTCGGCGTCTTCACGCAGAGTCTGCAGAGCTACCCGCTCGGCATGAAGGCCACCGAGATCAAGGTCACCGATAACGGCATTGCGGTGAAGTTGGCCGGCGGTCGCACCGAACTCCCCGCCGCCCAGGGCAATAACGTCAGCTGCTGAGGTATCCGGACAGCAATACCGTTCGTCCCCTGGGGAGTTCGCCAGGCCCGAGCACTGCCGCGCCGGATTCCCGCTCTCCGAGCAGCCTGCCCGACCCAGCAACCACTGCCATGTCGGACCACCCGACACCACAACCCCATTCGCCGACTACGCGCGACGTGCACATTCCTGCCCGATCGAGCGATCACTGCGATGTCGGAGCACCCAACACACAACTGCACTCGCTGACTGCACATGACGTGCGCATTCGTCCGATTCGGTGACTACCACCATGTTTGGGGCGAAAGGTGTACGCGGTATCGACGGATCGGGCAGGCGAGCTTCTTGGATCAGTCCGGGAAACCGTCGAGCACCGCACCGGATTTCGAGAGGCCGAGCCGCGTGGCGCCCGCGGCGATCAGCTCCGCGGCGGCCTCGGAGGTGCGGATGCCGCCGCTGGCCTTCACGCCGAGCCGCCCGCCGACCGTCTCGGCCATCAACCGAACCGCGTGCACGCTCGCCCCACCGGCCGGGTGAAATCCTGTGGAGGTCTTCACAAAATCGGCACCGGCGCGCTCGGCGACCCGACATACCTCGATGATCGCGGCGTCGGGCAGCGCCGCCGATTCGATGATCACCTTGAGTACCGCACGGTCACCCACGGCCTCACGCACCGTCACGATGTCGGAGAGCACCGCGGTGTAATCGCCTGCGAGCGCGGCACCGACGTCGATCACCATATCGACCTCGGCCGCGCCCTGTTCGACGGCGAGACGCGCCTCGGCACCCTTGATCAGCGAATGGTGTTTCCCCGATGGGAATCCGGCGACGGTCGCGACCACCAACCCGGGCGCGCGCACCGGCAACATAGACGGCGATATGCAGATCGCGTACACGCCGAGATCGCGTGCCTGCGCGACCAACGCGTCCACATCGGCGTCCGTCGCCTCCGGCGCCAGTAACGTGTGGTCGATCATGGCGGCCACTTCGGCCCTGGTAAGCGACGCGGAATTTGCCACAGGGTGAGAGTCTGGCATACCGGTGGCGAATTCCATTGCGCGCCTCGGATGCATCGCGCAGACTCGATAATGTCGGTGGAGCCGCTGCGCCTGCCTTGCCGACAGCTGCGCAGCTGCGGATGGCCCAATTTCGTTCAGGAGGAGACGACACCGTGCTGATCCGTCGCGAACGTGCCGACGATGCCACCGCGATCGCGGCCGTCCACCGCAGCGCCTTCGGACCGCATTACGCGAATGGCGATACCGATCGGCGGGAAATCGCCGAACTCACAGGTGAACTCGCCGATGTGGCCGATCCACCCGAAGTCGATCTCGTCACTCGGCTGCGCAGCGATTCCGGCTGGATCCCCACCCTCTCGATGGTCGCGGTGGAACACGATGCCGTAATCGGCCACGTCTGCCTCACCCGCGCCGGTGTAGGCCCGTTCCCGGTGCTCGCACTCGGCCCGATCGGCGTCCTAGCCGACCATCAGGGCCATGGCGTAGGCGCGGCCATGATGCACGCGGCCCTCGGCGCCGCGGACGCCCTCGACGAACCCCTCATCGGCCTACTCGGCAGCCTCGACTTCTACCCCCAATTCGGATTCGTCCCCGCCGCCCGCCTCAGCATCACCCCCGACACCCCCTCCTGGATCTCCCACTTCCAGATCCGCCCCCTCTCCGCCTACGACCCCCAAATCACCGGCGAATTCCACTACGCCGAACCATTTTACGACCTGTAACAGCGTCAACCAGGTCCCGCAACCGCGCTGAACTCCAGCAACACACCTCCAAACCCCCTCACCCCACACCCCATCACCCCAAGCGATGTTTCATGATCAAAATGCGCTGGTGCAGGCAGACGCCGAGAGCCCCCTGCATGAGCGCATTCTCGACGAGGTCAGCTTGGCTCGCGACAGCGGCGGCGGGGCTTGGGTGCCTGGTTCGAGATCGTCATGTGGTGGTGGGGCGAGGTTGAGAGGGGGGTGGGGAGTGCATTTGGGGGGTTAGTCGTGGTGGAGCATGGTGTAGATGTAGGAGCGTTCGTGTTTGCGGGAGACCCAGGTGCCTTCGGGAGGGAGGGGGCCTTGGCCGGGGTTGTCGAAGGGGCGGCTGAGGACTTCGCCGGAGTCGGTGCAGATGGACCAGCCGAAGTCGGGGAGGCGGCGGCACCAGAGGTCGTGGTCGACTTGTTTGTAGGAGGGGTGGCCGTAGGCCCAGCCTTCGCGGACGAATTCGTAGGTCAGGCCATCGAGCTGTCGGACGAACTTCACACGCGTCACGGCCGCATCCTCACATCGGGCCCTCGAGCGGTACGCGGGCCACTCAGGTTCATTATCCGGCGTCGGCGAGTACCGCGCGAGCAAACCTGTTGCGCGGGCGTCCTGGGCGGCCTGGGAGGATGAGGCCATGAGTTCCGCTCCACCCGCTCTGGACGACCGCCGCTTCGTGCTCACCCTCGGCTGCCCGGACCGTCCCGGCATCATTGCGAGGATCACCTCGTTCATCGCCGAATTCGGCGGGTCCATTGTGGAGGCCGGTTATCACTCCGTGCCGGGAGTGTCCGGCCCGGAGGCGGCAGCTCGTGTCGGCCAGGGAGTGCCGCGGGATACCGCCGCCGATACCGGCTGGTTCTTCACCCGCCAGGCGATCAAGGCGTCGACGGTGCCGTTCGGCATTGCGGAACTGCGGGACCGATTCGCGGGCGTGGCGGCCGACTTCGGCCCGGAGACGGAGTGGCAGCTGCTCGACTCCGGTGCACGCCGCCGCGCCGTTCTGCTGGTCAGCAAGGACGGCCACTGCCTGCACGACCTGCTCGGCCGCGCCACCAGCGGCGAACTGCCCGCCACCATCGAAGCGGTGATCGGCAACCACCCGGATCTCGCCGGTATGACCGAAGCACATGGCGTCAAGTTCCACCACGTGCCCTTCCCCAAAGATCCGGCCGAACGTGGCCCCGCCTTCGACGAGGTCCGCGCCCTGGTCGACGCCCACGACCCGCACGCCGTCGTCTTGGCCCGCTTTATGCAGGTGCTGCCCGCCGAACTCTGCGAACACTGGGCGGGCAAGGCGATCAATATCCACCACAGCTTCCTGCCCTCGTTCGTCGGCGCCCGCCCGTATCACCAGGCCTTCGCACGCGGCGTCAAGCTGATCGGCGCGACCTGCCATTACGTCACCGCCGAACTCGACGCGGGCCCGATCATCGAACAGGACGTCATTCGCATCGACCACGCCGACGAAGTCCGCGATATGGTCCGCCAGGGCCGCGATATCGAACGAGTGGTCCTGGCCCGCGGCCTCCGCTGGCACCTGGAGGGCCGAGTCCTGGTCCACGGGCGCCGGACCGTCGTCTTCTCCTGACCAACCGAATCGGCTCGATACGCCGACGACCATATGATTCGCCTCGACAAGTAAGCGCTCGACAATGCGACAGCCGATCGAGCTGGCTGGCGACTGCGGGCTCACCTGCCTGCAATCAGACAGCTGGACAACAGCTTCCAGCGTGCTCATCTGTCTAATGTTGCGCCGCAGCGGAACTTGAACAGTGGCACCCGACCACAGGCGGTCGACCGAGCAGCAGACGGCGGCTTGCCCCCGCAGCTTTTGGCGCGGTCGCCCGCCTGCGGTCGCGCGGCAAGCGGCATTTGATCAGCGGCGTCCGGTGGGCAGGGGCATGAGGTGGCTCAGCTGACGGCTGCGGCGGGCTGGTGGACGGACTCGAGGATCAGGGCTAGTTCCTCGTTGAAGCGATCGAACATCTCGGCATTGCCGAGGTGGCCCTGGGGTAGGACCTCGTATTTGACCAGACTGCCGGTTTCGCTGAGCATCTCGGCGATTCGTTCTGAATGCACCGGCGGTGTCATGTCATCGAACTCGCCTGCCAGGATCGTTGTCGGCACAGTGAGATTGCGTGCGGATTCGCCGAGATCCAGTTCGGCGAGCAGGATTCCGAATTTCGCACGTACTCGGGCGGGGCAGGAGCGGACGATGGCGAGGCTGTAGTCGACCACGTCACCGGCCGAGCGCGGGCTCATGATCTGCCGGGTGAAGGCCCACTTCACGGGGGCGATCGGCGGGAAGACGATCGGTGCGCCCAGGCCGAGGCGGCCGATGAAGTGCGGCAATGGGATTCGCAGGTGCAGCAGCGGGAGCGGCGTGTTGAACAGCGGTACGACGGTGGTCTCGGCGACCAGCTGCCCCGGTGCGGTGTTGGTCAGCAGTACCGCGCCGGCCTGCTTCGCGACCCGGTCGGGATAGCGTCCGGCCCATGCCTGCAGCGTCATGCCGCCCAGACTGTGGCCGACCAGCACGGCCCGTTCGCCGGGGTGCAGGGTCGCATCGAGCACGGCGGCCAGATCGTCGGCGAGCAGATCGGTGGTCAGCGGACTGGAACCCAGTTCGCTCTCGCCGTGGCCACGCACGTCATAGGCGATGACGCGGTATTCCCCGGCGAACGCGTTGATCTGCGCGTTCCAGTATTCGATGGCGCAGGTCCAGCCGTGCACCAGCACGATCGCCGGAGCATGGGCCGGTCCGTAGGCGTGCACCCGCAGCCGCGCACCATCGCGAGTGACAACGGGAACGACCTCGTACGGCGCCGTCGGCGGGTTCAGCGCCGCGATCGCATAGGTACGCGACCGCAGGTTGGCGCGGTGTGTACGGACCAGCCCCCGGACCTGACCAGGGAAGTCCCTATCTGCAGGCACCATTGCACGCATCGGACACTCCTTTGTGTAACTGTCAGAAACAGTAACCCCGAGGTGCTAGCTAATGCAAGCACCAAAAGTTATCCGACATTCCGCCGCCCACGCTCGCACCCCACCCCACATCCGACCAGCAACCCCCACCCCAACCGGCCCCTGAGCACCGCTCCCTCCCCTCCGCCCGGCACAAAGAACACCCCCATTCGACGACCGAGGACACAGCCGTTCGCCCCACCCAGGACTCAGCCGCCAGCCCACGTCGACCCGCTTCCCCTCGACCGCACATGCTCCCAACTACCCCTCGAGATGACGGAGAAAGTGACCGAACACCCCCGAAGTAACGAAACATCGCCCACTCTCCCCAACCGCACTCAGAGCAGCCACCACGCCGACCGCCTCCTATGAGCACCGCCTCCCTCTCTGACACCTCGTAAACAGCGACCGCACGAGGACCACAGCCCCCGGACTACGCCAAGTCGCATCCACCTCGACCGCACAATCAGCCACGCAGATAACCGTCGCGCTAACGATGAAATGAGCAACGGCTCGCTCCCCGACCTCCCCAAAGCCCCAAGGAACACCGCCGCGCTCCTAGCCGCCCGCCGCGCCCAACCGCCCCCCAAACGAGCACCGGCTCGACTCCCTCTGGCCCCAGCGACACTCGATCGAACCAGCTACAACAGCGCGGCGCCCGCACTGAATCTCGCCCGACTGCGGCCGCATCGGCAAATAGATGCCGTTCACGATGATGCAACGGTCACACCCCGGTCACCGAACGAGCAACGCCCCTGCCCAGTCGAGCGAGGCGCCCCACCCTCAAACGCACCATCACTGCGCAGCCCACACTGAATCTCACCCGTCGGCCACATCAACCGGGAGATGACAGTCACGGCGAGAAGCCAGCGCAACCGCCACACCCAATCTCCCGATGCGCACCAGCCACTCGAGGGGACCGACCGCACACGACTACAACAGCCACGGCACGCGCCGAACCCCTCCAACTTCAGCCGCATCGACCAAATCGGCACCGGTCACGAGATGACTCACGCAACGGCCGCACTCTTGCAATCACCCCAGCAAGCAAACGGCCCAAGGCCATTCAGGGGCACCCGGCCCAAATCATGGCGGTCGCGCTGATTCAGCGGGGACGACGGCCGCATCCCTTGATCACCCCGATAAGCAACTCCCTGCGACCCGGCCGAAGCGCCCCGCCCCACGCGCGCCACTACCTGCGCAGCGCACGCTGAATCCCATCCACTCATCGGTCGGCGACATCGTTCGAGCAGACAACACTCACGACGATGCGGACACGCCCGATCATCCCCGGGCCAGGGGCACCCCTACCAGCGCGGCCCGCGCTGAATCTCATCCACCTTCGGTCGCACGTCTGCCAGATACACGCCGGTGGCGATGATGGAAACCAAGGCGAGCAAGCTGGTGACGCTGAGGGAGAGGAGCAGGAACAGGAGAGCTGCGCCGAGGATTGCTATCCAAATCGGTTTTGTCAGCTTGTCCACTGCTGTGAAGGCGTCGGGGCGTTGGCGGATGGCGTGGATCAGCGCGAAGATTGTCGCGCCGAGCGCCAAGAGCCGCAGCCCGTCCAAGATCCAGCTAGCCAATCCGTGCGCTGTGTCCACCAGCCCATCATAGAAGCAACGGCCCCGCACACGCCGGGTGTGCGGGGCCGTCGGGGCGGAATACGAAGGGGTCAGGCCTTCTTGGGGGCCGCCTTCTTGGCCGGAGCCTTCTTGGCGGCGACCTTCTTGGCCGGAGCCTTCTTGGCGACACCGTCGGTGGCGGGCTCGGTCTCGGTGGTCACCTCGACGACCTCGGCCTCGACGACCGGGGCGGCCGCTTCCTCGACCTCTTCCTCGACCTCGTCCTTGGCCGGACGGCCGATCAGGTCGTTGACCTTGGCGAGCGCATCCTCGGCGCGGGTGGCCGCATCCTTGTAGAGGGTCTCGACCCGCTCGATCTGATCCTCGACCAGATGGTTGGCGCGCAGCCGATCGACGGTCTCCTCGCCGCGCACGGCCAGGTCCGCGTACAGGTCCAGGACCTGGTTGTAGTACTTCTCGGCGAGCGCCCGCAGCTCCTCCGGGGTGAACTTCTCGCGCAGTTCGGCCAGGTCCTCCGGCAGCTCGGAGGGCAGCCCGGACAGCCGCTCGCGCAGCGACTCGAACTGGGCACGCACATCGGCGGGCACATTGGCGAAGCGCTCACGGGCCTCTTCGACCCGACCGCTGACATCGGCGGTGGCAGCGCGCTCGCGCACCTGGGTGACGGCGTCGACAAACGCGGTGTACACCGCGTCACCGGCGCCGACGGTTGCGAACAGTGGCTTGATACTCGAGTTTTCGGTCATTCTTCGTTCTCCTGGCGTGGCGGAGTAGGTGTTGTGCTCGGAACGTCGCTGTCCCATTCAGTCCCCCCTGGTTCGCTTCCTCCGTTTTCCCGGCGAAACGATTCATAGATGTCCAGCAGCACCTGCTTCTGCCGTTCGCTGATCCACGTATCGGCAAGCAGGGCATCCCGGACCGGACTGTGCGGCCGCTGCTCGAGATAGCCAGCCCGTACGTACAACACCTCCGAAGAGACCCGCAGCGCCTTGGCGATCTGCGCGAGTACTTCGGCGGACGGATTGCGCAATCCGCGCTCGATCTGGCTGAGGTATGGATTACTCACTCCCGCCAGGGTGGCGAGCTGACGCAACGAGACTTGCGCGGCTTCTCGCTGTGCCCTGATGAAACCTCCGATGTCGTGCGCCGCATTCGCGACACGCGCCGCCTTTTCGCCGACGCCGCCGGATCTCTCCTGCGATTCGTCGGTGTACTCGGCGGAACCTTCGGGCTGGTCTGCCATCACTCACCTTCTGGCGGTTGTACGTTTCCAATTCTAAAGCAGAGTGCTAACTATTGCAAGCACCCTGTTAGCACCTTTCCAGCAAACATTCGGCGTGCAATGGTCAGCCGCCGAACAGCACCTGAGAAATCGCGTAGATCGCCAGCCCCGCCAGTGATCCCACGACCGTGCCGTTGATGCGAATGAATTGCAGATCTCGCCCGACCTGCACTTCGATCTTCTTGCTCGCCTCCTCGGCATCCCACCGGGCAACAGTATCGGTCACCAGCGTGGTGATCTCCGCGGCATAGTTTTCCACCAGATACCGTGCGCCGCGGTCGATCCACCCGTCGACTTTGGCCCGCATCTCGGCGTCGTCGCGCAACCGCTCGCCGAGCTGCTGCACGTTCTCGGCCACCTTGCGCCGCAGCGTGGAGTCGGGATCATCGGCCGACTCCAGGATCAGCCGCTTGGCCGCGCGCCAGGTCGCCTCGGCCATTCCGGTGATCTCTTCGCGACCCATGATCTGCGCCTTGATCCGTTCGGCCTTTTTGATCATCGCGTCGTCGTGTTGCAGGTCGTAGGCGAATTCCTCGAGGAACCGATTCGCCGCGAGCCGGACCTCGTGTTCCGGATCGGCCCGCACCTTCCAGGTGAACTCGACCAGCTCCCGATAGATCTTTTCTGAAAGCAGAATGTTTACGAATTTCGGAGCCCATTGCGGCGCGTCCCGCAAAACGATCCGGTCGATCGTCTCCTGCGAGCTGAGCGCCCACTGATGCGCGCGCTCGGCGAGCATGTCCAGCAGCGGCAGCTGCCGATTGTCGGCCAGCAATTCGGCGAGCACCCGGCCGATCGGCGGACCCCACAGCGGTTCGGCGATCCGCTTGACGATGGTGTTGTCGATGACCTGCTCGACGTCCTCGTCCCGCAGCACCCCGACCACCGCGCGCAGGATCGTCGAACTCTCCTGGGCCACCCGGCCCGCATGTCCGGGATCGGCCATCCAGCGCCCGACCCGCCAGGAGATCTGCGCCGAATTCACCTTCGCCGAAACCACGTCCGGGGCAAGGAAATTCGAGCCGACAAAGGAGCCGAGGCTGGCGCCGAGCTGATCCTTCTTCTTCTTGATGATCGCGGTGTGCGGGATCGGCAGGCCCAGCGGATGCCGGAACAGCGCGGTTACCGCGAACCAGTCGGCGAGTGCGCCGACCATGCCCGCCTCGGACGCGGCCCGCAGGTAGCCGACCCAATCGCCGCCCGACCCGCGCGATTCCAGCCACCGGCAGAACAGATAGATCGCCGTCGCGAACGCCAACAAGCCGGTGGCCAGCGCCTTCATCTTGAACAGGTCGCGGCGCTTGCCCTCGTCGTCGACGAAGGCCGCGAAACTGGTCGGCCGCGCTGGCGCGTCGAGCACCGCAGTATCGGAGCCGGGCCCTTCGCTGGCCCGCCCGTCGCCCACCGCTGCCCGCGACGTGCGGTCTTCGGCCGATTGCGCCGGTCCGGCCGCCACCACCTCCGCGCCCGTCGTTCGCGCTGTTGTGTTGCCGGGAGCTCTCTCCATGACACCCATTCTGCTGCGTATCGCGGACCGACCTCCGGCCCGATCGCAAGCGACATGCAACCGACACCGAACGGTCGGATTGTGTGCAACCTGTCGCAACCACTACCCAAACGCGCATGTTGGTCGTTGCCTGGACCTAAGCTGGTGGTTCCAGGATGCCGAACAACCGAGGGAGTCACGCTGTCCACCGAAGACCTTGTCGATGTCGGCGAGCTCGCCGAACGACCGGCAGCGGTGCGCACCGGCCGGACGGACGGTCGCAAGCGCCGATGGCGACAGCACAAGATCGACCGCCGCGAAGAGCTGGTCGACGGCACCCTCGCGGCTATCCGCACGCGCGGCAGCAATGCGGGCATGGACGAGATCGCCGCGGAGATCGGCGTCTCCAAGACCGTGCTGTATCGGTACTTCTCCGATAAGAACGACCTGGTCCATGCGACCATGCAGCGATTCATCGAGACCACCCTGATGCCGCGGGTGTACGAGGCGATCAGCCTCGACGCCGACGAGTACCACCTGGTGCGTTCGGCGCTGGCCGCCTATGTGGGCACGGTCGACGAGGACCCCGAGGTCTACCGGTTCATCATGGGCAACGGCTCGACCGATCAGTCCTCACTCGCCGAATTCGAGAAGCTCTTCGCCGACGTCGTCACCACGGTCATCATCGATCGCAGCGCCGAGCACGGCTTCGCGACCGAAGGTGCGCTGCTGTGGTCGTATGTGCTGGTCGGCGGCATCCAGCTGGCTACGCACTGGTGGACAACGGATAAGGCGATGTCGCGCGAAGAGGTCATCGACTACCTGACCATGATGGCCTGGAGCGCCATCGAGGGAATGGCGCGCGCCGGCGGTTCCCGCGAGATCTTCAACGCGCAGCCGCACATCCTGCCCAAGCCGCCGCAGACTGGTGCCTGACCGCTAGCTAGCGGTCGCCGACCTGATCAATTGCCCGACTTCGAGCCGCTAACAGGCCGCTAGCTGGGGCGCTAGCTGAAATAGTGACGGCGGTCTCGACATTGCCGCATCGTTGGCTACTCTGAAGCCCGAGCGGTGCATGGGTGTCCCACATCACCGCCCTCGCTCTGCCCGATGGCGGTCTGCGCGGGTCGCTACGTGGTTACGCGAGCTACCGCCTGCGCGCCCGTCGCTCCGACCGCTGGCACCAATGGAGGTCCCTCGATGGCGAAGCAAGTGCCGACTTCTCGGCTTGCTCGTGGCACCAAACTGGGTGCGGTGGCAGCCAGTTCGGTCATCCGAACCCAGCGCACGCGGCTATCGATGCGGGGCAGATCGGCGGCCGTGCGCGCGAAGATGGCCGAGGAATCGATGATCCGCACCACCGAACAGGTGGTCATGGTCCTCGGGACCATGAAGGGCGTGGCCATGAAGCTGGGCCAGATGATGTCGGTACTCGATCTCGACCTGGTGCCCGAGAGTCATCGGGAGCGCTTCCAGAAGCGACTGGCCGTGCTGCGCAATGCGGCGCCGACGGTGTCGTTCGAATCGATGCGGCAGGTGATCGAGGAGGATTTCGGCCAACCGCTGGATGCGGTCTTCGCCGAATTCGAGCCGGAGCCCATTGCCGCGGCCTCCATCGGGCAGGTGTATCTCGGGCGACTGCGCGACGGACGCCAGGTCGCGGTGAAGGTGCAGTATCCGGGCATCGACGCCGCGGTGCGCGCGGATCTGAAGAATCTGGCCATGTTCCGGCGCGTGCTGCAATCGGCGATGCCGTGGGTGACCCCCGCCGTACTCGACGAGTTGCGGCTGAATATGGAGAGCGAACTCGACTACCACGCCGAGGCCGATACCCAATTGCAGATCGCCGAGCTCTATGCCGGACACCCGTTCATCACGGTGCCGCGCTCACTGCCCGAACTCAGCACGACGCGGGTGCTGGTCAGTGAATATGTGGCGGGCAAGGGATTCGAGGAGATCCGCCAGCTGCCCGCGGCCGAGCGCAATCGGATCGGCGAGATCATCTACCGGTTCTATGTCGGTTCGCTGTTCGGCTTCAATGAGTTCTGCGGCGACCCGCATCCCGGAAATGTGCTGCTGGCCGATGACGGCCGGGTCGGCTTCCTCGACTTCGGGCTGTTCAATCGGATGGATCCCGAACATGTGCGATTCGAGACGATCTGCCTGCGCGCGGCGGCCGAGGATCGCGCGGAAGACCTGCGGCAGTTGATGATCGAGCGCGGTGTGATCGACTCGCCCGAGGAGATCGGGGCCGAGGAATGCTTGGAATACGTGCTCGCGGCCTCGGAATGGTGTCTGGTCGATGAGGAGCTGACCATCACATCGGAGCTGGCCAGCGGTGCGTTTCTGCTGGCGGTGGATCCGCGGGCCAGTGAGTTCGCCGGAATGAAACAGCAGAATCTGCCGCCGGAGCACCTGTTCTCGCGCCGCGCCGACTTCCTCACCTTCGGCATGCTCGGCCAGCTCGAATGCACTGCGAACTGGCACAAGATCGCCCGCGAATGGCTCTACGACGAACCGCCGGTCACCGAATTGGGTAAGGCGCACCGCGAATGGCTGGTCGAGCATCGGCCGACGCCGACCAAAAAGCCGCGGCCGCGCGCGAAGAAGTCCACCGCGCGCGGTTCCGGCGCGCAATAGGTCCACGACAGCAGCTATCGAACGGAAGACCATGACAGACAACCGAGAATTCGACCTAGTGCTGTTCGGCGCAACAGGTTTCGTCGGCAAGCTCACCGCACAGTATCTGCTCGGCGCGGCGCCCGCCGAGGCCCGCATCGCGCTGGCGGGGCGCTCGCTCGACAAATTGACCACCGTCCGTGACGAACTCGGCCCGGCCGCGGCGAATTGGGGTCTGGTCGTCGCGGATTCGACCGATCAGGCCGCACTCGACGCATTGGCTGCACGGACCACCGTCGTGGTGACCACCGTCGGCCCGTACCTGCGCTACGGCCTGCCGCTGGTGGCCGCATGTGCCAAGGCCGGTACCCACTACGCCGACCTCACCGGTGAGCCACTGTTCATCCGCGACGCGATCGACAAGTACCACGAGCGGGCCGTGGAAACCGGTGCGAAGATCGTGAATTCCTGTGGCTACGACTCGATTCCTTCCGATCTGAGCGTGTACCAGCTGTACCGGCGCACGGTCGCGGACAACACCGGCGAGCTCGAGGACACCACCCTGATCGCATCGCTGAAGGGCGGGGTCAGCGGCGGCACCATCGATTCGGGCCGAGCCATGATGGAGGCCATCGCCGCCGATCCGTCGAAGGGTTCGGTAATGAGCCACCCGTACTCGCTGAGTCCGGACAAGTCGATGGAACCCGATGTGGGCCGCCAGACCGATCAGGCGCTGCAGCGCGCAAGCACCATCGATCCCAGTCTGGACGGCTGGGTCGGCACCTTCGTCATGGCCGCGCACAACACCAAGATCGTGCGCCGCAGCAACGGTCTGCTCGGCTGGGTCTACGGCAAGCACTTCCGCTACCGCGAGGTGATGAATGCGGGCAAGTCGGCCACCGCGCCGCTGGTGGCCGCCGGAATGGCGGGCGGCATTGTCGCGACGATGGCCGCGGGCGCGGTGCTGTCGCGAGTCGCGGTGGGGCGCAAGCTGCTCGACCGAATCGTGCCGAAGCCGGGCACCGGGCCGAGCGAGCAGGCGCGCACCAGTGGGTGGTTCACGATGAAGACCTACGCGCGTACTTCCTCGGGTGCGAAATATGTCGCCACCTTCTCCGGCACCGGCGATCCCGGATACCAGGCAACCGCGGTAATGCTCGGCCAGGCCGGACTGTGCCTGGCCTTCGATGGTGCGAAGCTGTCCGAGTTGGCTGGCATCCTCACCCCCGCCGCGGCAATGGGCGATGCGCTCACCGATCGGTTGCGGGCGGCGGGGATGACCATCGAGGTCGAGCGCATGTGAGCCTGACACGCCCCACCATGAACGCCACTCGTCCGCGTAGTCGTCGCTGACTCCGCGGACGGGTGGGCGGACCACCTCGCGGCCCGTACGGCCGATACCGCGGCGGGGCGGGGTAATTGGAGATCGTGCGCCACATCACAATGGCGCGCGGCCGGGGCCAAGCCCGGTACACAGGTCCCTACCGAGCGGTAAAGTGCCGACCGAGTGCGGTGGGTGGACCGAGCGATAGGGGGCGACCCAGATGGCGGTACCTGATACCGGGCAGCGGATGGCCAGACAGCTATACGCCGCCGCCACCGGGACCAGCGGCGGCGAACCCTTCGAATTGGCGGCCGATGTCGCCGAAAACCTCGCCGCCGCATGCGACAAACTCGTCGACGATCTGCAAAAAGCCACTGCCAACGGACATTTCGTGACCGAAGTCAACGGCTTTCCCGACCTACCGACCGGACGCGGTCTGGCAAGGGGCTTCGCCGACAAAGGCGCCCAATTCCTCGACACCATTACCGCATTCCTGGAAACCGCCCTGCTGTACAAGGCCGCCTATCTGGCCGCGGGCAAGCGATTCGAGGATGCCGAGGCCGCCAATCGCGCGGCACTGCAACTGATCACCGACTACCTGGAGTCGGGCGATCAGGTCGGCGACGGAAGTCACTGAGCCATGGCAGATTCCGCAACCAAGGCCACCGCCGACGCCATCCGGGCCCAGCAGCGCGCCCTCGCCGACTCCGCCGGATCGGCAAGCGGCGGAACCGATCCCGCCTACGCAGCCGAGCGCGAACTGTTCGGCGCCTATACCCATCAGGAGATCTGGGATCTGGTGCACGAGGCCATCGATCCCGTCGCGCTCGGCCGGATCGCCGATGCCTGGCGCGCCAATGCCACCGCGGTCGCCGAGGCGTTTCAAGCCTTTTCCGATGCGACCAACCGTGAATTCGCGCACTGGACCGGCCGTTCGGCCGACGCCGCTCTGCGCGCCACCCGCGAATTCGTCCGCGCTGGCGCCGAGACCCATGACGTCTGCCGCGCGGTGCAGCGCCTGATGGAACTCAATTCCGATGCGGCACAGGCCATCCGATCGGCGATTGCGCCGCCGTCGCAGTATCGTGCACTGGAAGATCCGGCCGCCGAAGCCATTCACGGCGGACAACGCAGGATGGACCACGACATGGCCGCTGCTACGGCGCAGGCCGATGTCCAGGACACGATGACCTATGTCTACACCCCGACCATGCCCGCCTCCGGCGATCGTGTCCCCCGGTTCACCCCACCACCAAACGGTCCACAGATCGCGCGGCCGAACCCCGGCGGTGGGGGCGGCGCACGGTGAAGTGGATATTCACCCCGGACGAGTTCACGCATGTCTGGGAAAGCGAAACGAGCCTCGACCGCCGACCCTATCCGGTCAATCTGGCGCCCGCCGCCACGGTCCGCACCGAATCCGAGCACACCGCCCTGCGCCTGCATCAGCGCTTCGCCCGCCAGGCCGACGCGGATCTGGCCGCCGCGCTGATGCTGTGCGCGCGCACCGATGCCACCACGATCACCATCTCCGGTGAATCGGGCGGCAAGCGAATCCTGGTGTTCGCCGCGGTGGTGCACAACCACGCGGGCATCCTGGTCGCCGATATCGACAAGGTGACGGTGCGCATGTGCCACGCCCGCAGCCTGGGCAAACAGCTGATCGAGATCATCGGCTCGGCCGAGCCCGGCAAGCTGGCACCGATGCGGGAACCGCAGGACGCGGTGCTGAACTCCGACGGCGACGCGGCCGCGAGCAACGGCCATCGCCGCGCCGCCCGATTCCGCCAGACCCTGCGAAAACCGGTGGACGGTCGCGGATTCATCACCGTGACCGTGGAACCCGAGAACCCGATGTCGCCGCCCACTCGCCACCGCAGCTGGCTCGACTTCACCGGCGACGGACGCTATCTGCTCACCACCTCGCACGATCTGGCCCTGGCCCCGGTCACGGACGAGGAATTCGCCGACCAATTGCTTCGCTTGGCCCAGATCCGCTGAGCGCGCCATACGATATTCGAATGGCGAAGAAATGGTCTCTGCCGCCCATCGAGGCCCTGCGGGCCGACGGTTTACGCATCGCTGATCTCGACACCTCCGGCACGCCCGGATACAAGGGCGATAAGGCACAGGGCCTGGAACTGCTGACCGAACGCACCGCCGTGCTGGGAGATCTGCAGGAAAAGCTCTTCGCCAGCGGCCGTACCGGCGATACCCGCAGTGTGCTGCTCGTACTGCAGGGCATGGATACCGCGGGCAAGGGCGGCATCGTCCGCCACGTGATCGGTTCGGTGGATCCCCAGGGCGTCGACCATGCCTCATTCGGGGTGCCGACCGAGGAAGAGAAGCGCCACCATTACCTCTGGCGTATCCGCAAGGCACTGCCGCGCGGCGGACAGCTCGGCGTCTTCGACCGCTCGCACTATGAGGACGTGCTGGTCGTACGGGTGCACAACCTGGTGCCGCCGGAGGTCTGGGAGCCGCGCTACGACGAGATCAACGCCTTCGAGCGGGAACTGCTCGACGAGGGCACCACGCTGGTCAAGGTCGCCATGTTCGTCTCCCTCGATGTGCAGAAGGAGCGGCTGCGCGAACGCCTGGAGCGACCGGACAAGTACTGGAAGTTCAACCCCGCAGATATCGATGAGCGCGGCTACTGGCCCGCCTACCAAGAGGCCTACCAGGTGATGCTGGACCGCACCTCGACCGAATACGCCCCCTGGCACGTCATCCCGGCCGACCGCAAATGGTTCTCCCGCCTCGCGGTCACCGAATTGCTCATCGATGCACTGGACCGGCTCAAGCTCGACTGGCCACCGGCGCTATTCGATGTCCAGGAGCAGCAGCTGCGCCTCGAACAAGCCTGAGCACACGTTCTGCCGGGGCCAAGGTTCCTCTCAGGTTGACCACGGATGATGTGGGCCGTGCCCGTCCACGCCTTGGGTGAGTTCCGGATCTACCATCGTGGCGGCAGAGAACCGGCAGGCAAGCGAAAGGCGTGGTGAACGCACGGTGAGCAATAAACCGGGTGGTAAGAAGAATCCGCTCTTGGCGGCGGAGCGCGCCGACCGCAACCGCAAGATCCTCATCCAGGTGGGTGTGGCCGTCGTGCTGATCGGGCTCATCGCCGCGATCGGCATCGGTATCGCGGTGAAGAACTCCAAGAAGAACGATTTGGGCGCCACCCCGTCCATCGCAGCCACCGCCGCCCAACTGCTCAACGGCGGCACCGCGACGATCACCGATAACGGCGCGATCCGCATCGGCAAGCCGGATGCGAAGGTCACCATCCGCGTCGTCGCCGACCTGCAGTGCCCGGCCTGCAAGGCCTTCGAGGCGGCCAATTCTCAGGTGATCAAGGACGCCGTCGACAAAGGCACCGCCGTCGTCGAGTACAACGTGATCTCCTTCCTCGACAAGGCCTCCACCACCAAGTACTCCTCACGCGCGGCCAATGCGTCCTACTGCGTTGCCCAGACGGATCCGTCGAAGTACCTCGGCTGGCTGACCACCATGTTCGAAAAGCAGCCCGCCGAGGGTGGCACCGGTCTGACCGACGATCAGCTGATCGAGATCGCGACGGGCGCTGGCTACACCGATGCATCGGTAGCGCAGTGCATCAAGGACAACAGCTACAACAAGTACATCGAGGCCAAGACCAACGATGTGCTGAAGAGCGGAATCCAGTCGACCCCGTCGGTCTTCGTCAATGGCAAGCAGATCCAGTCCAGCCAAGAGCTGATGAACCTCGGTGGCCTCGCACCCGCGATCGCCGCCGCAGCCGGCCAGTGAACGACACCTCCGCCAGATCCGCCTGGGTGCTGCTGATCGGCGGGCTGGCTGGCTGGCTCGCCTCGGTCACCCTGACCATCGAGCGGTTCAAGCTGTTCACCGATCCCGGCTACACCCCCTCGTGCAGCATCAATCCGGTCCTGTCCTGCGGGAATGTGATGACCACCGAGCAGGCCGCCCGGTTCGGATTCCCCAATCCGATCATCGGCATCGTCGGCTTCTCGGTGGTGGTCACCCTCGCGGTACTCGCCGTCTCCGGGGTGCGCTTTCCGCGCTGGATCTGGGGCGGGCTGTGGGTGGGGACCGTGCTCGGCACGATCTTCATCTGCTGGCTGATCTTCCAGAGCCTGTACCGGATCGGCGCGCTGTGCCCGTACTGCATGGTGGTGTGGGCGATCATCACCCCGCTGCTGGCGGTGGCGACCGAACAGGTGTGGGGTGGTTCGCGCGGCCCGCTCGGGGTGGTTGTCGAATGGCGCTGGACTTTTGTGGCGCTGTTCTACGCGGTGGTGCTGCTGCTGGTCTTCCTGAAGTTCCAGGATTACTGGCTGTCGCTGGTCTAGGCGAGATCAGTTCGGTGTGCCCAGCGCGAGCACCACGCTGACCGTCCGCTGCGCACCACCCACACCGGTGACGCCGAGCAGCACGGTGTCATACGGCTTGTGCACATTGATGGCGGCCCGTAACGCCTTCGCATTGGTGATGTCACGGCCGTCGATCGAGGTGATCACATCCCCGTCGATGAGTCCTGCCGCATATGCCGGTAAGCCGTACAGCGCGACATCGACCCGTGCCCCATTGGGTTTCGCATCCGAGATCAGCACGCCGAGCGTCGCCGTCGGCCCGATGTGCACCGTCTCGGTGGGCGTGCCGGAACGAATCTGGTCCACCACCCGCATGGCCGTATCGATCGGCACCGCGTAGCCGTTCGGTGTGCGTCCGACCTCACGCGCGGTCTCCCCCGATGCGGCGGTGATGACGCCGACCACCGTGCCGCCGGGATCGGCGAGCGCACCACCGGACTGTCCCGCAGTGACGGGCGCGGCGATCTCGACCATTCCGGTCAGCGACTTGCGGGTCAGATCCGAGGTGTTGAGCGCGACGATCGTGCTGCTCAGATCGGTGATATCGCCCTGGACCGAGGTCGGGGTGCCGCCGGTGCCGCCCGCATTTCCAATGGCCAGCACCTGCTCGTGCATGCGCAGATCGGCGGAATTGCCGACGCGCGCGATCATCAGGTCGGCCGCGCCCGACAGTTCCAGCAGCGCGATATCCGCGCTGGAGTCGTAGCCGAGCACCCTCGCGTCGTAGACGGTGCCGTTGCCGACATCGGTGACGGTCACCGTATCGGCGCCCTTCACCACGTGATGGCTGGTCAGCACCTGGCCATCGGTGGTGAGCACGATTCCGGATCCAGCCGCACCGAGCCCGAACGGGCGCGAGGAGGTGCTGATATTCACCAGTGCCGGTTGCACGGCCTGCGCAACCGCTGCCGGATCCAGCGGTGGCAGCGGTTCGAGCAGGGCGGATGCGGAGTCGTCCGCGCCGGACGGCCAGGTCCATTCCGACAGCTCACCGCGGCAGCCGAAGAAGGCCGCGACCGCGAGCACGACGGCGAACAACAGCGCGAGCGCGCGCCCGCCGCCGCTGACGCGCTGCCCCTCGGGCACGCGGTGCCGTTCGTCGTCCATCGTCTTCCGCCTCCGGCTGGGCCTTTGACCAGTTCCATTGTGGCCAGGAGATGTCCAACAGGCGCTGCGTTTGGCAAACCTGCGCATGCGACGGTAGGCATGTACGCATGAGCGTTGCTGCCGCGTATGCGATGTCCGCGCCCGAGGGGCCGTTCGAGCGGCTCGTCATCGAGCGGCGCGAGCTCGGGCCGCGCGATGTGCTGATAGATGTCGCGTACGCGGGCATCTGCCACTCCGATATCCACACCGCCCGCGACGAATGGGGTAGGACGAAGTATCCCTGCGTCCCCGGCCATGAGATCGCGGGCATTGTCGCCGCGGTCGGCTCCGAGGTGACCAGGCATCGGGTCGGCGACCGGGTCGGTGTCGGATGCATGGTCGACTCCTGCGGCGTCTGCGGTCCATGTCTGGCCAATGAAGAGCAGTACTGCGATAACGGTGCCACCATGACCTACAACACCCCGGTGGACCCGTCCGTTCAGCCCGGCGGTCACACCTTGGGCGGCTACTCGACCCGGGTCGTGGTGACCGAGAACTTCGTGCTGTCCATTCCGGAGAGCATCGGACTCGATGTGGCGGCGCCGCTGCTGTGCGCGGGTATCACGGTGTTCTCCCCGCTGCGGCACTGGCACGCGGGACCGGGCAAGCAGGTCGCGATCATCGGCATGGGCGGACTCGGACACGTCGGGGTGAAGATCGCCGCGGCAATGGGGGCCGAGGTCACCGTGCTGAGCCATTCGCTCAGCAAGCAGGACGACGGCAAGCGCTTCGGCGCGCAGCACTACTACGCGACCGGTGACAAGCAGACCTTCCGCGATCTGCGCAACCGATTCGACCTCATCCTCAATACCGTCTCGGCCGACCTGCCGATCGACAACTACCTGCGGCTGCTGAAACTGGACGGCACCTTGGTGATCCTCGGCATGCCCGAAAACCCTATGAGCGTCAGACCTTTCACCATCGCCGGGTACCGTCGCGCGCTGGCGGGCTCAATGATCGGCGGCATCGCGCAGACCCAGGAGATGCTGAACTTCTGCGCCGATCACGGGATCGGCGCGGAGATCGAACTGATCTCGGCCGATGAGATCGACGGCGCGTACGACCGGGTTGTCGCCAGTGATGTGCGGTACCGGTTCGTGATCGACGCGTCGACGATCTGATACCGACACTTCGGGGGCACATTCGGTGCACGCGGCCGAGTCGAGTCGTGCGGCGGACGCGCGCATGTCGTTGCGCGAATCCGTGTTCGGTTCAGTAGCTTGGCGGTGTGTCTGCGGATGAAGATCGAACGCCGCCCGCCGAAACGGCAGTGGTTACCGCCGATGTGACGGCGGGGCCGCCGCCATGGCTGTTGCGGGCCTTCCTGCTGGCCGCGGCGACGGTGGCCGGGCTGGTATTCGGCTTCTGGGTGCTGCAGAAGTTGCAGGGATTTCTGCTGGTTCTGCTGGTTTCGCTGTTCCTGGCGTTCGCCATCGAGCCCGCGGTGAATTGGCTTGCCGCGCGCGGAGTGCGGCGCGGGCTGGCGACCGGGTTGGTCTTCCTGCTGCTGACCGCGGCCACTGTCGCATTCGTGTGGACGCTCGGCGCGCTGCTCATCGATCAGGTCACCACGTTGGTCAAGAACGCGCCCAATAATGCGGATCAGGCCATCGACTGGGTCAATCGCACCTTCAAAACCCATCTGTCCAGCGCCGATATCCAGAAGTATCTCGGTGAGTGGAGTTCCACCATCGACCGCTATCTGGTCGGGCTGGCCGGCAATGCCTGGGGCGTCGGCACCGCTGCGATCGGTGCGATCTTCCAGGCCCTCGGTGTGCTGCTGTTCACCTACTACTTCGCCGCCGACGGACCGCGATTCCGCAATGCGGTCAGCTCACTGCTGCCGCCGAACCGCCAGCGACATGTATTGCGTGCCTGGGATATCGCCGTCGAAAAGACCGGTGGCTACATCTATTCGCGCGCGCTGCTCGCGCTGTGCTCCACGATCGCGCACTATGTCGCACTGCGCGTGCTCGATGTGCCGTCCGCATTCGCGCTCGCACTGTGGGTCGGCGTTGTCTCGCAGTTCATCCCGACCGTCGGCACCTACCTCGCCGGTGCGCTGCCGGTGCTCGTCGCGCTGGTACACAACCCATCCAGCGCGCTGTGGATTCTGGGCTTCATTGTGGTGTACCAGCAGTTCGAAAACTATGTCCTGCAGCCGAGAATCACCGCGACCACGTTGGATATGCATCCGGCCGTCGCATTCGGCGCGGTCATCGCGGGTGCCGCGATCCTCGGGCCGACCGGTGCACTGCTGGCGATTCCGGTCACCGCGACGGTGCAGGCGTTCGCTGGCGCCTATATCCGTCGCTACGACGTCGAAGCGGATACCGACGCCGATAAGACCGAGCGGCCGCCGAAGAAGCAACGAAAGTGGACCCGACAGTGGACCATTCGTTTTTCCGGCAGCAGGCGGCCGCCGACCGGATAGCACCCGGCTATGCGCCGCCGATGCCCTGGAGTGCGTCGATCAGCGCCAGACCGATCTTGCCCAGCTGCGCTCGGTTGTGCTGTGCGGTGTCGTATTCGACCTGAATCGTGAGCCGTTCACCGACCGTGAATATGGTCAGCTTGGGTGGCATACCGGGGCCCATCGCATACACATCGTCGCGAATGATCCGGATGCCATCGGGGGTCGAATGTGCGGGCAGGCGGCCGATATTGGAGATGGCGAGGGTCGGTGCCGCGGATAGGATCGCGGCGGTCGGCTCGTCCGGTACGCGTTGCGCCGCGAGTAGGAAGACCGCCGCTTCGCGCCGCTCGGTGGCGGCGCGCATACCCGCAGCCACCTGGTGCGCGACCTCGATCGGGCTCGAATCGTGCGAGACCAGCGCGGGGGTGCCCACGCCCGAGGCGCAGTTGAGCATGGTGCTCGCGGGCAGATCCACCTCGGACCGCACATCAACGGCATGCCCGCAGAACATCGGCAGCGGGCCGGTAGCCGGCTCGAGCTGGGAGCGGAATGCGATCAGGCCCGCGCCACCGAGCAGGCTGTTGACCGAAAGGCCGTGTGCGCGAGCCGTATCGATGAGCACCCGGGTTTCCTCGGCGTCCAGTTCGATGCGCTGTACCGCGAAACGACCGAGCGGATCGACACGGCTGCCGTCTTCCGGCAGGGTGCGCGGGGCGGATTCCGGCCCCATGGTCGCGGCACCGGACCGGAGCTGGTCGAGCCAATCGGCGACCTCCGTGTCCGAGATGACCTCGCCGAGTCGGTCATCGATCGCCTCGGGCAGTCCCTGGTCCGAATCCGATTGCGGCAGTGCGGTCTCCGTCGCGTGCGCGGTGTAGCGCTGCCACATCTGCTCGAGCAGTGCGAAAGCCGATCTGCCGTCGGAGATGCCGTGATGAACGACCAGGACGATCTGATCACGATCGCGGTCGCGCAGCAGATGGGCGCGGAACAGGCCGTCGCGCCAATCCCGTGGCCCGTTCACCAGATTCAGATATTCGGCTTCGCCGCCATCGGCGACCTCGAGGCGCGGTCGGTATGCGTCGTCTCGAACGAAGTGCAGCACATTCTCCGCGTCGGCCACCGGCCTACTGCGCAGCAGCGGATGTGCGGCCGACAGTTCATCGAGTACCCGACGCAGGATTTCGATATCGAGCGAACCGTGCACGGTGGAGCCGATGAACAACGGCATATCGCCGGTCGGCACGCTGCCGAGCCTGCTGGCGGAGTCGAAGTAGGTCAGCTCGAAGGGGGAAATCGGTCGCTGCGTGGTCATCTCGTACCTCCTGTGTCGGAGCGGGCGGTGTCCTCAACATACAGCTGTTTCAAACGCTTGTCACAGACGCACGTTTGAAACATTCGTCACAAACAGGTGTATGCCGGACTGATAGGGTGCGGCTGTGGGAACCCGAGAAGATCTGCTCGCCGCGGCCAAGCAATGCCTGGCCGAACGCGGTTACGCGCGCACCACCGTGCGCGATATCGTGGCCGCGTCCGGCAGCAACCTGGCCGCCATCAACTACCACTTCGGCACCCGCGACAAGCTGCTCAATCAGGCGATGATGGAGTCGAGCGCGGCGGCGGTGCAGCAGATACTCGAGTCGCTGTCCGACCGCGCCGGCGCCGATCCGGCCGCCCGCCTGCACGATTTCCTCACGCGGCTGATCACTTCGTTCACCGAGAATCCCGCGCTGTGGTCGGCCAATGTGGAAAGCCTTGCCCAGGCGCTGCACTCCCCCGAACTGCGCGCCGAGTTCGGCTCCGCGCAGGCCGCGGCGCGCACCGGACTCGCCGAACTGTTCGGCCCGGTCGAGCCGGACTCTCGAATCGGCGATGTCCTGCAGACCATGATCGGCGGCCTGCTGGTCCAACATCTGGTGGACCCCGATCACGCTCCCACCGCTGCCGATATCACCACCGGACTGCGCGCGATCGCCGCGTTTCTGCCCCCGACTCGGCCACGGCCCGCACCGTAGCCACAGGCGAATGCCTTACGAGCGTGAACACCCTGGCCGCAGGCGAATGACGGGCGAAACGTGATGTCCTACGGCCCGCGCACGCTCGGCGAATGCAATGCCCCAGCCGCACGCGCACGCTCGGCGAACGTAATGCCCAGACCACAGGCTCGCACCTCGCGAACACGCAGGGCGGATATCGCATTGTGCTGCGGACCGGTGGCAGATGCTGGACCGATGGCGATTCTGCTTGCGCTGGTTTCGATGTGCTCGACGCTGGTCGGCGGGCTGGTGGCGGTGCGGATCGGCGACCGCAGACATCTGGTGCTCGGGTTGGCGGCGGGCGTCATGTTGGGGGTTGTCTTCTTCGACCTGCTGCCCGAGGCATTGGCGCAGCAGGGGCACAGCGCACTCGGGGTTCCGCCGGCGCTCATCGCCACTGTGGTCGGCTTCGTGACCATCCACGTGATCGAACGCGCGGTCGCCATCCATACCGGTCACGAACGCGAATTCGGTGCGCACAAGCACGGTTTCGAATCCGTCGGACTACTCGCAGCGGCCGGGCTGATCTTCCACAGCACCCTCGACGGCCTCGGCATCGGTCTGGGCTTCCAGGCCGGGGCCACCGTCGGCGTCGCGGTCGCCATCGCCGTCATCTGTCACGACTTCGCCGACGGCTTCAACACTTTCACCATCACCACCCTCTACGGCAGTGCCCGCAAGCGCGCCATCACCCTGCTCGCCCTGGATGCGATCGCACCGGTCGTCGGCGCGGTAATCGGCACCATCATCCGTCTTCCCGCCGAAACCGTCGGCCTCTACCTCGGCTACTTCGCCGGTTTCCTGCTCTACCTGGCCACCGCCGATATCCTCCCCGAAGCACACGCCGAACACCCCTCCCGCCTGACCCTCGCCTGCACCGTCACCGGCGCCACCTTCATGCTCGCGGTCGCCGCCCTGAGCCACTGAACCCCTCGCGTCGAACGCGCCACGGGATCAACGCCTTTCGAGTTGTGGCAGCACCTCATGGGCGAGCCAACTCATCGCGTCGGCGAATGCGGGAGCCGGTACCGGCAGCCAGACCGAGGCGGCAGCGGATAGCGCGCCGAGTTCGTCGGCAATGCTCGCGGCCGATGGTCTCGGGCCGCCGAGCAGCCGTCCGGGATCACGGTCGATGGCATCGAATCACCGGATCAACATCGGGAACCGGGCGGTTCATCCCGCACGCCGCGGTGGGGCAGCAATCAGTGGGCCAGCACGCGGAGCACGGCGTCGACCGATTGGTCGGCGAGGTGGTCGGTCAGCGGTAGGTGACCGAAGAGGGCTCGGTAGTAGATCGGGGCGACGAGGGCGTCCAGGACGAAATCCAGGTCGGTGTTCGGATCGATCTCGCCACGGCGGATCGCTGATCGCAGTGCGATAGCGGTGGTATGTCTGCGCGGTTCGAAGACCGTGGCCAGGAAATGCGCGCGTAGGTCCGGGTCATTGGCGAGATCGGCCACCAGCGCGGGCAATACGTGGCTCAGTGAGGTATCGCGCAGTGCCGCAACCAGATTCCGCACTGCGATGGTCAGGTCGGCGCGCAGGTCACCGGTATCGGGCGTTGGTTGCAGTCCCAGCAGGTCGGCCACGACATCGACAACCAGGTGTCGTTTCGATGGCCAGCGGCGGTAGATCGCGGGCCGGTGCAGACCGGCCCTGGACGCTACCCTGCCGATGGACAGTTCGGCATAGCCGTTCTCGTCCAATAGCTCTCGGGCCGCCGCGAGGATCGCGATATCGATTCGGTCTTCGCGGGCGCGGCCGGGCATCAGAACACCGGACGTGGCATCAGTACAACGCGCCAACCATCCGGATCGGGGAAGGTCAAGCCGCCATTGGCGGCCCAGTACGGATTCTCCGCGGGGACGGGCTGCACCCCGAATTCGCCGAGTCGCTGTGCCACGTCGAACATCTGCGATTCGTTCGAGAAGTACAGCACCAGTAGGTTTTCCGCACTGGGCGCCGTGCCGGGACTGCCGTCCACATGCGTGGTGAACTCCAGGTGATATCCGGTCCCGGGCAGTCCGAGCATTACTCCGTCATAGCCCGCGTGGTTTTCGAATCGGTAGAGCTCGCGCAGTCCTAACCCCTCGACGTAGAACCGCACGACCTCCGCCAGCCGATCGGTGGGCCGGGCAATACGAACCTGCGCCACCGGCAACGACTCGGGCCAAGCCTGATCAGCCATACCTCAAAGATACGGTACGAACCGTACCGATTTGAATATGTCGTCGATCACGCCCAGCGAAAAGCCGCCTCCATATCGCGAGATATGAAGGCGGCCTTCTTCTTCGGTGCTACTCCGCCTCGGCCGCCCGTCGCC
The DNA here is from genome assembly GCF_040614395.1 of Nocardia sp. NPDC005998. NCBI lineage: Bacteria > Bacillati > Actinomycetota > Actinomycetes > Mycobacteriales > Nocardiaceae > Nocardia > Nocardia sp. NPDC005998. Next base: position 179,289 of record NZ_JBEXUI010000005.1, on the reverse strand, counting down.
TGACCCGGCGCGCCGCCGCGACCATATTGCGCAGCGAGGGCTCCAGCTGCCAGTAGTGGCGGGTCTTCAAACCGCCGTCCGGATTCGCCCACAGCCGTTCCGGCGTCACGGCTGCGGCTGCGGCGGTGAGCAATTCGTCGAGCTCGTCGATGTCGGGAATGCGCGCCGAACGGCTTTCGTAGACACCGGGACCGACACCGTGGCTCAGGCCGTGGCCCGAGGCGGAGTCCTCCTTGAGCGCCTTCAGCACCCATTCGATCGAGCGGGTGGCCACGATCGCGGTGACATCGGCATCGAGTTCCTCGATCGCATCGACCACCTCGGTGCGCCCGGAATAGCCGATATGCGTGTGGATCTGGGTCTCCGGCCTGACTCCGGAGGTGGCCAAGCGGAATGCCGCGACCGCCCAGCGCAGGTATTCGGCGCGCCCCGCCGGGCGCATGGGTAGCAGCTCGCGAATGGCGGGCTCGTCGACCTGGATGATCGAAATGCCGGCACGTTCGAGATCGACGACCTCATCGCGAATGGCCAGCGCGACCTGGTCGGCCGTTTCGAAGAGCGGCTGGTCCTGGCGCACGAACGAGCGGGCGATCATGGTGACCGGACCGGTGACCATGCCCTTGACCGGCCGATCGGTCAGCGACTGGGCGTAGCTGATCCACTCGACCGACATCGGCGCGGGCCGCGAGACATCGCCGTAGATGATCGGCGGTCGCACACAACGCGATCCGTACACCTGCACCCAACCGAAGTGCGTGGTCGCGAAGCCGTCGAGCAGCTCGGCGAAGTACTGGATCATGTCATTGCGCTCGTGTTCGCCGTGCACCAGCACATCGAGCCCGATGTCCTCCTGCAGGCGGATCGTGGCCTCGATTTCGGCCTCGATCTTCTTGCGGTATTCGTCGTAGGACAGTTTGCCCTGGCCGAGGTCGTAGCGGGCCTGGCGGATCCTGGCGGTCTGTGGGAACGAACCCAGTGTGGTCGCGGGCACCAGCGGCAGATTCAGCTTGCGCTGCTGGGCTTCGCGACGCACCTCGTAGGGTTCGCGGGTCCGCATATCGGGTGTGATCGCGTAAACCCGTTGCCGCACCGCGTGTTTCTGCTTGAAGTGCACCTCGGTCGGCCGTTTGCGCCACTTGTCCGACGGCCCCTCGGTGAGCGCCTTGGCCAGCGAAACCACCTCGCCCACCTTCTGCTGCGCGAAGGCGAGGCGGTCGGCGACATGGCCCTCGATGTCGTATTCGGCGAGCACGTCATAGGGCACGTGCAGCAGCGTCGTACCGGTGGACACCACCAGATCGGGGCACACCTCGGCCAGCTCGTTGAGGTATTCCAGCGTCACGTAGCGATCCGCGCGCCAGACATTGAGGCCGCTGATCACGCCCGCGTACAGGCGCTTGCGCCGAATGCCGGGAACCGCGGCGAGCTCTTCGGGCTGGATCCGATAGCTGGCCAGATCCAGTCCGATGGCCTCGACATTGGTCTCGGCCAGAATCCGCAGCGCCTCACCGAAATCGCCGTACTGCCCGGTGACCAGCATGCGCGGACGCAGCGCCGCCGTCGAAAGCCGTTGGTAGGCCCGCTCGAAAGCAGCCAGCTCGGCCGGGGTGCGCTCACTGGTGAAGCACGGCTCGTCCAGCTGCACACAGGTGGACCCGCGCTTGGCGAGGATCTCGAACAGCTCCTCGTACACCGGAAGCAGCTTGTCGAGCAGGCTCAGCGTGTCGAAACCACCTGCCTCACCGGGGATATGGCCCGCCTTGGACAGCAGCAGCAGCGACACCGGACCAACGACCACCGGGCGCAGCTCGATATCGCGAGCCTTCGCGCGGTCCCATTCGTCGAGCAAAGCCTCCGGGTGCAGCGAGAATTCGGTGTTCTCATCGAGTTCCGGCTGGCGGTAGTGGTAGTTGGTGCCGAACAACCGCACCAGCTCCAGCGGCGGCAGATCCGGGCGGCCGCGCGCCATCAGGAAGTAGAAGTCCAGCGGGTGCAATTCGTCCTGGAACGGCTTGAACCGCGCGGGCACCGCACCGAACAGCAGCGCATTGTCGAGAATGTGGTCGTAGAAGGAGAAGGTATTGCCCGGCACCTGGGTCAGACCGGTGGCGGCGAGACCGTTGTACTGCCGCTCCTGGATATCGCGCCCGACCGCGAGCAACTCGTCACGGGAGATCCCGCCGTGCCAGTAGCCCTCGAGCGCCCGCTTGAGTTCCCGATGCGGCCCGATCCTCGGGTAACCGAGAATGCTCGACCCGTAACCATCCTGAACGTTGACCATGAGCGGGGTACTCCCTTTCGATCACCTGCGCGGAGTCCTCGACCCAGACCCCGCAGCAGCGCTGCGCTCTCGGTGTTCAAAGCCGAGCCGCTGGTCGCGACCCGGCACTTCTTGCAGCTTATGCCGCATATTGCCTTGGCTCCGCTGAACCAGGGAGCCGGGTGATCCTCCGCATTCGAGTACCACCATGGAGCGAGTCTTACGAGCGACATTCGCGGCCGGCCCGTTTCCGAGCACTCGAAGCGCAGGCGCCGCAGGCGCGAGTCTCGAATGCTCGGAAACGAGCCTTGGGAGCCGCGAGCACGCGGCGCGGCACATCAAAAAACACAGCCGCGAATGCCCATCAACTCAAACCTTGTACTGGTAGAAGCCCGCGCCGGTCTTCTTGCCGAGCAGTCCGGCCTCGACCATGCGCATCAGCAGCGGCGGCGCCGAGTACAGCGGCTCCTTGAACTCCTGGTACATGGAGTCGGCAATGGACTTCACGGTGTCGAGGCCGACCAGGTCGGTCAGTGCCAGCGGCCCCATCGGGTGGGCGCAGCCGAGCACCATCGCCTTGTCGACGTCTTCCTTGGTGGCGAAGCCGGATTCGACCATCCGGATGGCCGAGAGCAGGTACGGCACCAGCAGCGCGTTCACCACGAAGCCGGAGCGGTCGGCCGAGCGCACGACCTGCTTGCCGAGCACATCGCTGGCGAAGGCCTCGGCGCGCGCGGACACCGCCGCGCTGGTCTTCAGCGTGGTGACCAGCTCGACCAGCGGCAGCACCGGCACCGGGTTGAAGAAGTGCATGCCGACCACGCGCTCCGGATTGGCGGTGGCAACCGCGATCTTCATGATCGGGATGGAGGAGGTGTTGGAGGCCAGCACCGCGTCCGGATCGGTGACGACCTTGTCGAGTTCGGCGAAGATCGCGGTCTTCACCTTCTCGTCCTCGAGCACCGCCTCGACCACCAGCTGGCGGTCGGCGAAATCGCCGAGGTCGGAGGTGAACCGCAGCCGCCACGCGGCCTGTTCGCGTTCGCGCTCGGTGATCTTGCCGCTGCTCACGCCACGGTCCAGCGAACGCAGGATGCGAGCGCGGCCCGCCGCGGCTAGTTCCCGAGTCTGCTCGTAGACGAGCACGTCGATATGCGCCCTGGCACACACCTCCGCGATTCCCGCACCCATCTGTCCGGCACCGATGATGCCGACGCGCTGAATCTTCTCGCTGCTCACGTCCCGCTCCTGCTGTTTTTGTCTGGCTGTCGGGTGGCTGGTGGCGAAGGACGCTCGGGTATGAGCGGCCTTCGATGGTCCAAGGTATAGGGATGCCCTCCCCGCTGGGGCTGTTCAGCGGGGAGGGCGGTACACCCCTAAAGGGGGCTATCGGCCTGCATTACTGCGGGCTGGTCGAGCTCAGTGGAACTGACCCTCTTCGGTGGAACCCTTCAGGGCCGCCGTCGAGGTGTTCGGGTCCACGGTGGTGGCGATGGTGTCGAAGTAACCGGCACCGACCTCACGCTGGTGCTTGATGGCGGTGAAGCCACGCTCGGCGGCGGCCTTGAACTCGCGCTCCTGCAGGTCGACGAAGGCGGTCATACCCTCGCGGGCGTAGCCGTAGGCCAGGTCGAACATGCCGTAGTTGAGCGAGTGGAAGCCGGCCAGGGTGATGAACTGGAACTTGAAGCCCATGGCACCCAGCTCACGCTGGAACTTCGCGATGGTCGCGTCGTCCAGGTGCGCCTTCCAGTTGAAGGACGGCGAGCAGTTGTAGGCCAGCAGCTGGTCCGGGAACTCGCCACGGACGGACTCGGCGAACTTGCGGGCGACCTCGAGGTCCGGCACGCCGGTCTCCATCCAGATGAGGTCGGCGTAGGGGGCGTAGGCCTTGGCACGCGCGATGCAGGGCTCGATGCCGTTCTGCACACCGAAGAAGCCCTCGGCGGTGCGGGTGCCGTCCAGGAACTCACGGTCGCGCTCGTCCACGTCCGAGGTGATCAGGGTGGCGGCCTCGGCGTCGGTGCGCGCGATGATGACCGAAGGCACGTCGGCGACGTCGGCCGCGAGGCGCGCGGAGGTCAGGGTGCGGATGTGCTGCTGGGTCGGGATCAGCACCTTGCCGCCCAGGTGACCACACTTCTTCTCGGAGGCCAGCTGGTCCTCCCAGTGCACACCGGCGGCACCGGCGGCGATCATGGCCTTCTGCAGTTCGTAGGCGTTCAGCGCGCCACCGAAACCGGCCTCGGCGTCGGCGACGATGGGGGCCAGCCAGTTCTGGACCGAGGTGTCGCCCTCGACCTTGGCGATCTCGTCGGCACGCAGCAGCGCGTTGTTGATGCGACGCACCACGGACGGCACCGAGTTGGCCGGGTACAGCGACTGGTCCGGGTAGGTGTGGCCGGACAGGTTCGCGTCACCGGCGACCTGCCAACCGGACAGGTAGATGGCCTTCAGACCGGCGCGGACCTGCTGGACCGCCTGGTTGCCGGTGAGGGCGCCGAGGGAGTTGATGTAGTCCTCGTTGTTGACGAGGTCCCAGAGGATCTCCGAGCCACGACGGGCGAGGGTGGCCTCTTCGACGACAGTGCCCTGCAGCTTCGACACCTGCTCGGCGGTGTAGTTGCGGGTGATGCCCTTCCAGCGCGGGTTGGTGTCCCAATCCTGCTGGATCTCGGCAGCGGTCTTCGGGGTGCCGACGTTCGACATCTCTGACTCCACTTCTTCGTTTCGGTGCCCCACGGTCGAGCATCACTCGAACTGCTGTGGCGGCAATTTGCAGGCTTGCTAGGCCCATGGGGTGTACTTCCACACGATGGCACACCAGGAAATAGCCGTCTACCTGTTGCAAGTGTGAATCCGAGCTAGGTTTCAACAGGTCTTTGCTAACTTTGCGAAATTAGCCTGTAAATTGCACGCGTGAAACCTACCCGCCGGTAGCGCTGACATGCGGTTTTAGCGTAACGCCCGTACTGTTAGCGACCGCGCCGGGTACGGCCATCCGACGCGCCCGGCATTCCGTGCTGTGAGGACCTTCACACGCACTTATGTGGCCGCCGCCACCTCCCAACGAGTGACCGAGCGCACGATCGGGCAGACTGGTGCGACATCCGAACTCTCGGGAGGCATCCAGTTCATAGGAGTGTCATGCGGAAACTGTGGTTCACCACGGCGATCGCCATCGCATGCGGCGCGAGCCTGCTGCGACTGCCCACGGCGGGCGCCGACCAGGCCGATCCCGGCGCCGTCGTATCCGTCGCACCACTTGCCGCGGTCGCCACGCTGCCCGGTTCGGTGAACTCCAGCCGCATCCTGTACTCGACCACCACCGTGAACGATGCGCCGACGGTGGCCGGCGCCGCGGTCTACTTCCCGCCCGGTCCGGCCCCCGAAGGTGGTTGGCCGGTGATCGCGTGGGCACACGGCACGGTCGGGCTCGGCGACAACTGCGCCTACAGCATTGCCGGACCCAGCGCCCTCGAACGGGACTGGGCGTATCTGGGGACCTGGCTGGCGCAGGGCTACGCGATCGTGGCCGCGGACTACGCCGGACTCGGCACGCCCGGCGAACATCCCTATCTGAACGGACGCGTGGAGGCGCACAACGTCGTCGACGCGGTCGAGGCCGCCACCGGGCAGTACCCGTCGCTGGCGAAGAAATGGGTGGTCGTCGGACAGTCACAGGGCGGCGGCGCGGCGGTGTCCACCGCGCGGCACGCGACCGAATTCGGCGGGCCGGAGCTCGACTACCGCGGCGCGGTCGGCACCGGTGTGCCCGCGTATATCGAGGATGTTCTGCAACTGCTCGGGCCGGGTGTGCCGCCGCTCGCGCTGAACCCGTTCAGCACCGCATACGTGCTCTACATCCTGAACGGATTGCGCACGACGCACCCCGAGCTGGATATCGAGTCCTTCCTGACCGACTCCGGACGCGCATGGCTCGCCCGGGCGCGCGAGGCGTGCATCCTCCCGCTGCGCGATGAACTCGGTGCCAGCGGCGTAGTGATCGGCGATCTGTTCGCACGGCCGCTCGCACAGATTCCGAACGTGCACGGACTCCTGTACGACTACCTTGGCCTGCCCGAATCCGGTTACGACAAGCCGCTGTTCCTGGGGCAGGGGCTGCGCGATACGGATGTGATCACGCCGGAGACGCTGCGGTTCGCGGCGGTGCTCGCGGCCAATCGGCAGCCGGTCACAGTGCGCATCTATCCGGAGGATCACGACGGGACGGTCAATGCGTCGCTGCGGGATTCGCTGCCGTTCGTCCACGGTCTGTTCGCCTGACACGGCTGTGCCGAATGGCCCGAGCTGCCCTGATTCCGCGGAATCCATGGGCACTCGGGCCGAAATCAGTTGGTGCGCACCGGTGGGTGGGTGTGGTGCCAGTGCTCGGCTATGTCTATGCGGCGGGTGATCCAGACGTCGTTGTGGGATTGGACATGATCCAAGAAGTGCTCGAGGGCAGCAGTGCGGGCCGGGCGGCCGACAATGCGGCAGTGCAGGCCGATCGAGAGCATTTTCGGGCTGCCCTCGGCACCTTCGCGGTAGAGGATGTCGAACGCGTCGCGGAGGTGGGCGAAGAATTGGTCCCCGCTGGGGAAGCCCGCCGCTGAGGCGAAGCGCATGTCGTTGGTGTCGAGGGTGTACGGGACCACCAGGTGGTTGCGGCCGTGCACGGTCACCCAGTACGGGAGGTCGTCGGCGTAGGAGTCGGAGTCGTAGACGAAACCGCCGTGCTCGACCACCAGTTCCCTGGTGTGCGGGGAGTCGCGGCCGGTGTACCAGCCGAGCGGGGCCGCGCCGGTCAGCTCGGTGAGGATGCGCACGGCCTCGGCCATATGCGCGCGCTCGGTGTCGCGGTCGGTGAGTTGGTAGGACTGCCAGCGCAGACCGTGGCTGGCGATTTCGTGGCCGAGTTCCTGAAAAGCGGCCACCGCCTCCGGATTTCGCTGCATGGCACGGGCGACAGCGAAAATGGTCAGTGGTAGATCGCGACGTTCGAAGGCGCGCAGGACCCGCCAGAGTCCGGCCCGGGAACCGTATTCATAGAGCGATTCCATGCTCATGTGGCGGTTCGGAAAGGCCTGTGCCGGAGTCATTTCCGAGAGGAAGGTCTCCGAATGCGGGTCGCCGTCGAGGACGCTGTTCTCCGCGCCCTCTTCGTAATTGAGGACGAATTGGACGGCGATCTTCGCATCGCCCGGCCATTTCGGATCCGGTGGCGTCGGTCCGTATCCGACGAAGTCGCGCTGATTCATGCCGGTGTCGCTCATCCCCCGAGCTCTCCGTACAGGCGCAGCCGCGCGAGACCGCCGTCGGGATAGATATCCAGGCGGACCTCCTCCACCGAGGCCGCCACCGGCGAAATCGCGAATCGGTGCCGGGTATCGGGCAGCAGTTCGGTGCGCGGCAGCAATTCGAGTTCGGTGCCGTCATTGGTGTGTCCGGTGAGCCGGGCGGCGCCGGGGCTGTTGCCGAGGAAGTACGCGGTGTCGATCTCGGCGAGCCGGATGAGCCCGGGACCGGCGAGCCGGATGCGCACCCAGTCATTGCCGTCGTCGCGGCGGCGGGCGGTTTCCCAGCCGTCGCCCATCTTCCTGGCCAGTCCGGGGTAGAGCAGTTGGTTCGGCGAACTGTAGAAGCGGTTGGAGCAGTCCAGGACCAGGGCGCCGTTCTCCAGCGCGGCCAGATCGAGTGGGCCGAGACCGAGCAGCCGCGGATCGGGCCTGCCCTCGCCGTGCACGCGCAGCCGGGCCACGCCGCCGTCCGGGTGCATGGTGAGTTTCACATGGGTCCACCGCTTTTCGTTCTCGATGACGACGGGATTGCGGCTGTCACCGGATACCGGAGCATGGTCGATCAGGGTCACCCAATCATCGCGGTCGGCAATGGCTTGCGCGGACGGATAGCCCTCGATCTCGAGTGCGGCGACCGAAACCGCCGGCGGATAGTTGCCTTTGAACCAGGCGGTGTCCACCACGATGCCGCGGATCACGCCTGACACGCCGAGGCGCACGATGGCGGAATCGTCGCCGGGGCGGCCGCGGTGCCTGCGGGTTTCCCAGCCGTCGTAGATCTGGCCCTTGTGGCCGAAGGTCGACGGCCGGTATTCCGACGGGCCCGGATTGATCAAATTCTCCTTTTCCGCGAAGAATTCATCGTTGGCCCAGATCACCGATCCGCCGAGCGGGCGGACGGCCAGATCGGGCAGTAGCGTGAAATCGTCTACGTCGACCGGGTCGCGCCCACCCGTCGCTTGGCCACCGCCGCTCATCGAATCGCTTCGCGATATTGCACTCATCGCACCTCCTGTTTCGCGAGGGAATCCCGCATCCGATTCGTGCCGCGCGCGACGTAACACCGACTGTCGCGCATTCGGTACCGATTGCCGCGGGCCGCCGAATGTTCAGTGCCGCACGAGGTCACCGTGCGGCCCACCAACAGCCGATCGTCGTATGGCCGCATTTCACACCGGTTCCTGCGGAATCGGCGCACGCGCGACCAGTGCGCGCAATACCTGCGGGGTCAATGCCGGTGCAAGCGAACGCAATTCGTCGGCGGTACGAGCACCGCAGTGCACGCCGCGCAATACCGTCGCGGCCAGGGCCTCCGCGGTGGCCGGCTCGTCCAGCACGCCACCGGAACGCCGATCGAGATAGGCCACCAGCCGCGGGACCGCGACATCGATGGCCTGCCGGAAGAACTCGTAGGTGGCCAGCCAGCGGGTGACCAGATGGCCGGGGTGCATATCCCAGCCCTGGTAGTAACCGAGGCGTAGGGCCCGGCCGACCAGCCGATGGTGGTTGCGCAGTGCGGCTTCCGGTTCGCCGTCCGGCACGATCTGGGTGGAGCCGTCACAGACCCACACGCCCGTTTGGGCCGCGGCGACCTGCATGACCGACTTCGCGTAGTCCGCGGCCGGATGGTCGAGCGCCTGATCCGGTGCGGCGATCCCGCATGCCGCCGTGTAGTCGTAGGTGCCGAAATGCAATGCACTGCAGCGCCCCTCGGACAGACCTAGCATCTTGGCGATCGGCGCGCTGCCATCGGCGGCGATGATCGCCTGCGGGCTCTCGATCTGCAGTTCGAAACGCAGCGTGCCCGCATCGAGTCCGAAACCGCGCTCGAATCCCTCGCACAATGCCACCAGTGCCGAAGCCTGTTCCGCCGCCCGGATTTTCGGCACGGTGAAGACGAAACCCGCTGGTACGCCGCCCGCCGCAGCCAATACCAGCTCCAGGGTGCGCAGCGCGCGGTCGCGTTCGGAGCCCGCCAGACCCTTCATCCGGATGCCCAGACTCGTCGGCCCACCGGGCAGCTTCGCCCACTCCGCGAGCACCGTGCCGGCAGTGGTCGCGGCCTCGTCCTCCTCGGTGTCGGCCCGGAATCCGTAGCCGTCCTCGAAGTCGATGCGGAGATCCTGGATCGGGTGCCGCTCGAGTTGTGCGCGCACGGTGGGCAATGCGTCGGTGTGGTCGAGTTCGGCGAGCAGATCGTAGTGGCGATCGAGGAGTTCGGTCGCCACCGCACCCCATTCCGCGGGGGTGTCGGCCGTAGCGCGGTCGGCGGGCACATAGGCGGTGTGAATCGGCTGGACCCGGCCGTCGGGGCCCGGATAGCGGATGCGCAGATCGGCGTCGACCGCGTCGAGCATCGCGTCGATCTCGGCGCGGACATGCTCGGGTAGGTGTGTCGGATTTGCGCCGCTCCCGGCCCCTCCGTGATTACGCACGCTGTCTCCTCCGAGCCTGACGCTCACGTCGCGGGTTGGATTTGCGCCGCTCCCGGCACCTCCGTGATTACGCACGCTGCCTACTCCGGGCCTGACGCTCACGTCGCGGGGAACTCACCCGTGATCTCCTTCCTGAAGGGCTCGCCAGATCCGGTCGGCCGTCATCGGCAAACGGGTCTGTCGTACCCCGACAGCATCGCGGATGGCATTCGCCAGTGCGGGGGCGACCGGGTTGTACGGCGATTCACTCATCGACTTGGCACCGAGAGGGCCCAGGTCATCAGCGGTTTCGGCGAAGTAGACCGCGGTGCGCGGCAGGTCGGCGAGCTGCGGGATGTGGTAATGCCGCAGCGTCTGCGTGGTTACCACCCCCTGATCGGAGCGCATGTCCTCGTAGAGCGCGGAGCCGATGGCCTGCGCGACCCCGCCCTCCACCTGGCCGCGGCACTGCACCGGATTGAGCACCGTGCCCGCATCGGCGGCCTGGACCGAATGCAGGATGCGCACCTCGCCGGTCTCCGGCCGCACGGCGACCCGGAATGCCTGCACATTGAAGCTGACCGAACGCGGGCTGCCCGCATGTTCGCCGTTTCCGGACAACTCGCCGTCGGCCAGCAGTTCCGCGACACCGATCAGCCGGTCACCACAGCGCACGTCCGTCGATTCCAGGACGCATTCCGCCTCGGGGCGATCGGTCAGTTTCGCCGCCCGGACCAGGATCTGTTCGCGCAAGGCCACCGCCGCCGCATAGCAGGCCTTGCCGGCGACCGTAATGCCGGTCGAGCCGAAGGCTCCGGTGTCGTGGCCGACGACATCGGTATCCGCCTGGCGAATCACGATGCGGCGCACATCGGTATGCAGTGCCGTTGCCGCGAGCTGGGCGTGCACCGTTGTCGTTCCGCTGCCGAATTCCACTGTGCCGACGCGGATCTCGTAGCATCCGTCGGGTAGCAGTGTGGCGGTCGCCTCGGCGCGGTGGCCACGCGGCGGGATGGTGGCGATCATGGCCAGTGCCATGCCGGTGCCGACCCGCCAGTCCGGGCCCGGTGCGGGAACCCCATTGCCGCGCAGTATGGCCCGCTCTGCCAGGTCGAGGCATTGATCGAGACCGTAGCTGCCGAATGCCAGATCGCCCTGGTCGACTTCGGCGCCGACGAACTCATCGCCGGGTACCACCACATTGCGTCGGCGGAATTCGAACGGATCGATGCCGAGTGCGCGGGCCAGGTCGTCCATGGCCGATTCGACACCGAAGATGATCTGTCCAAGGCCGTAGCCGCGGAAGGCGCCGGAGGGAACATTGTTGGTATAGACCGCTTTTGCCTGAACGCGCTTATTGGCGCAACGGTAGACCTCGACCGATTCGCCGACGCCGTGGAACATGACGCCCGCACTGTGATTGCCGTACGCACCGGCATCGGCGAGCACATCGATCGAGAGCGCGGTCAGCACGCCGTCGGCATCCGCGCCCGCGGTGACCGCGACCCGCATCGGATGACGGCAGGTGGCGCTGGTGAATTCGTCGGACCGGGTGAATTCGTACTGGACGGGTCGTCCGGTGCGCAGCACCGCCAGCGCGATCAGATCCTCGGCCAGCATCTCCTGTTTGGCCCCGAACCCGCCGCCGACCCGCTTGGCGAAGACCCGCACGCGATCCCGCGGCAGCCCGAACAGATGGCACAGCTCGTCGCGAACCAGGAACGGCACCTGGGTGCTGCATCGGATGACCAGCCTGCCGTCCGCGTCCAACCAGCCGATGCCGCCGTGGGTTTCCAGATGTACGTGCTGACCGCGCGGCGAATGCCAGATACCGCTGACCACCTGCGCCGCCGCGGCCAGACCCGCTGCCACATCGCCGACCTCGCCGTCCACCTCGGCGATCAGATTCCGCTCGGTATCGGCGATGCGAGCCGAATCCGGCTTTCCACCGTGCAGTTTCGGCGCTTCGGGAAGCAGTGCCCCGGCCGGATCGAATACCGCGGGCAGGATGTCGTACTCGACCGCCAGCGCACGGCAGCCCGCACGGGCGATATCCATGCTCTCCGCCACCACGGCGGCAACCCGCTGGCCGACGAATCGCATCGTGCGATCGAGCAGGTAGGTGTCGTCGGGATCGTCGGCGCGAAGTTCATGGCGCCCGGTCGAAAACGCGATATCCGGCGCATCGGCGTAGGTGAGCACGGCGTGCACGCCGGGCAGTTCCTCGGCCGCGGTGGTGTCGATGGAGACGATCCGCGCGTGCGGATGTGGGCTAGGTAGGACCGCGATATGCAGTGGGGCAATGGGCGGGGCATCCGCGGTGGTCGGTGCGTCCTGCGGCGAGACGTCGAAGGTGAACGGTTCAGTGCCCGTGACGATCCGAGGTCCAGCGGGTGCGCCGACGCCGGTGCCTGCCCGTCCGAACGCAGTGTGCTCCGCGGCCTCGGGAATCGTGCCGGTCAGCGCATCGGCGATCGGGCGATAGCCGGTGCAGCGGCACAGGTTGCCCTTCATGAGTTCGGGCAGCGCTCCCGCATCCGGGTGCGCCGGTCCGCCGCAACCGAGGCCAGCGGCGGTGACCACCATGCCCGCGGTGCAGAAGCCGCATTGGAAGGCGGCCGAATCCACGAATCGCTGTTGGATCGGATGCGGCTCCTCGGCGGTGCCCAGGCCGGAGGCGGTGGTGATGGTGCGATCGGCGGCGCGGTAGGCGGGAAGGATGCAGGAGTGCACCGGCACACCGTCGAGCTGCACGGTGCAGGCGCCGCAGTCCCCCGCATCGCAGCCCTTCTTCACCGCGAAGACGCCCTGCTCGCGCAGCAGCGTGCGCAGGCATTGGCCCGGTCGCGGATCGGCCTGCACAATTCTGCCGTCTACCTCGAATTTCATTGCGAATCACCGGCTTCGCCGCGTAGCTCGGCGGCCACCTCCCGCGCCAGCACACCGCTGACGTGACGGCGCCAGTCCGGTGCGCCGTGCGGATCGTCGAACCACAGCGTCGGATCGATGGCCTCGATCGCAGCCGATACTTCGTGATCACCGGGTGTCGCAGCGAAATCCAGCACAACGGGTCGGCCGGTGGCGGCGGTGATGGTGATCGCACATCGGCCATACTGCTCACGAAGCCCCATCACGACTGCCCCCGAACGACCGAGCGGGGCCAGCGCGATCTTCCGGAAGGCGGTGTGCGCGTGGAGGGTTCGAGTCGGAATGGTGATCGATCGCAATACCGCACCGGCTGTGAGCACATTACGTCCCGGCCCGAGCGTGAACTCCCGCAGCGGAATCCGCCGATCGCGGCCGTCCGGCGACCACACCAGCGCGACGCCGTCCAACGCCACCAGCGCACCCAGCACCGCACCCGCGGGCAAGGACAAACACACATTCCCGCCAACCGTCGCGGTTCGCCAAATCTTGTGCGATGCGAGCAACGCCCGGCACGCCTGCGCGAACAGTGCCGTCCCCGGCCAGTCCGCCCGCAACACCTCCACCCCCAGTTCCCGCCCCGGCATCGCCCCAGCGAACTCCGCCAACGTGCAGGTAGCCGCGATCTCCAGCCCCGCGCCCGTCTCCGTCAGCGCGGGCCAGCCGAACCCGGTGATATCGACCAGCCGATCCAACCCCGCCTGCGGCTCGGAGAACAAAAACGTCCCCCCGGCGAGCACCCCACATGCCTCACCAACAAAAGCCAGGTCAGCCCGCTCCCGAGCCACCACCACATCCCGAATCGTGTCCAGATCCACGCCACACCTCGCTCCACCGTTTCCCTGTCGCCAACCCTAGGAGCCGAGCGTTGCGTCGATATTTCACAACGCCCACCGCGGATTGCGCGGGGGTAACCACACCATCCTCCCTCGAGAACTATGCACAGGTCAGGGGTGGTCGATCTGGTGGATACGCGTCTGCGGCGGGGGCGCGTTTCGTCAGCGTCCGACGACTTCCCATCGGGCATTCTCAGCCGCGGGCGAAGGCGTTAACGCAGACGATCGAGTGCGGCACGCCGCACTCGATCGTCTGCTGTCGTGCTCATGTGGTTCGGTGTTCCGGTTCATGGTCGCCAAAGCGTCGGGGACCGGGCACGGCGGCGAGTTCGGTTACCGCCGTTGCAGCGACACCGCCGCCGGATGCCCGACACCGAGCAGGACTGCTGACAGGGTTGCAGGACACCGGTCAGGGCACGTTCCTCGTGACCGGCAAACTGGTCACCGACGCGGAAGCGTTGGAAATCATGCGGATTCCCGGAGATGAGGCCGCCGTCGAGGTGGAGATCGGACGAGAGGTGATACCGGATGCGGCTGTACCAGCGTGATGGGCTCGCGGAACTGTTCGCGGGCGCGAAGCATCGCGCGTTTCATCTAGAGACCCGCGACGAGTACCTGTCCTCGTCGGAACATTCCGCGATGACCGAGTTTCTCGCCGACGAGACGACCGACCCAGGCGGTCCATGGTTCGAACCGTGGGCGGCGCTGGTGTCTGCGACCACCGAGCGCGGCGTCGCCGTCGAGCGCGCCCGCATCGTGACCACTCCGCACGGCGCATACACGCGGTACCTGCTCGCGCTCACACCGCACAACATCACTGCGGGCGAAGAGGTTAGGTGGTTGCCGCGGCACGGGGCGACACCGGCCGACGCCGCAGCCGATGACTATTGGTTGATCGACGACGACCTAGTCGCCTATAGCGTGTTCGACGAAAATGAGTGGTGGTCCGGCGTCGCCGCGACCACCGACCCCGTGATTGTCAGATACGCCTGCGCGGTGCGCGATCGGGTGTGGGCGACGGCGACGCCGCATGAGCAGTATCAGCAGTGATCGGAGTCGAACAGGCCAGGCAGGCGCTCGGGGCGCGCCTTCGTGAACTACGCAAGGAGGCGCGCCTATCCGGTGCCCGCCTGGCCGACCTTGCCGGGTGGCCACCCAGCAAGGTTTCCAAGATCGAGCACGGTCGCCAGATCCCAACCGAGCAAGACCTCGCCGATTGGTGCCAGCTAACCGGCTCCGAGCTTGCTCTGCCCGACCTCGTCGCCACAGTGCGCAATGTCAATGCCGCGTACCTCGAATGGAAACGCATCGTTGCGGGTGGTCACGCCCGCCGACAGCGGCAAAGTATCGAGCTCGAGGGCGTGACGCGCCTGGTGCGCGGGTTCGATCCGTTGATTCCAACCGGGTTGCTGCAGACTCGCGCGTACGCCGAGACGATCCTGCGTCGCTGCATTGATTTCGTCGGCGGCACCAACGATCTCGCTGAAGCGGTCGAAGCACGTATGCAACGACAGCGCGTGCTACGCGAGGGCGTGCACCAGTTCCATTTCCTGATCGGCGAACCCGCCCTGTACACCGGCGTCGGTGACGACGCGGTACGCATCGAGCAGCTCGAGCACCTGCTCGAGTTGATGAGCCTTACCCGCCTGGTTCTCGGCGTGGTGCCAAAGACGGCCGAGTTCCTGTACACGGTCACCAACTTCGTCATGTACGACCGGCGCCGGGTTCACGTCGAGACCGCGACGGCGCAGCTAACCATCACGCAGCCGCGCGAGCTGGCCTACTACGACAAGGCGTTCGCCGCGCTTACCGAGCGCGCCGTCTATGCCAATGCCGCGCGAGATCTGATCACAGCGGCAATGGCGCCACCGTCCGGCGTCTCAGCGTAGGGGAGCGCACACTCGCGGACTCCGTCCACGAAACCCGATACTCTCGGGCCCGTCCAAACCCGGCGAAACCTGGTGTATCCCGAGTAACCGCAGGATACGGGCGCAGCGCGGTGCCGCAGGCCGACCGGCACTCCGGCCGCGGCCAGATCGGCGGTGCACACGATACCGGCACCGATCCGGGCATTCGACGTGGGGCAATGCGCCACAACGCATCAGCACCATAGGGGTGTGTATCCCGATCTCGACGTCGGAAATTGCGCCCACTGCCGTCGACCATCGCTTCTCGTACTCATGCGTTGCGGGAGAACCGATTTCGAAGCGTCGAGCACGACCCGACGATCACCCACACTCCACGTGCGCCGCTTCCCATTTACGACCTGCGCAGCGCATCCGGCGTCCACATCTGTGCGGAATCGGTACCGCCGCGCTGCCTATTGCCCGCCCGGTCCACGATCACGAACGCGACGGTCACGCAGACGGCGAGGTACATCGCCGCGGTCAGCGTGATTCCGACCGGGCCGAAGAGCGCGGCCCACACGCCTTCTCCGCGCACCCAGTAGCCGATATCGTTCAGGGTGTATACGACCGGCAGCGCGATCGCACAAAGCACCCCCAGCGCGCGCACGTAGTCGGGGTACGTTTCCGGGCCGATGAGCATGGCAGCCTGATCCGCATACAGCGTCGCCCGACGCGCGGGATCGCCCAGATCGGCGAGCGTCGCGTATTCGGCCTGGTCCGGGACCTCACCGAGTTCGACACGAGCTTCGATGTAAGCAGCGATCATCGCGCGTAACTTCTGCTCGACGGCAGGACGATGCTTATCGGATACCCGCCGCACGACGACGGCGACGTAGCGGTCGGTCAAGGTGGTGGTCACAATTCTCGTCCCTCCGAGTCGGCGCGCCCAGCACCGCAACGGCATTCGATCGAGTCGGTGTGCCGTCGCGGCAATGGTTCCAACTGTGTCCAATGTTCAGGTGACGCAGGCGGTTTCGGCTCCGCTCAGCTGACCTGGGTGCCACCGAAGCCGAACGCGAAGCTGTGGCCCTTGGACCGGCAGCTGAGTTCGGCACGGGCGCCGGAGCCGACACAGGTGGCTCCGCCGTAGCTGATGGTGGCGTTGCCGGGATACGGGTTGGTGGAGGTTGAAAAGTTACGCGCCTTCATTCTTCCTCCGCACAGGTATCGACTTCAGTGACATCAGAAACAATCGAAATTGCCAATCGCACAAGCACTCTCGACGCAGCA
The DNA here is from genome assembly GCF_040614395.1 of Nocardia sp. NPDC005998. Lineage (NCBI taxonomy): Bacteria > Bacillati > Actinomycetota > Actinomycetes > Mycobacteriales > Nocardiaceae > Nocardia > Nocardia sp. NPDC005998. Next base: position 162,417 of record NZ_JBEXUI010000005.1, on the reverse strand, counting down.
CGGATCAGGCACCGCGCTCGCTACCGGAGACACCAGCTCAGACCTTCAGTCCTTTTTTGGTGACATAGACGGTGTGGAAGGTCCACAGCCCGGCAAGGACTACCAGCCATTGCAGGCTGCTCACCAGCGGCACCGAATCGATGGGCAGCGTGTAGGCGAGCGCGACACGCAGCAGCGCGTCCGCGGTGAAGGTCGCGCCCCAGACCGCGGTCAGCACCCGCAGCTGGCTGCGGAATTCGGAGTCGTTGTGCCAGCGGGCATCCCACTGTCGGTAACCTTCCTCGCCGATCTTCACGGTGACGATCGCGCGGGAAGTCGTGCGGATGAAGGGCTGCTGGGTGAACAGAGTGGCCAAGATCCACAGACCGAGCACTCCGAAGATCCAGCTGTCACGCACCATCAGCGTCCGGGGGTCGCCGGTCACCAGTGACATCACCGCACCCACCACGATCATGGTGAGCGTGAACAGCGCCACCGCGTCGACGCGGCGCTGCCGAATCGCCTGGTAGGCGAGGAACGGCACGGTGAGCACGGCGGGCGCGATCAGCGCCAGCCACGGATTCACCCCGGCCGCGCGCAACCCGTAGTAGCCGCCGATCGGCAGCACCAGTTCCACGATCAGCTGCCGCGCGATCAGGCGGCGCACAGCGGCGTTCTTCTGCCGCGACGTGCGATCCACCGCAATCGACTGCGGCTGGTTCCGCTCGGCTCCGGTCGTGATCACGATTGCCTCCGTGTGGCGTAATCGAATAGGTCGGCGAGTTCGCGTGCGCAGGCCGCGGCATCGAAGTCGGGGTCGACACCGGCTCGGGTAATCGCCGCCTCCCGCGCGCCCCGGATGGCCAGCACCATGAAGGTGGGATCGAAGTCGCGAAATTCCCCGGCCCGCTGGGCTTCTCGCATCCACCCCTCCTCGGCGCGGGTGATCTCCGCGAGATGCTCGACCAGGCCAAACTTTTGCGGGTCGTCGGGACGGATGTTGGCGACGATGCTTGCCAGCGCCCGCTGATGTCGGGGGTACTCGCCGAGCAGTGCCAAGTTGGCCACGAACCAGGCGCGCAGCTGAGCGGTATACCCGGTCTCGGCGTCGAGCTTGGCGACGACGAATTCCGTATTCACGCGGACGATTTCGGTGGCCACCGCGCGGATCAGATCATCCTTGCCCTCGAAGTGGTAGGAGATCATGCCGGTGCTACTCAGCCCCGCCTGCTTGGCGATCTTCGCAAACGACGCATTCGGATAGCCGACCTCGGCGATCACCTCGATCGCGGCCTCGACGATCTGCGCGCGGCGCGCGGTCTCGGTGAAGGTCCGCTCTCTGTGCTTACCCGAGCCGTCCATTGCTTGCACAAGCAAAACGATAGCGCGGCTTGCTCAGGTGAGCAAGAATTGATGTAGATGAGCAATGGGTGCCCTTGATGTGCGCAGTACGCTCACGCAGCACCCGCACCAGGTCGGCGGCTGAGAGGTGGACCGAGGCCGAATCTGCGATGCCCAGCTACGACGCGGCGTCGCCGCGGTCGCCAGGATCCGACCACAACAATCCATAGGTCGATACGAAGCCGTCACGCCGTGCGCATGGCTGAATACCGCCCCGCCAATAGCCCACGACGCCGATCACAACGTGCACCAGGCTCGCTCGATACGAAACGAACGCGACCGCCCGTGACGGCGCTATCCCGCCTTCGCCACCAGCGCCGCCTGGGCGCGAGCGACCTCGCCGCCGACCTTCTCCTCGTCGACGGTGCGCACCTCGCCATCGCGAACGACCGTGCGCCCGTTGACGATCAATGCGGCCAGCGGCGGCGCGGAGCCGAGGATCAATGCGGTCACCGGATCGTCGATGCCCGCGTGCGCGGGCGTATCGAGCCGCCACAGCGCGAGATCGGCGAGCTTGCCCGGTTCGATCGAACCGATCTCGGCAGCGCGCCCGAGCAGCCGAGCACCACCGATGGTGGCCAGTTCCAAAGCCGTTCGTGTACTGATCGCCCGCGGTCCGCCCTTGGCGCGGGCATAGAGCAGCGCGCCGCGCGGCTCCTCGATCATCGAACCGGATTCATTGCTCGCCGAGCCGTCCACCCCGAGTCCGACCGGCACACCGGCCGCGACCAGATCGGCGGTGCGCGCGATACCGGCACCGATCCGGCCATTCGACGTGGGGCAATGTGCCACTCCGGTACCCGTTTTCGCCATCGTGCCGATGGCTTCGTCATCGAGGTGGATGCCGTGCGCGTACCAGACATCCGAACCGAGCCAGCCCAGCTGCTCCATGTACTGCGCCGGTGTGCAGCCGAATTTCTCCGCGCAGAACTCCTGCTCGTCGATCGTCTCGGCCAGATGGGTATGCAGGCGCACCCCGAGATCGCGTGCCAGCGAAGCCGATTCACGCAATAGCTCCGTCGTCACCGAGAACGGCGAACAGGGCGCGAGCGCGATCCGCAGCATCGAGTCGTACGACGTATCGTGCCAGCGCGCAACGGCATCCGCGCTCGCGGCCAGAATCGCGTCGAGGGTTTCCACCACTTGGTCGGGCGGCAGCCCACCCGAGCTCTGCCCGAGATCCATCGAGCCGCGGCACGGCTGGAACCGCAATCCGACCTCCGCGGCCGCGGCGATCTCCGCGCCGAGCAGGTCGCCGCCCGCGCGCGGGAAAACGTAGTGGTGATCGGTGGTCGTGGTACATCCGGTGCGCGCCAGCGTCGCGAGGGCACCGGTCGCGGCGACGCGAACCGCGTCTTCATCGATGCCGGCCCAGATCGGGTAGAGCGTGGTGAGCCATTCGAACAGGGTGTTGTCCGGCGCCAGACCACGGGTGATCCACTGGTAGAGATGGTGGTGGGTATTCACCAGACCCGGCGTGAGCAGGCAGCCACGGCCATCGATCCGGTGCACATCCGCGCCGAGATCGGGCGCGTCGCCCGCGCCGACCGCCGTGATCCGATTGTCGACCACCGTGACATGCCCGCGGCGGTATTCGGTGCCGTTCGGATCGACGGTAGCCACGGCGCACCCGTCGATGACCGTCGTTGTCGTCATGCGCCTACGGTATCCATGCCGGTCCGGCTTCCGGGGCATCTTCGCGTCGCACGGTGGCGTGGATGAGTCCGTAGGGACGATCGTCGGCATGGTAGACCTCGCCGTGGTTCTCGATACCGAATCGGCCCAGGTCGTAGTCGAAGTGATGCTTATTGGGCGCGGCCAGCCGGATCTCGGCCAGCACCGGATAGGCGGCCAGCGCGGCCCTGCCCATCTCGAACAGCGTCTGCTGCAAGGCTTTTGAATGCAGCGTCGCGAAGATCTCGACCATCCGCTGCCGAACACCCGCGTACACCGCGTCCCAGTCCACCCCGGTGGTGCTGGCGAAGCGCCACTGCGCAATGAGAGAGGTCGCGAGCATCCGGTCGCGGGTCGGCGCGAGCACGGTGAATTCGTCGGTGAGGAAGTCGGCGAACTCCGAGCCGGTCGACTTGAGGATCACCAGATCCTTGACCCCGCCGATAACCCAGGCCCGCTGCTGGTCGCCCTTACCGGCCACGGTGACCGCCGCGGTCCGGACCTCGGGGCCTTGCCGCACCCAGGTGTGGTCGTGCTCGCTGCCGTCGACGGTGACCCGCTGCCAGGCATATTCATCGACCTCGATGCGCGCACTGTGCACCGGATCGATCTCATCGACGAAATGCGCGGCCAGCGCCAGCGCGTAGTCCTCGATCGGTTGCAGCCCAGGCTTTTTCGCGTACGCATACGCGGTCTGCTTCTGAGTATCGGTCGGCAGCACCTTCGACTGGTCGCCGGCGACATAGGCGTCGGCGAAATCGCCGCGCAGCACGGTGGATACGTTCACATCGCGGATCTCGTGGCGCGCATCGTCCCGGTAGATCCGGACGATTCGGTTCTCCGCCTTGCCGTATCGGTTGTCCGACAGCACGATCGGCCCGGTCAGCTCCATGGCTCAGCTCCCTCGATAGGTGGAAAAGGCGAAGGGCGACAACAACAACGGGACGTGGTAGTGCCGCTCCTCGATGACGACGAAGGTGACGCAGACCTCCGGATAGAACGATTCGATCCGGCGCGCGGCGAAGTAGGCGCCGGTATCGAACACCAGCCGGTAGGTGCCGGGCGGCAAGCCCGCGCCGAGCGTGGCGATGCGGCCATCGCCATCGGTGGTTCCCGAACCGAGCACCTCGGCGTCGCGATGGAGCACCACCGCGATACCGGCCGCGGGCGCACCCGCGACGGCATCGAGCACATGTGTACTCAGTGTGCTCATGGCTCCACCCCACTAGCGCTCGGTCCCGCCGCGACCATGCTCGTGGCTGTGCCCGTAGTTCGCGCGCTGCGCCCGCTCACGCCGGATCACCCAGCAACCGGCCCAGCCGAATCCGATTGATCTTCGCCAATTCCGTTCGCATAACCCGCCTTTCGGTCTCCGGATCATTGCCGAGCCGGGCGGTGAGCAATTCGAGCAGCTCCGCACCGGACTTACCGGTCGCGCACACCAGGTAGATGTGGCCGAACTTCTCCTCATAGGCCAGATTGCCCGCGGCGAGCCCGGCCCGCACCGCATCCTCGGCCCCGGCCACTCCGGCCTGCTCGCGCGCCGACGCCGCGGTATCGGGCCGGGCGCCGATGCGCGGATGTCCGTCGAGCGCGCGATCGATCTCGTCCTCGGACAATTCCGCGAGCACCGCATCGGCCGCGGCGCAGACCGCGTCGATATCGGCATATGGCCGTCCGGCGACCAGCGACCGGGACCAAAACGGCGACGAGCAACACCCGAGCACGATCGCGACGGCCGCCGACTCCGGCAGCCCATTGAACTCCGCGAGGCCGATTCGGTCGCCTGTCATCGGACCAGCATCGAATACCACCACCCCGGTCGCCAGTCGAACGAGATAGATCACTTCCGGCGTGTCGTTTACCCGCGATCGTCGATGTCACACCACCTTTCTGTAACCCATCGGCTACACGGCCGGACTACCGTCTCGATCATGGTGGTATCCGACGACACCGCGCCCGATCCGGTCTGCGCTGGCATCGTCCTGGCGGCGGGCGCCGGAACCCGGTACGGGATGCCCAAGGCGCTGGCCGAGGGCGGAGCCTGGCTGCGGTCGGCGGTGGCGGCGCTGCGCGATGGCGGCTGCGATCCGGTGATCGTGGTGCTCGGCGCGACCGGACCGGCGCCGACGGCCGTCGACCTTCCCGATGGCACCGATTACGTCTGGGCGGCGGACTGGGCGACCGGGCTCGGCGCCTCGCTGCGGACGGGCCTGCGGGCCGCGGCGCGCACGCACGCCGACTACGTGGCGATCATGCCGGTGGATACCCCCGATGTCGGCGCGGATGTCGTCGCCCGGGTCACCGCCGCCGCCTTCGCCGCGTCGACCGGCTTGGCCCGCGCTGTGTTCCACGCCACACCCGGACATCCCGTTGTCATCTCGAACAAGCATTGGACCTCGATTTATCAAGCAGCCGTAAGAGATTCCGGCGCGCGGACCTATTTGGCCGGTAATAACGATATGGTGTGCGTCACGTGCGACGATTTGGCGACAGGCGACGATCGTGACTTCCCGGCCACGCCGCACGCGTGAGCGGAGCTGAGCAGATGCGCGACATTGTCGACGACCTATTGCGGGTTTGGCATTCCGGCCGGACCGGCGGACTCGCCACCATCGTGCGCACTGTGGGTTCCGGACCGTTACCGGTGGGCACATCGATCCTGGTGGATGCCAATGGCGCGATCTACGGCTCGGTCTTGGGCGGCACCGTCGAGGCGACCGTGATCAATGCGGCCACCGAGGCCGCGCGCACCGGTAGACGTGGATTGCAGCGCTTCGGGGTGCCGCCGGGCGAGCCCGGGCTGGACTCCGGCGGCATGGTCGATGTTTTCGTGGAACCGTTCTCCCGCCGCGACTTTCCGGAATTCCCCACCGTCGCTGCGGAAATCGCCGCGCACCGCCGGGTCACGGTATTCACCGTGGTGTGGAATCCGGACCCGGATCTGATCGGGCAGCACCTGGTCACCCCGAAACGGCATGCGACCGAACTCGTCGCACTACCGGAATCCGATGTATTCGTCGCCTCGTTCCCGCCGCCACCGCGAATGATCATCTTCGGCGCCAATGCCTTTGCCGCGGCACTCACCGTGCAGGCCAAATTGCTCGGCTACCGCGTCACCATTTGCGACTCCCGCGACACCTTCGCAACCCCCGATGCCTTTCCCGGCGCCGAGGTGGTCGTCGACTGGCCGCACCGGTATCTGAATACGCTCGCGGCGGCTGGCGAGATCGATAACAGCACCGCGATCGTCGTACTCGGACACGATCCGAAATTCGAGATCCCACTGCTCACCGTGGCGCTGCGCCTACCCGAGCTGGGCTATCTGGCCGCAAACGGATCGTGGTCGGCACACATCCGGCGTATCGAAGACCTGCAGGCAGGCGGCTTCGACGACGCGACACTCGCCCGCCTGCACTCCCCTGCCGGTCTCGATATCGGGGCGCGCACCGCCGCCGAGGTAGCCGTGTCCATCACCGCCGAACTGCTTGCTGCCCGGTCTTATGAGACCGGGCAGCAGGCCACCGAAAAAGCCGATGCCGTACCGGAATTCGGCGCATATCCGGCCAATGCCTCAATAGCGCTCTAACCGCGAAGCACTACTTCAGACCGGGATTCTCCGCGTACACCTCGCGCAGCACCGACAGGTCGAACAGCTGGTCGGCCTTGATGTCGATCTTGGCACTGCGCAGCGCGGCGATATTCTGCTCGATCAGCTGATCGGTCATGGTCAGCAGACCGTTGGCGGTCGAATCCGCCGATACCACCAGGCCGTTCTGCGCGGTCGCCTCCTTGGTCTGCTCGGATAGATCGAGCTTCTGATCCTTGCCGTACACCTCGACCGCGAGCCGGGCGGATTCGGCCGGATTCGCGACCGCGTCCTTCCAGCCCTTGATCTCGGCGATCAGGAAGGCCTTCAGCTTGTCGCGCTCCTTATCGATGGTGGACTGCTTGACCGTCAGGGTCTCGGCGACCAGCGGCAGGTTGTAGTCGGCGAAGAGGAAGTTCGTATTCTCGAATCCCTTGGCGGTCAAGGTGATCGGCTCATTGGTCACATAGCTCACCCAGCCGTCGACTTCGCCGTTGGCCAGTGGTGTCGGATCGTATTGCGCGGGCACGATGGTGACATCGCTCGGCTTCATACCGTTGGCGCTCAGCAGGGCATTGAAGATCAGCTGGTTGGTGTCCTGCACACCGATCTTGCGGCCCTTCATATCCTGCGGGGTCTTGATCGGCTTGGCGGCGGAGCTGACGATGCAGAAGGGGTTCTTCTGATACGTGGTCCCGACGATCTTGGCGGGCAGGCCCTCCAGGATGGCGGGCGCGGTGGTCTGTGGCGCCGAGGTGCCGAGCCAGACCTTGCCGGTGTCCAGGCCCGCCTCGACCGAGGTGCTCGCGGCGCCACCGGCGACCAGATTCACCGAGCCGAAGCCGGCCTCCTTGTAGTAGCCCTTGGAATCGGCGAAGTACTCGCCCGCGAATTCGATGTTCTTCAGCCAGGACAGCTGGATCGCGACGGAACCGTACTTGGATCCGTCCGCCACCGACCCGCCGGAGGAGTCTTTCGAATCATCGCCACATGCGGCCAATAGGCTCGCACCGCCTAATGCGGCGCCAGCCAGCGCGGAGTAACGAAACAGGGATCGCCGGTTCAGGTTCGGCCCGAACGAAGAGCGTTGCACGGGTGTCATGGGCCGAATCTAAGGGGATTCCGTTTCAATTTCTTTACTTTGACGTTCCGAGCGCTGATTTGCGAAAAACTAACCGGTCAGCGGCGGCCCGCCTCGGGGCCGAAGCGGGCGAGCACCAGATTCTCGATGACGCCGACGATCGCGTACAACAGCACCGAGACGATGGTCACGATCACGATCGAGGCCCACAGTTTGTTGTACTGGAATGTCGGGATGGCGCGAATCAGGCTGGCCCCGAGCCCGGTTCCGCTGCCAAGCCACTCCCCGAGCAGCGCGCCGATCAGCGCGCCCGGCACCGAGATCCGCGCCGCCGCGAAGACCGAGGGCAATGCGGCGGGGACGGCGACCATGCGCAGCCCGGTCCAGCGGGACCCGCCGTAGGCGGCCACCAGATCCATGGCCTGACGCGGTGCGTTGCGCAGTCCGGCCATGATCATCACCAGCGCCGGAAAGAACACCACGATCGCCGCGAGCACCGTCACACCGGCCAGCCCGCGCCCGAATACCAGCACAATGATCGGCGTCAGCGCCACCAGCGGCACCGACCGCAACAGCATGGCGACCGGCATGAACGTCTGCTCGACCACCGAGAACGAGACGAACAGCGCGGCGACCACGAGCGCCGCCAGCATGCCGACGCCGAATCCGATGGCCGCATCGCGCAGGGTGATCTGCAGATCGTCGAAGATGGCCTGTCGTGCGGCATGCGCGCCCGCGGAGTCGAACAGGTACTTCCAGACATCGGTCGGCGTCTTGCCGACCCGCGGCCCGACCTGCGGGAATGCCTTCAGGAAGACGTACCAGATCACCAGCATGAGCAGTAGCGCGGTGGCCAAGGGGAACAGGAAGCGGCCGAGGCGGATCAGCACATCGAACGTCCCGGCGGCGGCACTGCGCTGGGGCCGCGTGCTCTCCGCAACGGCCGGGGTCACTTTGTCCATCGGCGCAAGTTCGTCAGCCATGGCACTCCTCCGAACTGGCCCCATAGCGGAGCGGGGTCTCGCACTCTTCTGCCCGCCGGGCACCTCCTGGCCCGACGCGCGCCGACTCACCGCCCGAATTCATCGGGCGACTGCGCGCGCGGGGCGCCAATTGTGCGCGGCTCATCTCGCCTCCTGCGCGGTCCACGGGGTGACCAATCGGGCGACCAGCGCGACGATCGCGTAGCCGAGCCCCGCGAGTGCGGCGGCGGCCAGTGCCATCCCCCAGGTCCGAGGCACGTTATATGCGGTTTGCGCGGCGGTCAGTGCGACGCCGATGCCGCTGTCCACGCCGCCGAGGTACTCACCGATGATCGCGCCCAGCACGGCCGAGGGCGCGGCAATCTTCAACGCCGCGAACATATTCGGCAGCGCCGCAATCGCCTGCACCCGGTAGAGCTGTTGCCAACGACCGCCGCCGTACGCTCGCACCAGATCGAGGCTGGCGACATCGGCCGAGCGCAGTCCGGTGACGGTTCCGACCATGGTGGTGAAGAAGCAGTACATCGCCGCGAGGAAGACCGTCGGGGTGCGCCCGCCGAAGACCACCAGGATGATCGGACCGAGCGCGAGCAACGGGATGCAGTAACTGAGGATGGCCAACTGGGTCGCCAGCGGTTCGATCCACGGGACCAACACGATGAGGAACGCGAGCCCGATGGCCAGCGCATTGCCCCACACGAATCCCTTGAACGCGCCCAGCGCGGTGATCCGGAAGTTGGGGCCGTAGAGATCCCAGCCGTCGGTGTACATGGTGTGTAGGACGGTCCACGGACTGGGGATCGTGCCGCCGGCGACCTCCATCGCGGCCAGCAGCCACCACACCGCGACCAAGCCGAGGACGCCGACCAGTCCACCGATCCTTTTCATGACGCGCCCCCTTGTCGGCGGGGGCATACCACCGCGCGCGGCGGCTGAGGTCGACCGACCCGCTGCCACCCTGGGCGTGCGTGGGCCAGGCATCTGGTCAGGTCATGTGATCGCGGTTCTCGGTTGTCATTCATGCCCGCACCTCACGGACCGTTCCGAGCGGGCGCTATGTGATTTGCTCATGCGACACCGCCCTTGCCGGACTTGCCGAACAACAACTCCGACAGATAGTCGTGCAACTTGTGGAATTCCGGGGTGCGCATCATCTCGGGCGTGCGCGGGCGCGGCAGATCGATCTTCACCAACTCCAGCACCCGGCCCGGCCGCGGGCTCATCACCGCGACGACATCGGAGAGGAATACCGCCTCCGCGATGCCGTGCGTGACCATCAGTGTGGTCGCGGGTTTCTCGGTCCAGATCCGCAGCAGTTCCAGATTGAGCCGCTGCCTGGTCATATCGTCGAGTGCACCGAAGGGCTCGTCGAGCAACAGCACGGTCGGCTTCACGACCAGGGCGCGCGCAATCGAAACACGTTGGCGCATACCGCCGGACAGCTGCGCCGGTTTGGCCTTTTCGAACCCCTCCAGCCCGACCAGCTCGACCAGATCCGCGATCAGCCCCGGATCCGGGGAGATGCCCGCGACCTGCAATGGCAACTTGATATTGGATTCGACCGACCGCCACGGCAGCAGCGCCGAATCCTGGAAGGCGATGCCGAGTTCATGGCGGCTGCGCAGCTGGGCGGGGGTCTCACCGTCGATGAGTGCCTTGCCCGCGGTCGGGGTCTCCAGTCCGGCCAGGATGCGCAGCACCGTCGATTTGCCACAGCCCGACGGGCCCAGCAAGGACAGGAACGCACCCTGTTCGGTATGCAGATCCACCGTGTCCAGTGCCTGCACCGTCTTCCTGCCGACCCGGAATGTCTTCGTCAAACCACTGATGTGGATGCCCGTCCCCCCGGTGGGCTCCTCGGTACCGCTCGCCATCATGACCAAAACACTAGGAGCAGGTCGTTGCACGGATATTGCAAATCGCCACCCCAGATTGCGCAATCGTTACGTGGACCGGTCCGCCGCACCTAGAACGCCCTACTCGTGTGGCGTTCGCCGTCATTCCGGTCGACAGGGCCGATCACTCGACGCCGCCGCCACAAGTGCTGGCACCACCGGATAGCAGCACCGTGCGAGCGCGCGGACGGCTCACTGTGCGAGATAGGCAAAGACAGCTCGCCCCGGGAATACGACCCGAGATCGTGAGCAACGACGATGCGTTGACCGACGCCGCGACTGCACGGCGCGTGGCTCGCAAACCTTTTTCAGACCTCGCACACCGACTCGCTGCGCGAAACGCCGTCGCCCGAACAGAAAGTATGCGTCAAGCCCGGTGCTGGATTCGGGTGGGCGCTTCGGGCAGACACCCGGCGATGGGCGGGTATTTCGATCGAGGTGCGTCGAATTCGCGGGTTGGGATGAGATGTCGACCGACTCGGGTTACAGCGTGGGTGAACGCATTCGCTGCGCTGCTGGACGCCAAGTTGGATATCGCGGGGTCGGAGATTCTTTGGCGCGAGGTTGTCGGCAACGGCTTCGGGCTGGCGGCGGCTGTTGGCGGGATGCGGCGGCGGGTGTGGGCGTGGCCGATCGGGGTCGCGGGCAATGCGTTGCTGTTCACTGTTTTCGTCGGTGGAGTCTTCAATACTCCGCAGCATCTGAATATGGCGGGGCAGGCCGGGCGGCAGTTGATGTTCATCGCGGTCAGTGTGTACGGGTGGTGGAGTTGGTATCGGCACGCGCGCGCCGAAACCGGACTCGAACACCGTGGTGTCGTGCCGCGCTGGGCCAGCGGGCGCGAACGCCTGCTGCTGGTGGCCGCGATGCTGGTCGGCACGGCCGCGTTCGCCCAGCTGTTCGCGCTGATCGGTTCCTACGGGCCATGGGCGGAGGCCTGGATCTTCACCGGATCGGTCCTGGCGACCTACGGCATGGCACGCGGGCTCGCTGAATTCTGGCTCATCTGGATCGCCGTTGATCTCGTCGGCGTACCGCTGCTGCTGAAGGCGGGCTACTACCCGTCCGCGACCCTCTACCTGGTCTATGCGGGCTTCGTTGCCTGGGGGTTCGTGGTCTGGGTGCGGACCATGCGCACACCAACGACACCCGTGGCAACCGAACTCGCTCCGGCCCGAAATTAGTTTCGCAACCTCCGATGAATCGGCGCCGCGGCGCCGGTATGTATCCGCACAACCCATCGGAGGAGTGCATTCACGATGAAAATGACTGTTGGACAGCGCTGGGTACTGGCGCTGACATCACTGGCGGCACTGATGATCACGCTCGACGCACTGGTCGTCACCACCGCATTGCCTGCGATACAGCGCGAACTGCATGCATCGATCGCGCAGTTGGAATGGACCATCAATGCCTATGGCCTGAGTTTCGCGGTGTTGCTGATGGCGGGCGCCGCGCTCGGTGAACGGTACGGCCGCCGACGCGTGCTGATGGTCGGGCTGGTGCTCTTCGGCGCGGCATCCGTCGGGTGCGCGCTGGCGCCGAGCCTGGGCTGGTTGATCGCGGCGCGGGCCGCACAGGGCATCGGCGCGGCGGTGGTGATGCCGGTGGCGATGTCACTGCTATCGGCGGCATTCGGGCCCGAACAGCGGACGCGGGCGCTCGGATTGTTCGCGGCCGTAACCGGTTTGGCCACGCTCGGCGGACCACTCGTCGGCGGCGCGGTGGTGCAGGGGCTGGCCTGGCAGTGGATCTTCTGGCTGAACGTTCCGCTCGGCGCGGTGCTGGTGCCGCTGATCGCCACCCGGCTGAGCGAAAGTTCCGGTGCGGCACGCGCATTGGACTATCGGGGTATCGCGTTGGTGAGCGTCGCGGCATTCGGACTGGTCTGGGGTCTGGTCCGGGGCAATGAGTCCGGCTGGGCCAGTGGCGAAGTCATCGGCGCGTTCGTGGCGGGAGCGGTGGCGCTGGCCGGGTTCGCGCGATGGGAGCTGCGTTCTCCCGCGCCGCTGATTCCGATGCGTTTCTTCGGATCCCGTGCGTTCTCGGCGGGCAATACGGTGGGATTCCTGCTGTTCGCATCGATCTTCGGCGGCGCGTTCTTCTTCGCCCAGTTCCTACAGTTGGTGCAGCACAATGGGCCACTGGGTGCGGGTCTGCGGTTGGCGCCATGGACGGTGACGCTATTCCTGGTCGCACCCATCGCGGGTAAGCAGGTCAACAGATTCGGCGAGCGACCGCTCGTTGTCACCGGATTGCTCATGCAGGCCATCGGATACGGCTGGATCGCCCTCACCGCCTCCCCCGAACTGCCGTATCCCGAGCTGATTCCGCCGTTCGTGATCTCCGGTATCGGCGTATCGATGGCGATCCCGGCGGCCCAGAGTGCCGTGCTCCGCGCCGTCCCGCTACCCGCCATCGGCGCCGCCTCCGGCACCTTCAATACCCTGCGCCAACTCGGCGGAGCCTTCGGCATTGCCGTGCCCGCAGCGGTTTTCGCGACCATCGGCGGGCTGGATTCGGAGCAGGCGTTCAGCGACGGTTTCGTCGGCGCTGTCGGCACCGCCGCCGCGCTCGCCTTGGCCGGGGCCGCGATCGGCCTACTGATTCCCCGCGGCGCGCCGACCCCGCAGGACATCCCCGCCAACACCGCCGACCGGATCGGAGCAGCCTCGTGACCAGCACCGATCACGGCGCATCCGCGGTAGGTTATGCCCCCATGACGGTCGGTGCGGATTTCGCGGCGCGCACAGCGTCATTGCGGCCCGAGCTGCTGGCGCACTGCTATCGGATGCTCGGCTCGATCCATGATGCCGAGGATCTGGTGCAGGAGACGATGCTGCGGGCCTGGCGCTCGACCGACCGCTATGACGAACAGCGCGCCTCGCTGCGCACCTGGCTGTACCGGATCGCCACCAATGCCTGCCTGACCGCGCTCGAACAGCGCGGCAGGCGGGCCCTGCCCACCGGACTGGTCGGTCCGAGCGACACCCTGATCACCAAACCGCAGAAACATCCCGAAATCCCCTGGGTGGAGCCGATTCCCGACGCCCTATTGGGAACTTCGGCCGACGATCCGGCGACCGTGGTCGCCGCCCGCAGCGGCATCCGGCTGGCGTTCATCGCGGCGCTGCAATATCTGCCCGCCCGCCAGCGCGCGGTGCTGATCCTGCGTGACGTGCTCGCCTGGTCCGCGGCCGAGGTCGCCGACCTGCTCGAAACCTCCACCGCCGCCGTCAACAGCGCATTGCAGCGCGCCCGTGCCCAATTGGAGAAGGACGCCCCGATGATCGACCTGATGTCGGAATCCCTGAGCCCGGACGAACGCGCCATGATCGATCGGTACATGGCCACCTTCGGCAATGCCGAAATGGCCGAATTCGCCATGCTTTTGCGCGATGACGTGGTGCTCGAAATGCCGCCCGCCCTGCTCTGGTTCACCGGACGCGCGGATGTGGTCGCATTCTTCGCCGATAAATGCGGTTCGGCACCGAACCGCTGGCGCGGCATACCGACCTCGGCCAATACCCAGCCCGCCGTGGCCTACTACGAACGCGACGACAATGACGTCTACCGAGCACACTCCATCCACCTGCTCACCCTGCGCGAGGCCGCCATCGACCGGATCACCGTCTTCGTCGACGCCACCCTCTTCCCGCGGTTCGGACTGCCCGCGATCCTGTGAATGAGAAACCGGTTTCCAACTGGAAACTCGTTGATGTATGGTCGGCTCATGCAAGAAGCACAGACACCGCAGCAGGCGCTGGACATTGCCGCCGCTACCACTCGGCAGGCGCATGAGGCCGCCGCTTTGCCCAGTTGGGGACCTTTCGCGGCCGGTGTGTTCGCAGGACTGTTTGTCACGCTGCTCGGTTTGGCCAACGCACTCGGATTCGACGACCCGATCGCATGGACGGCCGCAATCGGCGCAATCGCCTCGTACGCGGTGCATTACGCAATTGCACGGTGGCTGCGCCGAGTTCGGCGTGCGCGCGGGCTCATTCCGGTCCCGCTGGCGGAGTGGAAGTTCATCGTGGCGCTGCTTGTGGTGCTGCTCATTCCGGACCTCGGCATCGGAAATCCGAGCCTGGCCGCATGGCTACAACTGCCGTGCGGATTGATCATGGGCGGATGGATCTGGTTCGCGCAGGCACGACCACAGACCGCACCGTGGAAGACGCGACGCTGGATCGCACCATGGAAGAGCTGAATGAGCTGTTCGCCTCCCTGCCGCGCCTGAAACTCGCCGCATTCCTCGATGGCTGCACCGAAGCCGAATTCATGGTCGTCACCGATCTCTGCGAGCTGAACAAATCCACCCTCTCCAAGGCGATGACCGTCCTGGAGACCGCCGGATACGTCACCATCACCAAGGGCTACGTGGGGCGCAAACCGAAAACCTGGCTCGCCCTCACCTACAAGGGCCGCACCGCCTACCATGCCCACCTCGATGCTCTCACCGCTCTCACTCGCAAGGCCAGCGAGACCACCTCCGAGTCCTGACCGAAATTCCAGACACTCGCACGGGAGCGGTTCGGGTGCTGATCGGTCGGGCAATGGGGCGGCGGCAACCCCGATCCTCCAGTGGCGGACCGTAATTCGCCGCCGCCGACCCATCGATCGCCGTTTACGCGCAGCAGCGCATCAGGGAGATAGCCCCATTCCGGGTCAATCCCCGGCTGGATTCATACTGTTCTTCCTCAGCAAGGACGCGTCGCTCTCGGCGGGGTGCGTCGGTGAGCGTGGTTCAGTTCGGACTCGTGTTCATGATCGTCCTGCCGCTCGCGGTCATCGCGACGATCTTCTGCCCCTCCGACGACGACGAACGAAATATCAACGCCAGGAGCAATTTTCAAGACCGACCGCTCGCCGAGCTTAGTCATATGGTTGACAAAGCCGGGGCGACGACCATTCGACTACGCTCGACCGACTCCCGGACCTGGGGTCGATACGGCAGGAGCTATCTGGACGCGGCAATAGGTAGCCATGCGGGCGAATGTGTTGTGTGTATTTACGCGGGCACCACGCCGACCCGATGAGCCAACCGGCCGAGGTCGCCGGTAGTCAGGTCCCGCCGCGCCGAGCGCATCATGTGCCCGACGAGTTCGCGGACGTGGACCATGTTCCGAACGTGCTGGGGTGCGGCATGTTCGGCACGCAGAAGCGCGTACAGCGAGTCGCGGTAGTTGCGCTGCATGGCGTGCGCGCGGCCTATTTCCACAAAGTACTGAGCCCGGCGGCCCTCATTCGGCAGATCGGCCGGAGAAAGTTGCGGGGCGAGCGCGAGCACCTGGCCTGGTTCGCGCTTCTCCATCGCTGCCGACATCCGCCATAGCGTCACATTCGCCGGGCCGAAGGTCTCGTTGCGCGCCTCGGACGTGTTCGGCCGGGCCTCGGCGAGCCTGCCCGCTTGTTCGGCCGCTTCGGCAAGGTGTGGTTCCGGGTCGCTGCCCATCGTGGCGGCGACGAGCGACGCCTGTAGGTGCAGCATCCCGTACGTCTCGATTTCGCCGACCGTGTGGACATCGGCGGCGATCTTCTCGGCGGTTCCCATGGTCGTCGCCAGTGCGGAGGGAAGCGCGCCGGTGCGCGACAGCATTATCTGACCTTGACTGAACGCGGCGGCGGCGAGTGGGGCGGCCTGTCCAACGTGCGTGGCGGCGCGCTCGGCTTCCTGTGCGGCGATCCAGGCGAGCGCGTGATATCCGCGCGCTCGTAGCGCGGAGGCGACACCGTAGGCGACCGTGCCGAACACGTCCCACGCTTGCGCTGCGCGGGCGCTGTTGGCGTCCCGGATGTGGCGGTAGCCATCGGTAAGCATCGGGACGAGCATCGGGCCGAGCGTGGCGTAATCGCAGTTGTTACGAATTTTGGTGGCCGTATGTGCGAGTGCGGTCAACTCGTCGAGGCTGCGCGGCGGCCGGGTGTCGGTCACGTTGCCCCGTGACCACAACACGGTCTCGATCTCCGGGACCACCATATGGAACCCGGCGGTGGCCGGGTCGAGCTTCTCTTGGTCGTGGCCGGTGAGGTCGCCGACGGTGACCCCGAGCGCCGATGCGAGCGCGAGCAGCGTCCGGCGTGAGTCGATCGGCCGTTCGCCGTTCTCGTACTTGGCAATAGCGCCGCGAGACAACCCGGCCCGGTCGGCAAGTACCTGCTGCGACATCCCGCGCCGGGCGCGGATGGCGCGAACCTGACGGCCTACATAACGACTGTCATCTGACTGGAAGTCGCTCATATCCCCACTGTCCCACAGCGGGACGTGTTGCGGCAGTTGCGCTGTCAAGGTTCCTGTTCAGCCCCGCCGCTGGGTCGATGCGATGTCCCCGGCGGCGGGAGCTCGCCAAATGACCAGGGGATGAAGGGCAGGGGAATGGATGCGCTCGGATGGATGGACCCGTGTTCGCCGACACTGCAATGGGACGCGGCTCAGGTGCGCCGTTTGGCGCGGCGGTTGGGGTACACGCTGTGCTGGGCCGACGCGGGTTCGGTGCTGGGGCTGGTCGAGCAGGTCACCGCGTCGGGGATCGATGTGGTGCTGTTGCCGTCGTCGGCGCATGTGGACGCGGCGACGCTGGATCGGGTGATGGCGGTTGCCGACGTCGAATGCGCCTGCCCGCGTGCGTCATTCGGCCGCTGGTCCGCGCTCGGCGGCCTGCGCCGGTGAGCGCGGACCAGATCGGGCTCGTATTCGTGATCGGCTTACCGCTGGCGGTCGTCGTCGCAATGATCTTCTGGCCGTCCGACTACGACAACTGAAAAGCCGTGGCAGCGCCCGGGGGCCCGGCCGACTCACAGTCCCCGATGTTCCGAAGGTGCGGCATCGGGGGGCCGGATCGTCGGTGGGCCCTGAGAGGATGCCCGCGAACGTTGTCGAATATGGGAGAAGTGCATGACGGACAAGACTTTACGGGTCATCAGCGAGCTCATGGGTTCGGTGCCGCCGACGGGTTCATTTGCTGCGCGTCGGACGGGGTCGGCGGAGAACCTGGTCATCGAGGTAGCTGGGGTGGGGCCGATCCGGTTGCCGGTGACGCCGACTCAGGCGCGGCGACTGTGCGAGGTCGCGCGGCCGGCGCGGTATGGTCTGCGCGAGCAGACCCTATTGGACGCGAATGTGCGCGACACATGGGAGGTTCCGCGGGACCGGGTAACGGTCGACGAGCGGCAGTGGCGCGAGACGTTACTGCCCATGCTGGACATACTGCGGGCCGAGCTAGGTCTGGCGCCGGACTGCGAGTTGTCGGCGGAGCTGCATTCGATGCTGGTGTATGAGTCGGGACAATTCTTTCAGCGCCATCAGGATTCGGAGAAGGCCGACGGCATGATCGGCACGTTGGTGGTGACTCTGCCTTCGGCGTTCACCGGTGGGGAGCTGGTGATCGAGCAGCAGGGGACGAAGGTCACCGACCAGGGTTCGCCGGAGGAGCTGTCCTTCGTCGCGTTCTATGGCGACTGCGAGCATGAGGTGCTGCCGGTCACCGACGGTTTCCGGATCACGCTGACCTACAACCTGGTGGCGAAGGGGCGTACCGGCCCGGACGCCGCCGCTTTCGCCGTGCATCCGTCGGTCGCGCTACTGGCCGAGCAGTTACGCGCGCATATCACCACGCCGGTGGAATTGCCGGCGTGGCGTTCGCACCGCGAACCGGCGAAACGCCCACCTCATCAACTCGTCTACCTGCTGGATCATCAGTATTCCCAGCACGGATTCGGGTGGGATCAGCTCAAGGGCGGCGATGCTGCCCGTGCTGGGATGATGCTCGCGGCGGCCGACATCGCGGGATACGACACGTCGTTGGCGCTCGCGGAGGTCGAGGACACCTACGAGGAGGATTACACCTCGTGGATGGGGATCTATCGTCAGCGTTGGGAGCGCGTTGAGGACGGGTGGAAATGCGTCGAAAGCGCTGACATGGACTTCGATGAAGACGGGGAAATGGTGGGGCCTGTGCCCGATGACCCCGCGAGCCTTCCGGTGCGCTCGAGCCTTCCTTTGGTCCCGGGATCGGAAGATCTCGGCGAGCTGCGCTGGTCGGCCATCACATTGACGTGGCTGATCGACCGGTCAGGGGCGGCCGGTGAGCCCGCTGTGCGGCAGGTCTGGGATGAGGAGTTGTGTACGGGCGAATCGAAGTCGACGCTGGAGCCGTTCGCGTCGGAACTCGAGGGTTACATGGGCAATGAAGGAAACACCGCCAATTTCTGGTATAGGCGCGCGGCGATCATCATCCGGCCCCGTCAATAGAACGGCCCGGCAAGCAATCCCCGGCGTCATCCTTCGACGCGAGACGACCTGTCAGCCACGGGCTGACGAGTCGGCGGGCGGCCGCTGCCGCTGTTCGGCCGGAGCGTGGTCCGCTGGACACTCCAGATCCTTCAGTCCGAGGATGATCACCCAGCCGACGTCGCCGGGCTGGTACCAGCGTCCCGGCGTATGCAGCAGCTCTAGTACCTGGTCGAGCGACGGTGGCGATGTCACCTAGGCGCACAC
Organism: Nocardia sp. NPDC005998; assembly: GCF_040614395.1. Lineage (NCBI taxonomy): Bacteria > Bacillati > Actinomycetota > Actinomycetes > Mycobacteriales > Nocardiaceae > Nocardia > Nocardia sp. NPDC005998. The sequence goes on along the minus strand of NZ_JBEXUI010000005.1, from coordinate 143,318 downwards.
GGCTCGGTGGACGTCAGAGGCGATGACATCGCTGCCGGGTTCGATGACACCGACAACCGACTGCGGTTTGCCCAAGCCGCACCCCAAGCGCACTCACACGATGTCGACCCGAACCCCCGCCGCCCGAATCAGCGCCACCGCATCCGGATTCGCGTCGGTATCGGTAACCAGCACATCGACCTGCTCGATGCCGCAGATGCGGGCCAGTGCCGAACGTTCGAGCTTGTCGGCGGTCGCGACGACCATTACCTGACCCGAGCGCCGCACCATCTCGGTCGTCACCCCGGCTTCGTCGATATGGCGACACTGCGCACCGCCCTCCGCGGATATCGCGTTCACCCCGAGGATCAGTGCGTCCAAACGCAATTCGGCCAGTGCGCGTTCGGCCAGCGGGCCGTGCAGCTCATAGGATTCGCGCCGGGCCACACCGCCGAGCACGATGGTGCGCATATGCGGTCGCAGGACCATTTCCCCGGCGATATTGAGTGCGTTGGTGACGATGGTCAGCTGATCTCCGCTGGCATTCGCCAGATCGGCCCGTCCGGCCAGTGCGCGCGCCACCGCCGTGGTCGTGGTGCCGCCGTTCATTCCGACCACCGCGCTCGGTTCGATAAGTCCCGCAGCGTGTTCGGCGATCCGCTGCTTGGCCGCACCGCCGCCCTGCCGATAGCGGGCGGGCAGTTCGTAGGCGATCGACGTCGCGACAACGCCGCCGTGGGTTCTGGTCGCCAACTGCTGTTCGGCGAGCGCGGTGAAATCGCGGCGCACCGTTGCCGGTGATACGCCGAGGCGCTCGGCGGCCTCCTCTACCGAGAGCCGCCCGGAATCGGCGAGCAGTTCCAGCAGCCGGTTCCACCGCTGCGGCCGATCCGTCGCTCCGGTCATGAGATGGCCGTTGCGTGGAGACCCCAGGTTTCAGCCGTGGGGAGGAAGTGTGTTGAGTTCGCGCCCGACATGGCCGGTGTCGAAAACGATCCTGAAGCAGATGATTTCACTGTTTCACACCCTAACTTGTTAATGTGTGAGGCATGGGGGAGACGGTGGTGAAGCGGGCCTACAAGTACCGCTTCTACCCGACCGAGCAGCAGGAGCGGGAGCTTGTGCGCACGTTCGGATGTGTCCGCTTGGTCTACAACAAGGCATTGGAAGCCAGGACTACCGCGTGGCACGCCGAGCAGCGCTGCGTCAACTACAACGAAACCTCCGCGATGCTCACTGCGTGGAAGAAAACTGATGACCTGAAGTTCTTGGGTGAGGTGTCGTCGGTGCCGTTGCAGCAGGCGCTGCGGCACCTGCAGCGCGCGTTCGCCAGTTTCTTCGACAAGCGGGCGAAGTATCCGCGTTTCAAGTCGAGGAAGAAGTCTCGCCGGTCGGCCGAATATACGCGGTCGGCATTCAAATTCCGTGACGGGAAACTCACCCTCGCGAAGATGGCCGATCCACTGAATATCGTGTGGTCTCGGCCGTTGCCGGAAGGTGCGGAACCGTCCACGGTTACTGTGTCTCGTGACAGCGCGGGCCGCTGGTTCGTGTCGGTGCTCACCGAGACCGCGGTAACGCACCATCCGCTGACCGATAGCGTCGTTGGTGTGGATGTCGGGATCACCTCGCTGCTGGCGTTGTCGACCGGTGAGAAGATCACCAATCCCGAACATCAGCGGCGAGAACACGCGCGACTGGTGAAAGCTCAACGCGCCCTTGCCCGCAAGACCAAGGGATCGTTCAACCGGGATAAGGCTCGCCGGAAGGTGGCGCGTATCCACGCCCGTGTCACCGACCGCCGCAGGGACTACCTGCACAAACTCAGTACTCGGCTCGTTCGTGAGAACCAAACGATCGTGATCGAGGATCTGAACGTGGCCGGGATGTTGCGCAATCACAGCCTGGCGCGTGCCATCTCCGATGCCTCGTGGTCGGAGTTGCGTTCCATGCTGGAATACAAAGCCGCCTGGTACGGGCGTGCAGTGATCGCCGTGGACAGATGGTTCCCGTCGAGCAAAACCTGCTCGACGTGTGGGTCGCTGAACGACGCTATGGCGTTGCATGTGCGGGAATGGGTGTGCCGATGCGGGGTGGGCCATGACCGCGACATCAATGCCGCGAGGAATATTTTGGCCGCCGGGCTGGCGGTTGCTGCCTGTGGAGGCGGTGTAAGACCAACCCGACAGTCCTCGGCGCGGCAGTCGCCCGTGAAGCAGGAAACCCGACCTGTGAAGGTTGGAATCCCCAGCCGTTAGGTATGGGGAGGAAGTCAACTCACACCCTCCCGGCCCGTTTTTTATGCACGCGAACAATGTGACCACAAGCTTGCCGTAGAGATTCGGCGGCCGTATTGCTGAGCCGGACACCTGCATCACCGCGCTCGCAGCCCATCGAGCATGATCTCGACCACCCGACGGACCGCCTCTCCATACGATTCCCCCGCTCGGGTATAGATCTGCAGGGTCATCAGCGCCGCGATCTCGCCCGGCTCGATATCGGCGCGCATCACGCCGTCCGCCTGCGCCTGCCTGGTCATCTGCGAAATCAGCTCGACAATCCGCCCTCGCACCTCGTGCAATCGCGGATCCGCCTGAATCTCGGCATGCAAATTGGGTTCTATCGCCGAGGCCAGCCCCCCGACCCGCCGCTGCGCACAGTCGTGCAGAAACCGGGAAAGCGCGGGCCATGCCGCACTCTCCTCGGCCAACGCGGTGGCCGCCGACTGCGCCAGATCCGCGAGGTAGGACTGCGCGGTCTCGGCGATCAGCGCATCCCGGTCGGGAAAGTGCCGGTACAGCGTGCCGACACCGACACCGGCCCGGTCGGCGATCTCCTTCATGGGCACATCGACGCCCTGTTCTCGGAACGTCACCAGCGTCGCGGCGATGATCTGGTCCCGATTGTTCCTGGCATCGGCCCTCTTCAGCGCGGCCGTGGCCCTCACCTCCCAACTAAGTGGACGAAATCCTTCCGCTTACTGTACGCTCTCCATTAACCGGACGAAATTCGTCCACTTAACCGAAAGGTGATGTCATGAACAAGACGGTGCTGATCTCCGGCGCGGGTATCGGCGGATCGACGCTGGCGTACTGGCTGGCCGAGCGCGGCTGCCGGGTGACCGTGGTCGAGCGGGCCACGGGCCAGCGCTCGAGTGGGAATCCGGTCGATGTGAAGGGGCCCGCCATCGATGTGGTCGAGCGGATGGGCATCATGGCGCGCCTGCGAGCCGCGAGTTCGGCTGTGTCCCAGATGAATTTCGTCAATGCCAGCGGCCGCCGGGTCGCGCGCGTCGATCTGAAGGCATTCCAAGGATCGGCGGGCGACCGCGAAGTCGAGGTCCCCCGGGCCGATCTCGCCGCGATCCTGCTCGACGCCAGCAGCGACAATGCCGAATTCCTGTGGGGCGACACGATCACCGGACTGAGCCAGCACGCCGACGGCGTTGATGTCACCTTCGAACACGCCCAACCCCGCCGCTTCGACTTCGTCATCGGCGCGGACGGTCTGCATTCCGCGGTGCGGCGCTTGACCTTCGGCGACGAGTCCGAATTCGTCCGGCATATGGGCATATACATCGCGACGGTGCGGATCGATGAGCCATTCGGCAGTGACCGGGAGGTGCTCATCTACAACACACCGGGACGGGCACTGTCCGTGCATCCGACGAACGGGCGGGCGATGGCGGCATTCATGTTCCGACACAAGGGCGTACCGGGATTCGACCACCGCGATAGCGAACTGCACAAGCGGCTCGTCATCGAGGCATTCACCGATCAGGGCTGGCGCGTACCCGAATTGCTCGACCGGGTGCGCGATACCGATGACCTCTTCTTCGACTCCGTCAGCAAGGGCGAGCTGTCGCGGTGGTCGGATGGACGCATCGCACTGCTCGGGGATGCCGCGTCCTGCGTATCCCTGTTCGGCGACGGCTCCACTCTCGCGATCGCCGGTGCGTACACCTTGGCCGAGGAACTGGGGGCCACACCAGGGGAGCACGAGGCCGCGTTCCGGCGCTACGAGACCAGGCACCGGGTGTTGGTCGATCCCAAACTCAACGGTGTCACCACCGCGGCATCGATGCTCATTCCGGCGACGAAAGCCGGTATCGCACTGCGCAATACCGCGACTCGGGTCATCCCGGCCGTCACGGCGATTCGCAATAGGATGCGACAGATCGCGTGAACGGACCCGGCACCGATGAATTGCGCGAGCATGAGGAATTGCAGATGGTGCCACCGTTGACCGGCGTGCCGTCGATCCGGTCCGAGACGACGGGCAATGGGAATTGCGACGGAGCGACCGGGCGCCGAATCAGGTCAGGCCGAGACCGGAATTCACGAAATGCGCTATCTCCTCGCATATTTCATCCAGCGATACCTCGGCATCGGGCAGGGTGGTCCGCGCCAACTCCTGGGCCAGCGAATTCACCGCCCCGATCACCGCGAGTGCGAACAGATCGAAGCGCCGTTGCTTGATCTCGCCCCGCTCTACAGCGCGTTCTGCCTCGCTGATCAGCAATGATGACAGCAGACGGCGCTGCTGTCCGCGCCAGTCCTCAACCGCCGGACTGACACCGACAACCTCGACATAACACACTCGCGCCGACCGTCGATCCGCACAGGTCACCTCGAGATAGGTACGGAAACTATCGCCGATCCGGGCGGAAAGCGGTTGTCCCGCCGTCCGCGCCATACTTTCCAGCGACCGTTCGACCGCATGCGAGGTAATGCGATTGACCAGTGCGATCAATAGCGCCTCGCGACTGCCCATATCTTCGTAGAAACTGCGCGTCGAGACATTCGCGACGGTACACAACCGCTCGATCGAGGTGGCCGCATATCCTTGGGTACCGAACAATTCCAGCGCGGCATCGATAAGTCGCGCCTGCCGCTGGGCCACCCGCTGCTCCTTGGATAGCCCGCCGTAGCTGCGGCCCTCCCTTGGTTCGTCATCCTGCCGTGCCACGGATTCGATGCTACCGGGCGGAAGCGCCTACCCCGGGCCGCGGACATCCGGATGAACGCGGCAGAGCAGTTGCCACGCATCGACATTCAGCTGCACCAGCCCTACCCCGACTCGGACAGCTGGCTCGCAACACGAAAAGGCGGGTGGCACACGGCCACCCGCCGTTTCCGGGCGATTACTTGACGCTGCCCGCGGTCAGCCCCGCGACCAGGCGCTTCTCGATGAATGCGAACAGGATGACCACCGGAACGATGCCCACGGTCGAGATCGAGAAGACGTACTGCCAGGCCGTGTCGTACTGCCCGACGAATTTGGTCAGCGCCACCGACAGCGGCTGATTCTCCGGAGTGGTCAGCACCACCAGGCTCGCCGCGAACTCGTTCCAGCAGGCCACCACGACGAAGATCGTCGCGGTGACAATGCCCGGCCACACCAGCGGCAGACTCACCCGGACCAGGATCTGCCAGCGACTCAGACCGTCGAGCTGGGCGGCCTCCTCGATCTCCACCGGTACGGCGGCGAAGAAGCTGTGCAGGATCCACACCGCGAACGAGAGGTTGAATGCCGCGTTCACCAGGATCATCGCCAGCCAGGTGTCATTGATGCCGAGGGTGAAGAACTCCCGGATCAGGCCGGTCACCAGCACCGTCGGCTGCAACATCTGGGTCACCAGCACCAGCGCGAGGAATACCGCCCGGCCCGGAAACTTGTGCCGCGCCGTGTAATACGCGGCCGGAATCGCGACGACCAGCACCAGCGCGGTGGCACATACCGAGATGATGATGGTGCTCGCCAGATTGAACGGCAGCGGCGTCTCCGGGGTGTTCCACATGGTGGCGTAGTTGTCCGGATGCCATGTCTCGGGCAGATAGGTCGGTGGGATGCGCAGGATTTCCGCGCGGCTCTTGAGCGAGCCGAGCACCATCACCACGAACGGGGTCAGGAAGATGACGGCCAGCACCACCCCGACCGCGGTGAGTTCCCAGCGCCGCCGCCGCGTCCGCCCGCTCGGCGCCTCGACAACCGTGGTGTCCGGCGGGATTTCCACACCGTCGATGTGTATATCCGCCTGCGTGGTCATCGGCTCACCTCGCCTCGGTAGGTACACGTCAAGCCTGGGTAGGCGTACATCGACCGGGGAAGCGGAGCGCCCCCGGTCGAATTCCAGCGTCGGATGCTCATCAATCCACCTGCTGCGTCGGCTTGATGATCTTCACGTAGATCGCGATGATGACCACGATCAGACCGAAGTTGAGCACGCTCATGGCGGCGGCGGTATCGAGCTGTTGATTCTGCCGAATCAGCTTGAAGGTCAACGTCGTTGTCGTATCCGCACCGAAGCCCGCGATGCTGCCGGTGATCACTTGGAGAATGGGCAGCGAGTTGAACACATTGATGATGTTGATAATGGTCGCCACCGCGATCGCCGGACGCAGTTGCGGCAGGGTGAGATACCGGTAGCGCTGCCAGGCGCTGGCACCGTCGACCCGGCCCGCCTCATCGATCTCGGCCGGAATCGATTGCAGCCCAGCCAGAATCGTGTAGGTGGTGAACGGAATCGAGACGAAGACCGCGACACCGATCGCCACCAGGAATGCGGGCGTCGGCTGTTTGGTGAAGCCGTAGCCGCGATCCAGCAGCCCGATATCGACCAGGAACCGGTTGGCGATGCCGACATCCGGATCGAGCATGTAATAGAAGATGGTCGTGGTCATGACCACCGAGGCCGCCCACGGCACCAGGATCGCCATGCGCACCGCGGTGCGTCCCGGGAAATCCTTGTTCAGGAACTGCGCGAGCCCGGCCGAGAGCACCAGGGTGATCAGCACCACGCTGACCACCCAGACCACGGTATGCGCCAGCACCGATCCCAATTCGCTGATATCGAACAGGTTTCGGTAGTTGGCCAGCCCGGCCGGACCGCGATCCTGCCCGTAGGCGCTCAGGTCCCGGGTGCTGGTCCAGACCATATAGCCGACCGGGAACGCGACAATGGCCGCGATCAGCACCAGGGCGGGCCCGATCCACGGGGCCGCCCGCAGCGTCGAATTCTTCGCTATCCGCACCCGAACCGCTCCACTCGATTCGCGGCCCACCCGGGCCTCTGCGTGGTCAAGCGCGCCACGCTACTTCGTTGCTTCCTGAATACGCTGCAACACCTGGCTCGGGTCCACACCCTGGGCGATGGTGCCCATCTGCTGATGCATGGCGCCCTGCGCCGCGGCCCACTTCGGGTTGTTGCTCGGATAGAACTTGGCCACCGGCAGGGTCGCCGCGAAGGCCTTGGTCACCGGGTCGTCGGCGAGCACCGTGGTGGCACTGGTGGTGATCGGGATGAAGTGCTCGTTCTTGACGAAGTTGGAGTACACATTCGCCGAGTAGAAGAAGTCGAGGAACTTCTTGATCGTCTCGGCCTTCTTGCCGTCCTTCTTGAAGGCCATCAGGTGATCGGCCACCCCCAGGGTGACGGGTGTGCCGTCCTTGGTCGGTGACGGCGCGGTGCCGTACTTCAGATCCGGATTCTTGTCGGCGATCTGGGCGATGGTCGGCGGCAGACCCTCGATCATGCCGATCTTGCCCTGGATGAAGGCATTGATGACGTCCTTGCGGTTGGTCGCACCCGGATTCGGCTGGGTGACCCCGGCATCGATGATCGCGCGCATGGCCTTGACACCCTCGAGGTTCTGCGGGGTGTCCACGGTGATCTTGTCGCCCTCGGACCAGTTGCCGCCCGCCCCGAAGGTCCACAGCGAGGTCTCGGCCTGCGATTCCTCACTGCCCAGCGGCAGGCCGTAGCCGGAGATGTCACCGCCGAGCGCCTGGATCTTCTTGGCGGCATCGGTCAGTTCGGCCCAGGTCTTGGGCGGCGTAGTCACCCCGGCCTTGGCGAAGAGGGCGGTGTTGTAGAACAGGGTGCGGGTCGAGGCGAACAGCGGCATGGCGTACTGCGTGCCGTTCAGCGAGGCGTTCTTGGCGAAGCCGGGCTGCACGTCGGCGAGCACGTTCGGCGAGACCACCTCGGACGCCGGGTAGAGCATGCCGTCACCGGCGAAGCTGGCATACGCGTCGATATTCAGCAGGTCCGGAGTGGTGGAGGTGGACTGCAGCTTGGTCTTCACCACATCGTTGATCGAATCCCACGACTCCAGCTGCAGGTTCACCTTGTAGTCGGGGTTCTGCTTCTGGAAGTCGCTGATGATGCGGTCCCAGAGCGCCTTGGTGCCGTTGGCGCCGTCGCTGTAGCTGGGGGCGAGGAAGTTGATCGTCTTCTCCGAGTCGGCCGAGTCTTTGGAGCCGAAGCCGCAGGAGGAGACGGCGAGCGCGAGGCCGGTAGCCATCGCGATCCCCGCGAGTACGCCGTGGAGGGATCTTTTCACGAGCAGAACCTTTCAAATTTTCACTCCGGGCGTGACTGAACCGCCGATGATGGAGCGAACGAATCGACTGCCCAACAATCTAGACCCCATAGTGATCACATGTGACTGATTCGCTCGTAAATTTGACATGAACGATCACATGGGGTGATTCTGTTGTCGTGCCGATCTCCGCTCACTCCACCCCCGTGACTCATCTGGCCGCCGAAGTCGCCACCCAGCCCGACGACTGGGTCCGCGCCGAGACCATTGCCGCCGAAAACCGCGCCGTACTCCCCCAACCGGGCGAGCGCGTCGCCGTCATCGGTTGCGGCACTTCGCTGTTCATGTCCCGCGCCATCGCGTCACTGCGCGAGGCCGCGGGCCAGGGCCTCACCGACGCCTGGCCCGCCAGCGAGGTCCGCGGCGGTCGCGATTACGACCGCTACCTCGTCATCTGTCGCTCCGGCACCACCACCGAGGTGGTCGATGCCATGCGGGCGATCCCGGACGACATTCCGCGCACCGTCATCTGCAGCAGTCCGGGCACCCCGGTGCTAGACCTCGGCGATGCGATCCTGATCGACGAGGTCGACGAACAGTCTGTGGTGCAGACCCGCTTCGCCACCACCACACTGGCCATCCTGCGCTGGCATTTGGGCGAGGACCTGCGTCCGGCCATCGAACAGGCGCGGGCCGTACTGGCCGAAGACCCCGCGCAGGCCTTGGCCGCGGTGCGCCGGGCCGAGCAGATCAGCTTCGTCGGGATGGGCTTCGCGGCCGCGATCGCCGAGGAGGCGGGGCTCAAACTGCGCGAATCCTGCCAGTCCTGGACCGAGTCCTACCTGCAGACCGAATACCGGCACGGACCGATCAGCATCTCCGCGCCGGGCCGGGCCGTCTGGGCCTTCGGGCCGCTGGTCCCGAATTTCGCGGCCGATGTGGCGGTCACCGGGGCCACCTTCGAACACCGCGATATCGACCCGATGGCCGATCTGGTCCGCGTCCACCAGCTCTGCGTGCTGCGCGCCGCCGACCAGGGTCTGGATCCGGACCATCCGCGCAACCTCAACCGTTCCGTCGTGCTGGATCAGTGATCGGCCGGTAAACGGGAACTACTGTGCCGAAGATGGGAACCGAACAGCCTCCGACCACCGTGCACCGCGACGATCTCGCGGACCGCACGGACGCGGTGCGCTCGGCGGTGCCGGACGCCGCAGCGACACCGGGATCGGTTGTGGTACCGCCGCAACCGGTCCCGGTGTTGGGCGAGGATCTACTGGTGCTCGGACTCGATGTCGGCGGCACCACCATGAAGGGCGAGATCACCGACGCCTCCGGTACGGCGCTGGCCGCCGGCGTCGTGGCCACACCGCAGGGTGCGGCGGCCTTCGAAACCATGGGCGCCCTCGGCGATCGGTTGCTGGCCGAGTTGACCGATGACCAGCGTGATCGCGTCGCGCGGGCGGCCGTACTACTGCCCGGCATCGTCGACCCGGTCCGCTCGATCGCGGTATTCAGCAGCAATGTCGGCTGGCGCGATGTGCACATCGGCGATCGGTTCACCCGCCGCTGGGGCATGCCGGTGCTGATCGAACACGATGTCGCGGCGGCCGGATGGGCCGAATGGCGCTATGGCGCCGGACGCGGGCACGACGATGTCTGCGTGGTCATTCTCGGCACCGGTATCAGCGGCACTCTGTCCGTCGGCGGCCGTCTGGTGCGCAGCGGCTACGGGCAGACCGGCGAATACGGCCATATCCCGGTTCGGCATGCGGACGGATTGCGCTGTCCCTGCGGCAATATCGGCTGCGTGGAAACCGTCGCGTCGGGCGGCGCCATCGCCCGCGCCTACGCGCGGCGCACCGGACACGAAACGGCGAGCGCGGCCGATGTCTTCGCACTGCTCGATACCGATTCCGATGCCAAAGCCGTAGTCGGCGAGGCGATCAGCGCGCTGGCCGATGGACTGCTCGGCCTCATCCACGCGGCCTGTCCGGAGTTGATCATCCTCGGCGGCGGACTGGCCGGAGCCGGAGCCGCCCTCACCGAACCACTGCAGCACACCATTGCCGAGCGCCTGCGCGTCGTACCGGCACCGCGGGTGGTGCTCGGCGAGTTCGGCGCTCGCGCGGGACTCATGGGTGCGGCCCTGTTCGCCAGGTCCGGAGCTCTGACGTGACCAGCGTCGAGACGAGCGCCGGTGGCCGCATGACGCTGGAGATCCGCGGACGGATCGTATCGGCGACCTCGAGTTTCGACGACGGCGTGGTGTCCGTGCGAGCCGGGCGGATCGACCGCGTCGCATCGCTCGCGGACTGGGTTGCCGCGCATCCGGATTCGAGCGTGCCACCGTTTTTGGGCACCGTGCTGCCCGGACTTGTCGACATTCACAACCACGGCGGATTCGGACATCGGTTCGACACCGTCGACGCCGATGAGGCGCGCGCGGCCGCCGAGTTCCATCACCGGCACGGATCGACCACGGTGCTGGCCAGCGTGGTCACCGGCGCCGCGGCGGATATGGTCGCGCAGGTCGCGACGCTGCGCGAACTGGCCGTCGACGGCACCATCGCCGGAATCCATGCCGAGGGACCGTTTCTGGCGGCGGCACGGTGTGGCGCGCAGGATCCCCGATATCTGCGCGATCCCGATCTCGAGCTGACCGATCGACTCCTCGCGGCCGCCGACGGTGCGCTGCGGATGATGACGCTCGCCCCGGAGCTGCCCGGATTCGACAAGGTGGCCCAACGTCTTTCCGATAGCGGCGTGGTGGTGTCACTGGGCCACAGTGATACCGATTTCACCCGCTTCCAGCAGGCCATGCGCCCCCATGGCTTCGGCACGCTGGTCACTCACCTGGCCAACGGAATGCCGCCGCTGCACCACCGAGACCCCGGTCCGGTGGCCGCGGCGCTGGTTGCCGCGGCGCGGCGGCAGGCCGTCGTGGAATTGATCGGCGACGGTGTACATATCGACCCTGGTTTCGGTGCATTGGTTTTCGCGACCGCACCCGGACAGGTCGCACTGATCACCGACGCGATGCAGGCCGCGGGCATGCCCGATGGCGAATATCGGCTCGGCCCGCAGGTTGTCCGGGTCACCGATGGCGTGGCCCGGGTGGCCACCGGATCCATCGCGGGCGGCACCGCTCACCTCCTGAAATGCCTCATCTGGGCGGTCGACGCCTGCGGTGTGCCGCTGCGCGACGCTGTGCTCGCCGCCACATCGGTACCGGCCGCCGCGGTGGGATCGACCGATGTGGGCGACCTCCGTGCCGACATGTTCGCCGACTTGGTGATAGTCGATGACAATCTCCAGTTGCGCCGGGTGCTCAGACGTGGACAGTGGTTGACGTGATCCTCACCGTGACAATGAATCCCGCCTATGACATGACCTACCGCGTGGAGCATTTCGAGCGCGGCCAGGCGCACCGGGTCCGCTCGGTCGAACAGCGCCTCGGCGGGAAGGGCATCAATGTGACGCGGGTGCTCAATCAGCTAGGAAAGTACGCTCGGGCAACGGGTTTCTCCGACCATGCCTTCGCCGCCGCCGCCGAACTGGAGATGCCGGTCGATTTCGTGCACGCACTGCCCTGGGTCCGGCGCACGGTGGTGATCAGCGAATCCGGCGACGGCACCGCGACCGCATTATGGGAGCCGGGCGCGCGGGTCTCGAATCCGCATGCCGCCGAACAGCTCTCGGTCCGGGTGGCCGGAATGCTGCCCGATATCAACGGCCTGGTCATCTCCGGATCACTGCCGGGCGGCATCGCGCCCGGCCTGCCCGCGGAAATCGCGCGCACCGCCATTACCGCGGGCGTGCCGACCATCTGTGATGTCGACGGCGAAGCACTGCGCCTGGCCGCCCAGGTCCCCGGCATCATCCTGATGCCGAATACCGAAGAGCTGGAACGTCTCACCGGACGCGTCCCGGTGACCCCGGATGAGGTCGCCACGGCCGCACGGCCGCTCATCGAACGTGGCGTGCGCGCCATTATCGCCACCCGCGGCGCGGAGGGCATGGTGGTGGTCACCGCCGAGGGCGCGTGGTCAGCCGTACTGCCCGAACCGCTCGCCGGAAATCCCACCGGTGCGGGCGATGCCGCGACCGCCGCGGTAATCGCGGCCCTCTCCGATGCGGATGGCCTGCCGGACTGGTCGGCCATCCTCGTCGATGCCGTGGCCACCTCCGCGGCCGCGGTCGTCATTCCGGTCGCCGGTGAGATCGACCGCTGCCTGCGCACCCGCATCGCACCCACGGTAGTCGTCGAACGACTAACCACCCCGCAGGAGAAACCCGCATGACAGCCAGACCCGTCCCGGACCTGATCACCGCCGCCCGCCCCGGCGGCCTTGGCGCCTTCAATGTGATCACGCTCGAGCACGCCGAGGCCATCGCGGCAGCCGCCGAAGCGGCGAAACGGCCGGTGCTGCTCCAACTTTCGGAAAATACCGTGCACTACCACGGCGCCCTGGCCCCGATCGCACTCGCGTGCCTGCGCATCGCCGCCGACAGCACCGCCGATATCGCCGTACATCTGGACCACGCCACCTCGTTCGAACTCATCCGCACAGCTGTCGAACTCGGCATCCGCTCGGTCATGTACGACGGATCCACCCTCGACTACGCCGAAAATGTCTCCGCCACAGCGGATATCACCCGCTGGTGCCATGACCGCGAGGTCTTCGTCGAGGCCGAACTCGGCGAGGTGGGCGGCAAGGACGGCGCACATGCCCCAGGGGTGCGCACCGATCCGGACGAGGCGGTCGAATTCGTCGCGACCACCGGCGTGGACGCCCTGGCCGTCGCGGTCGGCTCCTCGCACGCCATGCATACCCGCACCGCCGAATTGGATAATGACCTGATCGCCAGGCTGGCCGCGAAGGTGCCGGTCCCGCTGGTACTGCACGGCTCCTCCGGTGTCCCCGACGCGGGACTGCGCACCGCCGTCGAGCACGGCATGACCAAAATCAATATCGCCACCCGGCTGAATGTCCTTGCCACCGAGGCGATTCGGACCACCCTCGCCGATGGTCCCACGATCGTCGATCCCCGCAAGTACCTGAAACCGGCACGCGCAGCGATCCGGTCAGAGGTCGAGCATCTGCTGCACGTGCTCGCCGGATAGACCTCACCACTCGGGGGGAAGTACGGGCAGCCATCGGCGGTCAGTAATGATAGGCTGAATTGCTCTTAGTTTAGCTAAAGGTTTGCTGTCCGTTCGAGCTGTATCACCTGATGAAGGAATAACAACTCCATGGCTGTCATCCTGCAATCAGGAGAACAGCGCGCTGTTGGTGTGGGGACGCAGCAGAAGGCCCCGCACAAGTTATCGCTCAGTGCCGCAATCGTATTCGCATCCCTGTCCATCGGCGCCTGGCTGGTGTTTCTACGGCCGAACTGGCAGATGTACTGGCACCAAATAGATCTACAAGTCTATATGTGGGGCGGTACCGTCGCAGCGACGCATCCGACGTTGCTGTACGACGGCCGCGGCCCACTCGGCCTGCCCTTCCTCTACCCCGTATTCGCCGCGTGGATCTGTGCCGAACTCTCCCGCTTTCCGATCAACTACATCGGGACCGGCGTCACGATTCTGACGATGACGTCGCTGTTCGTGAGCGTATGGAGCGCCGCGCGGCTGCAGCAGCATCGGCGCGGACCGGGTCTGCTCGCGATAAGCATCGCGGGCACCGGGGCCGCGATCTGGTTGGAGCCGGTCCAGCAGACCCTTCGATTCGGCCAGCTCAGCGCCATCCTCATGGCATTGGTGCTGGCAGATCTGGCCATCCCCAAGGAAAGCCGGTATCGGGGCATCCTCATCGGCATCGCCACAGGGTTGAAGCTGACACCCGCGGTCTTCATCGTCTACTTGTTCATAACCCGCCAGTACCGCGCCGCCGCAACGGCCGCCGCGACCTTCGCCGCAACGGTCGCGATCGGCTTCTGGTACCGGCCGACCCAGGCGCTGCAGTTCTGGACGACGACCACGACCTCGCAGAACCGAATCGGCTTCGCCTATGTGCAGAATCAGTCGATCAATGGCATGTTCGGCCGTCTGGAATGGTCGAGCTGGGACGACACCACATCCTCGTTCGTCTGCGCCGGTCTGCTCGCACTCGCCGGAATCGCGGCGGCGCGCATCGCCCACCTGCGCGGTGACGAATTGCTCGGTGCGCTGCTCGCGGCCACGGTCATGCTGCTGGTCTCGCCGATTTCCTGGACCCATTACTGGGTATGGATCGTGCCCGCGCTGCTGTGGGTGATCCACGCGCTGCGCCATCGCTCGCTCACCATCCGGATCGGCATTCCCGCGGTCATCTATCTGTTCGTCTTCGCGTGGCCGCTACAGGTCGATCGGGTCGGATCATGGGATCCGGAGCTGCCACTGCTGCCCCAGGGGCTGATCTGGCTGGTACCGCAGACCGATGGTCGGGAATTCCGTTGGACGCCATGGCAATTCCTGCTCGGCGACTCCTACACCCTGCTCGCCACCATCGCGCTCGTCGCCGCGATCGTCTGGCTGCTCCCGCTGAAACCGCGGTCACCGCAAGCCTCCGACGAGGTTATTGCGGACCGGCGGCGCGAGCGAGGGATCGACGCCGCCGGTCAGCGGAAAGACGGTCCGAGCAGTGAACCGCCGGGGTCGAACGAATTGGAAGCCGTGGGGTAAGGCTCTGTCCGCGGAGCCCGCTTCCGTTCGCCGACATAGTCATACTGCTCGGACAACCTCGAGATAATTGACGTTCCAGCTGTGAATCGCCTGGGAAATGGTCAGTTGCCGCTGCCGGTGGACGGACGGGCCTGACGCTGCCGCTCGCATTCCTCGTGGTTGGCATCGGGGCGGTCCGGTCCCTGCACGCTGCAGCCCAGTCGGTCGTATCCCGCCGCGTCACGGCCCCAGCGGTCGTAACCCCACAGGTCGTAGCCCAAGCGGTCGTAGCCGAAGCGATCATGGCCCGCACGGTCGTAACCCCATGTGTCATAGCCGCTGCTGTCGTAGCCGAAACGGTCATAGCCGAAACGGTCGTAGCCCGAGCGGTCATAGCCCGAGTGGTCATAGCCTGAGTGGTCATAGCCTGAGTGGTCGAAACCGGAGCGGTCGTAGCCATCGGGACCGTAGCCGTCCGAACCGTAGCCGTCGGACGGCGGGGTCGGCAGCGGAGCCGGGCTCGGCGTGGCGGGCTGCGTCGGTGCGGGTTGGGTCGGCGCCGGAGCCTGAGTGGGAATCGGAGCCTGAGTGGGAATCGGAGCCTGAGTGGGAATCGGGGCGGGAGTTGGCGCCGCTGTCGGGGCGCCGGTGTCCGGCGTTGCGAACGCGGGCGCGATTGCCGTTGCGGGAGCGATTGCCAATGTCCCGGCGACAACGGTCTGCATCAGCAGCCGCTGTACCGTGCGTGAACTCCTCGTCCATCGCACCATGATCGACCTCCTTCTCGAATCGGAGCGCGGCGTCGCGCTCCGATCGGACTATCGGTCGATCGTCCGGTATTGCTACCTGTCATGAGACCAATGCCACAGCGAATGTCGTTCCACCCGAATGAAACTCGACAGTGACAGTCCGCTCACGAGAAGCTATTACGTTACCGGACAATGGGATTCGGTATCCGGCCAGTCGTTGGCCATGAGCACACCCCGACGGCCCTCATGCGCGATCTTGGTGATCATCTCCCGGTAACGGCGTTGCCAGCGGCCAGCCGCCTGCCGCCAGATGTGAAGCGACCCTGGCGATATCGTGCGCGTCCGGCTGTTCCATCGCCATCCGCGCGATCGCCGCTTCGATATCGGCGTGGCTGATCAGGCTGTCCGGATTGGAGTCCACCAACTCCTCGGCGATCGCGACCACCTCGTAATCGGTCAGATGCCGGTGCAGCACCGCGAACAGGGCGACATAGTCCGACCGCGGAATCCCCTGCGGATATCCGGCCCGCAGCCAGCCGATGACCCGGCCGAGCAGATTCGGCCGCACCTGAGCGGATTTCGCTGGATCGGTCACCGCCACACCTCGCTGCACTCGGTCACGATGCACCCTTTCCTACTGTCCGAACAGATGAATACCGAATTTAGCGGCCAGGAACGCCTTCGCGGTGTAAAGAATTCCGGTGACAATAGCGGCGATGATCAGCGTGAAGCAGGCGTAGGCACCGGCGAGCGCGGGGTAGTTGCGTTGGGCGGCACGGCCGTCCACATCGGCGGCCGACCAGAGCCGCACCCCGACGGCGAAGACGATCGGCAGCCCCGCGCCGAGCAGCAGACCCGCGAGAGTCACCTTCCACAGCGCGTTCAAATTCGTGACGAGTGTGTGCACGGTGCGCCTCCTCAGACCTGAGCCGAACGGCTATCGGATGTGTTGGACTCCGTCGGGAACGACCCGGCGGGCGGCGCCGATCCATCGGCGGTCACCTCGTGTCGCCCGTCCCCAGCGACCGGCGCGGCTGCGGCGGTGTCCTTCGCAAGCTCGGCAGCGGCGTCGGGCGTGTCGGCCCCGGCCGCACCGCCGGGCCACTCGTTGACATTGCCGGTATGCACCGGATCGCGCCGCGACCGCAGATACATCAGCACCGACAGCACGATCAGCAGTGCGAACACCACCAGCACTCCGGGCAGCCCGCCGATGGTATGCGCGATGGCCCAGCACACCGCACCGACGACGCCTGCCAGCGGCAGCGTCAGCAGCCAGGCAACGGCCATCCGGCCCATCACGCTCCAGCGCACCTCCGCACCCTTGCCCAGTCCGGTACCGAGGATCGATCCGGTGGCGGTCTGCGTGGTCGACAGCGGCAGCCCGAAGTGCGCGGAGGTGAGGATGATGGCGGCGGAGGAGGATTCGGCGGCCAGCCCCTGCGGCGAATCGATCTCGACCAGCCCCTTGCCGAGGGTGCGGATGATCCGCCAGCCGCCGAGGTAGGTGCCCGCCGCAATGGCGACGGCGCAGGCCGCCATCACCCACAGCGGCATCTCGTCGTTCTTGTTCAGCGTGCCGTGCGCGACCAGGGCGAGGAAGATGACGCCCATCGTCTTCTGCGCGTCATTGGTGCCGTGTGCCAGCGAGACCAGCGAGGCCGAACCGATCTGCCCCCAGCGGAAACCCTCGTTGACCTTGTCGGGATCCGAACTCCTTGTAATCCGGTAGATGCCCCAGGTGCCGATCGCGGAGACCAGCGCGGCCACGATCGGTGCCAGCAGGGCGGGCAGCACGATCTTGGTCAGTACACCGTCCGCGCCGTGCGCCCAGATCACCCCGCCCCAGCCGAGTGCGGCGATGGTGGCACCGATGAGGCCGCCGAACAGCGCGTGCGAGGAACTCGACGGCAGACCGAACAGCCAGGTCAGCAGATTCCACAGAATGCCGCCGACCAGACCGGCGAACACGATGGTCAGCAGCGCCTCCCCCTGGACCGCGTCGAGCCGGACAATGCCCTTGGCCACCGTCGCGGCGACCGCCACGGATAGGAAAGCGCCGATCAGATTGAGAACTGCGGACACGGCGACCGCGACTCGTGGTCGCAGTGCGCCGGTGGCGATGGAGGTAGCCATCGCATTGGCGGTGTCGTGGAAGCCATTGGTGAAATCGAATGCGAGTGCCGTGACAATGACGATCAGGAGTACCAGGAGGTCCGCGGTCACCCCTCCAGTGTGCGGCACTCGCGATCAGGATTGCCACGCGGTTGCCGCCTATCGGGACCGATTCCGGGTCCGTTACCGTGGAGCCGGCCGCTACCCGCCGCAGTCCGAGCAGCCGACCGGTGTCGGCGTACCAGCGTGCACCTGGAACCGAACGCCATGGTCCGCATATTGATTCGGATAGGCCCGATTGCGACAGCAGCACACCATCACGGCAGCGATGCGCAATCGCGACTGCAGCGCACCATCACGACAGCAGCGCACCATCACGACAGCAGCGCACCATCACGACAGCAGCGCACCATCACGACAGCAGCGCACCATCACGACAGCAGCGCACCATCACGACA
>NZ_JBEXUI010000005.1:0-124941 GCF_040614395.1 Nocardia sp. NPDC005998 | reverse complement strand
GCAGCGCACCATCACCGGCGCGGACCGGAGGGTGGCGAAACTGGCGGTCGGTGGCATCGGCTCCGGTGTGCTGGACTGCGGCGGCGTCGATCGGCGCGTCATCGATATCGACGACCTGCGCATCGCCATGCAGCAATGCGCGATTGCGACAGGGCAAGAGCGCACGATGACCGCAGTTGGCCACGATCAACCGCGGCAGCACGCATTACGGCAGTAGAGCGCGAACCGTTTCGATGGTGTCGACATCGGCCGCGGTCTTATCCGGGCGATACCGGACAACCCGGGCGAAGCGCAGGGCTACGCCGCCCGGATAACGGGGGCTCACCTGGACGCCGTCGAGGGCGATCTCTACGACGAGTTCGGGCCAGAGGTAGACGGTGTATTCATCGCGGGCGCGCTCGTGACGCGGGAATTCGGCGGTCTGCCATTGCAGAAGTGCGTCGGTGAGGCCCTTGAAGGTCTTGCCGACCATGACCGGGTCACCGGTTTCCGGATCGCGCGCACCGAGATGCAGATTCGACAGATATCCGGTGCGCCGTCCATATCCCCATTCGGCGCCGAGTACCAGCAGGTCGAGGGTGTGCGTCGGCTTGATCTTCTGCCAGGCCCGGCCGCGGCGGCCCGCGGCATAGGGCGCGGTCAATGACTTGATCATCACACCCTCGTGCCCGGCGGCCAGCGCACCGTCGAAGTATTCCGCGGCAGCCTCCGCATCGGGCCGGATCAGCGCCGGGATGCTGTGCGCGGCCGCCACCTTGGTCAGTGCCGCGCGGCGCTCGAGCAGCGGGACGTCGAGCAGATCCGCACCGTCCAGATGCAGGCAGTCGAAGAAGTACGGGTGCAGCAGCAGTTCCCTGGTCGAGCTGACCTCGGCGAAGCGGCTCATCGTCTCCTGGAACGGACGCGGTCGCCCGGAGTCGGTGAGCGCCAACGTTTCTCCGTCCAGCACCACGCTCATGCAATCGAGCCGGGCGACCAGGTCGACCAGTTCCGGCACGCTCGCGGTGATATCGCGGAGCGTCCTGGTGAACACCCAGACCCGCGAATTCTGGCGATGAACCTGGATGCGCGCGCCGTCGAGTTTGTGCTCGACGCTCACCTCATCGCCGAATTCGGCCATCACCTCGTCCAGCGACGCACCGGGTGCGGCGAGCATCGGCTGGATCGGGCGGCCGACCTCGAGCCGGAACTCGCTCAGCGCGTCGACCCCACCGGTCAGTGCGGCGACGGCCGTGACGGGTAGCTGTCCGGAGAGCATGTACGCCCGCCGGACCAGCTCGATCGGCACCGCCGCGGCCACGGCGACCGCCTCGGCGACGATTGCGGTGAGCGCACCCTGGCGCAACTCACCGCCGAGCAGGCGCATCAGGAAGGCCTGCTGCTCGACGGTGGCGGCGCTCCACAATGCCGTGAGCAGGTCCCTGCGCCGGTTCGCCGAGCCGGGACCGGATGTGGTGGCCAACTCGCTCAACATGCCGTCCACCGACGAAACCGTCAGCGTTGCAAGATCACTCGGCTCGCAGTTGAGGTTCGTGAGCGTGCGCCAACCGGTGCCGATGCGCCCCTGCCGCAGTTCACCGGACACCCAGGAGACCACCGGCGCGAGCTCATCCGGGGCAGCCTCGGTCAATAGCGCGGCCAGGGTGGCGATCTTCGTCTTACGGGACCGGGTCGCACGGACGGTCTCCGAGGCCTGCACGACATCCGAGAACAGCACCAGTCGACGGTAACCCGGTGGTGTGACATATCGCTCAGCACTGCTGCTAATTGCCCATTGGCAGGGTTGCGAATGCCCTCATAAACTGAACGGGTGGCCAAGACTTACGTCGGGGCGCGGCTTCGCCAGCTGCGGACCGAACGAGGGCTGAGCCAGGTCTCGCTCGCCCAGAAGCTGGAGATCTCGGCGAGCTACCTCAATCAGATCGAACACGATGTGCGCCCGCTCACCGTGCCGGTGCTGCTGCGGATCAGCGAAGTGTTCGGCGTCGATGCGACCTTCTTCTCCTCCCAGGACGACACCCGGCTCATCGCCGAACTCCAAGAGGTCGTCATGGACCAGGAGCTCGGCATCGAGGCCGACACCCAGGAGATCGCGGATATGGTCTCCGCACATCCGAGCATGGCGCGGGCACTGGTCAATATGCACAACCGGTACCGCAATACCTCCGCACAGCTGGCCGCCGCCACCGAGGACCGTTTCGCCGACGGCTCCGGCAGCGCGACGATCAGCAAACCGCACGAGGAGGTGCGCGACTTCTTCTACCAGCGGCAGAACTACATCCACGAATTGGATGCCGCCGCAGAGGAACTCACCGCCCGCATCCGCTTCCACGGCGGCGATGTGAACAGCGAGATCGCGCGCCGGTTGCGCGCACACGATGTGAGCATTGTCGAGCGGATCGATCTCGGCGAGGGCGTTTTGCACCGCTACGACCCGCAGACCCAGCGACTCGAGATCGCGCCGCATCTGTCCGGCGGCCAGCGCACCTTCAAACTCGCCGCCGAACTCGCCTATTTCGAATGCGGGGACCTGCTCGAAAAGCTCGTGGAGGAGGGCAATTTCACCTCCGAGGACGCCCGCAAGCTGGCCATGCTCGGCCTCGCCAACTACTTCGCGGCGGCAACGGTCCTGCCCTACACGCACTTTCACGAGGTCGCCGAGGATTTCCGATACGATATCGAGCGACTCTCGGCCTTCTTCACCCAGAGCTATGAGACGATCTGCCATCGCCTCTCCACCCTGCAGCGCCCCAAGCTGCGCGGGGTCCCGTTCTCATTCGTGCGGGTGGATCGAGCGGGCAATATGTCGAAACGCCAGTCCGCCACGGGTTTTCACTTCTCCGCTAGCGGCGGCACCTGCCCGCTGTGGAATGTCTACGAGACCTTCGCCTATCCGGGCAAGATCATGACCCAGATCGCCCAGATGCCCGACGGGCGCAAATACCTATGGGTCGCCCGTACCGTCGAGCGCCGCGCGACCCGATACGGCCAGGCCAGCAAGACCTTCGCGATCGGCCTGGGTTGCGAACTGCGGCACGCGGGCCGGGTCGTCTACGCCGATGGCATCGATCTGGACGAGGCCAAGGCCACCCCGATCGGTGCGGGCTGCCGCGTCTGCGAACGCGCCAACTGCCCGCAACGCGCCTTCCCACCACTCGGCAAGGTCCTCGACATCAGCGAACACCGCAGCTCGGTCTCCCCCTACGTCCTCAAGTGAGGCCGCCGCGCGCGCCGCACGGGGTCCGCAATGCACCAGGCCGACATCGGCGGATTCCGATGTCGGCCTTGGTGGTTCGCTGGTTGGCTATGCGGGTAGTGCCGAATGCTGGATTCGCACCCCGAACAGGGTCAGGCCAAGTGCCGCGACCAGGAGTATGGCCAGTGTCCATGCCAGGACCGAAAAACCGTGTGGCGCAGCGGCAGCGGCGACCAGCGGTCCGGCGGTCGCGCCGACATAGAAGCTGAACATGGCGACCGAGGAGGCGGCGGCGCGTGCTTGGCCACCCAACTCCCCTGCGGTCTGCAGGACCGCCGGTGCGATGACGCCGAGGCCGCCGACCAGCACCGCGAGCAGGATGGTCAGCACCGCGAGGTGGGTGCCCTCGAAGGTGGCGATCACCATGGCGGTCGCGGCGACCAGCACACCGAGCACCATTTGGCCCGGCTTGGTCAGGCGCGCGAGCGGGATGGCCAGCAGCGGCAGTGCGAACATCACCGGCAGCGCACCGGCCCGCAGCGCGAGCAGTTCGCCGGAACCCTTGACCAGACCGGTGATTTCGATGCCGGTGTACACCCCGACCATTACCGCCATGCTCAGCGCGCCAGCGGCCAGCATCGGCAGCAGCGCCTTGATGCGCAGCACCGCGGGGATGGCCGCATAGCTGTGCACCAGCGGCTTGTCCCGGCCGGTCGGCGCATCGTCGAGCATGACCGCGCGCAGGACGAAGGCGAGCGCCACGAAGACGACGGCCGAGCCGATGAACATGGTGCGCCAGGGGAATGCGGCGACAACGGCCTGCGAGGCGATCTGCGCCAAGACCGTCGCGGCGAGGAAGGATGTGGCCACCGACATGGTGACCACCGCGCGATGCGCCGGAGCGATGCGGGTGGCGATATAGGCCATGATCGCCGGTGGAATCGAACCGACGACGAGGCCCTGGGCAACCCGCAGACCGACCGCGATCGGTGCGCTGAACGATAGACCGGTCAATAGCGTGACCACCGCTGCGACGATCATGCCGGTGACCAGCACACGGCGGTGGCCGTAGCGGTCCGACAGCGGGCCGAACAGCACGAAGCCACCGGCATAGCCGAAGGCGAAGGCACTGATGATCCAGGTCATGACCCCAGCGCCCACGTTCCAGTCCGCTTTCATGGCCGCGAAAAGGGGAATCGGGATATACATCTGGCCGGTGGCCAGCAGGGCGGACAGGACGAAGAAGGGAAGGGTACGCCCGGTGTGCGCACGTGGTGACGTGCTGCGAGTGCGTGCCTTGGCCGGGATACCGGCCGGAAGCTGAAGAGTCGGCGTTGCCATAGCGATGAAGGTAGGCCCGCGCCGACCCAGTTGTCAACCAAATAGTTGGTTTGACGAGATGGTAAAATCATGGCCATGACGGTCACGATGAAACGGAGCGATGCGACCAAGCAGGCTCTATTGCGCGCCGCGCGTGACGAATTCGCCGAATACGGCCTGGCCGGCGCGCGGGTGGACCGGATCGCGGAAGCGGCCGGGGTGAACAAGGAGCGCATCTACGGCCTGTTCGGCAGCAAGGACAAGCTCTTCGACGTCATCCTGATCGACACTATGCGCGAATTCATGGACGTGGTCCAGCCGCTGGCCAGTACCGAACCCGGCGAGTACGTGGGCAAGCTGTTCGACTACCACCGCGAAAATCCGCAACTGCTGCGGCTTTTGCTCTGGGAGGGCCTGCACCGCGGCACCGACGCGCACGATATCGATGGCTGGCGCGCCCAGCACTACCTGCAAAAATTCGACCGCGCCAAGGAGCAGTTCGACGTCGACGAGAGCCACGCGGGCCGACTCCTGGTCGCCCTGTGCGGCCTGTCCAATTGGAGTCTCGCGGTCCCCCAGACCACCCGCCTACTGCTCGGCGCCGACGCCGAAAACCGCGACGCGACCCGCGAATTCATGATGGAGTTCGCCCGAGCGGCCATGCAGCGCGACAAATCGGTGCCCCACCGCGAACCGGTCAACGAGTTGACCACCGAATCGGCCACCCCGGTTGACGAATCCAACTCGATCGACGAACCGACCCCGGCAGCCGACACCGAAGCGACCAACCCGGTCGACCGCGCCGCCCAACGCCTACGCGAGGCCCAAGCCACCGCCGACGCGGCCCGCGACGAACTCGCCGCCGCCCTGCGCGCCGCACACGCCGAGGGCACCAGCGCCAACCAACTCGCAAGGCAGGTCTCGGGCACGCTCTCGCGCCCCGTCGTACTCAAGCTGCTCGCACCCTAGTGCCGCGTCGAGATACTCCTGCCGTATCCAACCCTGGGGCCGCGGTCTGTCCAACGTAGCCGAATGGTGGTCACGCAGGCCCTTGGGCTCAAGGGCCTGCGCGATCGCCATATAACTACGCTCGGCGCGCAGCCGGACTGGGTAGCGCAGCAATCCAGCTGGCCGGGGCACTAGCGACAGATCCGACGCGTGTCGCTGATTGGGAGGCGAAAAGAACTGGGGGGCTGGCGAATTCGCCTTGGCGGCTTCGAGTCCGGGGCTCTGGGGGATCCGAGTTCGGCGGCATCCATCGGCGTCGCTCGGGCTTGGACGAGTTCAAATCTCCTGTCCGACACCGAGACAGCAGGTCACGGGGACGAATAACGTCCCCCTGACCTGCTGATCATCGTTGCGCTGGGGTGACTTCAGCCGAAGAACTTCCGCAACGTCGGGACCAGTGCCTCTGGCCTTGCCAGTACGCCATGGTCCTCGCCCTCGAGAACGCGGGTCTCGGCGACGCCGACAGCCGTGCCGACAGCTTGCGTCCCCGCTGCCAGCCAAGGCCAGGTCTGATCACCGTAGATGGCCAGGGTCGGAATGGTCACGGCTGCAAGTCGATCGGTCGGCAGGGCGAGGTCGTCGCCGGTGACGAGCGCATCGTAGGGCAGGCTGGCGGCATTGCCGACCAGGAAGGCCCACTCATCGCCGGTCTGCATCGACGCAACCATCTCGGCCGGTACACCGACGTTCTCCTGGAGAAACAGCGCCACGGCTGCCTCCAGATCGCCCGAACGCACCAGACCTGTCAGCCGATCTCGGGCGCCTGCCGAGGGGGCGGGGCGCGTGTCGTCGACGAGGTAGGGCGTCTCATAGACCGCGACCCGGTCGATCGCAAGCCCGTGCATGACAGCTTCGAGCGCAAGGATGCCGCCCGATGAATGACCGAACACGCAGGCCCTCCCACCGACGTGCGTGATTACCGCCGCGAGGTCGTCGAGCTCGCTCTGCAGTGCGTACTCCGTGCTCCGATCGTCGCTGCCGCCGCGTGCGCGCCGGTCGTAGGTCACCGCGGTGAATTCGGGAGCGAGAGCGGCGGCCAGCGCCGTGACGGTGGACCGGTCGTTGAACGCGCCGCCGATGAGTATCACGGGGGCGCCCGCACCGATGGTCTCAACGGCGAGGGTGGTGCCGTCTCGGGAGATGACGGTGGACGGCGTCGAGGCGGGGATCATGGTGGTGTTCTCCTCGATGCTGCGGGGGATGCGGAAGCTGAGATGGGTGGCGTCGGCGGAGTCGACGACGCGGTAGCGCTCGAGTTCGACGATCCCGTCGGGCAGGTTGTCGAAGAGTCGAGTGCCCTGGCCGAGCAGGACCGGCGCGATGTGAATGTGCAGCTCGTCGACCAGACCGGCCGAGATCGCCTGCTGCACAAGGGATGCACCACCGGAAACATGGACGTTCTTGCCTTCGCCCGCCTCGCGGCAGACCTCCTTTGCGCGGGCGATCGCCGCTGCTGGCCCGCCCGTCTCGAAGTGGAAGACGGTGCCATCCGCGAGCGCTCGGGATTCCTGTCGCCGATGGGTGACGACGAATGTCGGCACGTGGTAAGGGGACTGCTCATCCCAAGCACTGCCCGCCGAGTCGTACATGCGACGGCCGAGGACATAGGCCCCGGTCTGCTCGATCCGCTCGGTGACCAGCTCGGCTTCGGGATCGGTTGCGGCAGGGACGGTGGTGCTGCCGGACAATCCGTGCTGCTGCTGCCAGGCGAAGTGCTTGACGATCCAGTTGGTCACGCGGAAGAACCCGTCGTCGAGGAACGGCGGTTTGCGGGCTTCCATGCCGCAGATGAATCCGTCCAGTGAGATGGTCATATCGCAGCGGACGGTGGGCTCGACAAATGTGGTCACGTCGGTCTCTTTTCGGTTGGCTGTGGATGCCTTACGCGACGTGGTCGGAGACGATGCCGACTTCTCTACATCGCGAGCCGAGAAATCTTTTTCAACAGATATCGCTGCTCAGCGGCACTGTCGGTGCGCTCGGCCGCGGCACGATAGTCCGCGGCAGCCCCCGCTGGGTCCCCGCTGAGCTCGCGCAGGTGTGCGCGGGTGGCGAGCAACCGGTGATGCCGGGCAATCCTCTTGTTCGACTCCAGGCTCGCGAGGACCGCCAACCCGGCGGCCGGGCCGCGAACCATGGCAACGGCGACCGCGCGATTGAGGGTCGTCATCGGATTCGGCGCGACCTGTTCCAGCAGGTCGTACAGCGCGAGGACCTGCGGCCAATCCGTCGCCTCGACGGCAGGGGCCTCGTCGTGGACTGCGGCGATCGCGGCCTGTAGTTGGTACGGACCAACATCGCCACGAGTGAGGGTCGCGGTGATCAGCTCGACGCCCTCGGCGATGCGGTCCTGGTCCCACAGCGCGCGGTCCTGTTCGTCGAGCGGGACCAGGTCGCCGTCGGGGTCGATCCGGGCGGGTCGGCGTGCGTCGGTCAGCAGCATCAAGGCCAGTAGGCCGGAAACCTCGGTGTCGTCGGGCCGCAGCGCGCCGAGCATGCGGGTGAGCCGGATCGCCTCGTCGCTGAGATCCGGCACGGTCAGATCGGTTCCGGTGGAGGCGGTGTAGCCCTCGTTGAATATCAGGTACAGCACATGCAGCACGGCCGCTAGCCGGGCGGCCAGCTCGGTGGGCTCCGGCATCGCGAAGACTCGTCCCGCGGTATCGACGGACTGTTTGGCCCGGGTGATCCGTTGCGCCATCGTCGCTTCGGGGACGAGGAAGGCGGCCGCTATCTGCGCGGTGCCGAGTCCGCCGACGGCGCGCAGGGTGAGTGCGATCTGGCTCGGTGGGGTCAGTGCGGGATGACAGCACAGGAACAGCAGCGCCAGCGAATCGTCGCCGGCCGGCTCATCGTCGTGCTGGCCGAGGTCCCTGGCGGCCGCCATGTCCTGTTCTTCGCGGCGGCGCCGGGCGGTCTCGCTGCGGATCTCATCGACGAGGCGGCGCTGCGCGACGGTAACGAGCCAGCCGCGCGGATTGTCCGGCAGACCTTCGACCGGCCATTGCACCGACGCGGCCAGCAGTGCCTCCTGGGTGGCGTCCTCGCACGCGACGAAATCGCCGTGGCGGCGAATGAGGGTGGTGAGGACCTGCGGTGCCAGCTCACGCAGAACGGATTCGACCGTGTGACCGCTCAATTCCCCGGGGACTCGTGCAGTATCGGCCACAGCTCCACCGGCGACTCGTCGGCCCACGGCATGTCCGCAGCAATCTCGCGGGCGCGTTCCGCGCTGGCGACCTCGAGCAGGTACAGGCTGGCGAGGTACTCCTTGGTCTCCAGGTACGGACCGTCGGTGACGACGGGGGCGCCGTCGCGGCGCAGCACCAGCTTCGCCGTATCCGCGTCGCCAAGACCGTACGCACCCAGCAGTTCACCGGTGGCCCGGTAACGCGCGTTCCACGCCTCCTGCTCGGCAACCGCCGCCGACCACACCTCGGGCGGGATCGCCTTCCATTTCTCCTGATTGCCGTAGATGAGCAGCAAATACTTCATAATGCTTCGATCCTCATTTCACAGCCATCCTGCCATGGCCTTCCGGTCGGGCACCGGACGTGCGGCCGTCGACAGCTGGCTGCCGCGCAGCCCGAGGAGACCGGCGCTCACCGAACTGTCATGTCGCGCACCGTCGATGCACGCTCCACGGCGGCATTCGGGGCGGCCGATCGCTCGCGTTGCTCGTGACATCGCCTGTCGTGCAGCCGGATCGACGAGAACAACGCGAGCGATTCGCGTCCAGGTTGGCGTGTGTCGCCTCCGCGCCGAGCAAGGCTCGAGCGGCACCACGGTCGGTTGGCCGACCGGCGCCCCGGAGTTCTTCGCCACCAACCGAATGCGGGAAAGAAATCGGCACGAATGGCAGTCCGGGAGCGGTCGGCTCGGCAGACCGGTCAGAACGACGCTTCGTCCAGCTCCATGATGTCGTTGTCGATCGCGGCGATGATGTTCTTCACCGCGGTCAGCTCCGGCAGTGCGTTCTTCGCAAAGAAGGTTGCGACAGCGACCTTTCCGGCGTAGAAGGGGCGGTCCTTCTCCGGTGCGTCGCCGGCCAGTGCCGCGGCCGCGACTTCGGCCTGCACCAGCAGGCGCCAGCCGATGAGCAGATCGCCGACCGCGAGCAGGAAGCGCACCGAGCCGAGGCCGACCTTGTACAGCTCCTTCGGATCCTGCTGGGACGCCATCAGATATCCGGTGAGCGTGGCCGCCATCGCCTGCACATCGGCGACCGCGGTGCCCAGCAGCGCCCGCTCGGCCTCGAAGCGGCCGGTCTTCGCCTCCAGGAATGCGGCGATCTGCCCGTTGACGTGGGCGAGCGCCACCCCCTTGTCCCGAATGATCTTGCGGAAGAAGAAGTCCTGCGCCTGGATGGCGGTGGTGCCCTCGTACAGCGAGTCGATCTTCGCGTCGCGGATGTACTGCTCGATCGGATAGTCCTGCAGATAGCCCGAACCACCCAGCGTCTGCAGCGATTCGGTGAGGTACTGGTAGGCCCGCTCGGAACCGACACCCTTGACGATCGGCAGCAGCAGATCGTCCACCCGGTGCGCCAATTCGGCATCCGCACCCGAAACCAGCTCTGCCACATCGGCGTTCTGGTGGGCGGCGGTGAACAGGTACACCGCGCGCAGACCTTCGGCGTAGGCCTTCTGCATGGCCAGCGAACGCCGCACATCGGGATGCTGCGCAATGGTGACGCGCGGGGCCGCCTTATCCGCCATCTGCGTCAGATCCGCGCCCTGTACCCGCTGCTTGGCGTAGTCGAGGGCGTTGAGGTAACCGGTGGACAGCGTGCCGGTGGACTTGATGCCGACCACCATGCGCGCGTTCTCGATCACCTGGAACATCTGCGCGATGCCGTTGTGCACCTCGCCGACCAGCCAGCCCTTGGCGGGCACATCGGTTGCGCCGAAGGTCAGCTCACAGGTGGGCGAGGACTTCAGCCCCATCTTGTGTTCGACTCCGGTCACGTAGACGCCATTGCGGTCGCCCAGCTCGAGCGTCTCGTGATCGAAGAGGTATTTCGGTACGTAGAACAGCGAAAGCCCCTTGGTGCCCGGACCGGCGCCCTCCGGGCGGGCCAGCACCAGGTGGAAGACGTTCTCGGCCGTCTCGCCGACATCACCACCGGAGATGAAGCGCTTGACGCCCTCGATATGCCAGGAGCCGTCCTCCTGCTGGATCGCCTTGGTGCGCCCGGCACCGACATCGGAACCGGCATCGGGCTCGGTCAGCACCATGGTGCCCGCCCAGCCGCGGTCGTACCCCTTTGTCGCCCACTGCTTCTGCTGCTCGGTGCCCACATTGAACAGCACCGAGGACATCACCGGACCCATATTGAAGAAGCTCGCCGACGGGTTGGCGCAGGTGAGCATCTCATTGACCGACCAGACCACGGCCGCGGGTGCGCGCGTGCCGCCCATACCCTCCGGCATACCGAGCCGACTCCAGTCGGCCTCGTTCACCGCAGCGACGGTCTTACGTAGCGCCTCGGGCACCGAAATCGAATAGCTGGTCGGATCGTAGACCACCGGATCCCGGTCGGCCGCTGTGAAGGATTCCGCCACCGGCCCCTCGGCCAGCCGCTTCACCTCGGCGAGGATCTCCCGCACAGTATCCGAATCAAGATCGCCATAGGCACCCGTATCCAGGAGCTTGTCCAGTCCGAACACCTCGAACAGGTTGAACTCGATATCCCGAACGTTCGCCTTGTAGTGACCCACCGGTCCTCCTCGACTCACGCGTCCCCCAGCCTCGGCAGCACGGGGCTCGACGTTTTGACGTTGTACAAAACGAGACTGCCGTACCGCTGTCTCGCTACGCAACCGTAGCCAGAGTGGCCCCGCACACGTGCGGACCGGGCGGTCGGCGCAAAGGTTCACACCACGGAAACACGCGCAATCGACTCGTCACCGAGAGATATTCCGGCGCAACAACTTCTGTCTAACGTTCCCACCACGAATACAGCCGTTGTATACAACCCGGTCTACAGCCTCTTCCAGCGCCTTCCCAACCGCTGGAAGCGGCCGTGACCGGTGCAAAGGCGGGCGTATTCGGCGCGGCGCACGCAGTGCCGCCGAACACCTGATGAGGAGAGAAGGGTCCGCCCCCATGCCAGAATCCCGTGACATCCATCGATCGCGTCCCCGGCGCGTCACCAGGGCGTTGGTCGCGCCGACGGCCGTCGCACTGGCCGGTCTATTGCTGACCGGCTGTGGCGCCAAGGATGACGCCTCGACCAGCGGCTCCAACGCCGCGTCGTGCGTGGACACATCGAAGGACTCGATCAAGATCGGTTCACTGCACTCGCTGTCCGGCACCATGGCGATCTCCGAGGTCACCGTCGCCAACTCGACGAAGCTGGCCGTCGACCAGATCAACGCCGCGGGCGGGGTCATGGGCAAGAAGCTCGACCTGGTACTCGAAGACGGCGCGTCGGACCCGAAGACCTTCGCGGAGAAGGCGGAAAAGCTGATCAGCTCCGACTGTGTCGCAGCGGTATTCGGCGGCTGGACCTCATCGAGCCGCAAGGCCATGAAGCCGAAGTTCGAGAGCCTGAACTCGCTGCTCTACTACCCGGTCCAGTACGAGGGCCTGGAGGACAGCAAGAACATCTTCTACACCGGCGCGACCACCAACCAGCAGATCCTGCCCGCGCTGGACTATCTGAAGCAGAAGGGCATCAAATCCCTCTACCTGGTCGGCTCCGACTACGTCTTCCCACAGACCGCCAACCGCGAGATCAAGGCCTACGCCGCGGCGAACGGCATCGAGATCAAGGGTGAGGACTACACCCCGCTCGGCTCCACCGACTTCTCCACCATTGTGAACAAGGTCCGCAATGCCAAGGCGGGAGCGGTATTCAACACCCTCAATGGCGACTCGAATGTGGCCTTCTTCCGCGAGTACACCAATGCGGGCCTGAAAGCCGCCGATATGCCGGTGGTTTCGGTGTCCATCGCCGAGGAAGAGGTCGCGGGCATCGGCGCGCAGAACATCGCGGGCCAGCTCACCGCGTGGAACTACTACCAGACCGTGGACACCCCGGTGAACAAGAAGTTCGTCGCGGACTACAAGGCCGCATTCGGCGCCGACAAGCCGACCTCGGATCCGATGGAGGCCGCCTACGCCTCGGTCTTCCTGTGGAAGAACACCGTCGAGAAGGCAAAGTCGTTCAAGGTGGCCGATATTCAGGCCGCGGCCGACGGTGTGACCTTCGAGGCTCCCGAAGGGCTGGTGACCGTCGACGGCAGCAACCACCACATCACCAAGACCGCCCGCATCGGCGAGATCCGGCCGGACGGACTGATCTACACGGTGTGGGACTCGGGCAAGGCCGTGACGCCGGACCCGTACCTGAAGTCCTACGAGTGGGCCAAGGGCCTCAAGTAGTCGACTGGCGCCGGGTGCGGGCTTTGTGAGAGGGAGCCCGCACCCGGCCGACCCCGTTAGGAATCCAATATGGACGTGTTGATCGGCCAGCTCTTCACCGGGCTGAGTCTGGGATCCATTCTTCTGCTTGCGGCGCTGGGCCTTTCGCTGACCTTCGGTCAGATGGGCGTGATCAACATGGCGCACGGCGAATTCATCATGGCCGGGTGTTACACGACTTATGTTGTGCAGAAGGTCATCTCGTCGACCGGAGTATCGCTGGTGGTTTCGCTGCTGGTCGGCTTCCTGGTCGGCGGACTACTCGGCGCGGCCCTGGAAATGGGCCTGATCCGCTGGATGTACGACCGGCCGCTGGACACCCTGCTGGTTACCTTCGGTGTGGGACTGGTGCTGCAACAGGCGGCCCGTGACATCTTCGGCGCACCCGCCAAGAATGTGCTCGCCCCCGAATGGCTCAGTGGCGGTGTCACCATCCTCGGCGCGGTGGTGCCCAAGACCCGCATCTTCATTCTGGTACTCGCACTCGTCGCGGTGACCACGCTCGCCACCGTGCTAAAGACGACCTCGCTGGGTCGGCGCATCCGCGCGGTCGTACAGAACCGCGGGCTGGCCGAGACCAGCGGCGTTTCCAGCCGCATCACCGATATCAGCACGTTCTTCATCGGCTCCGGGCTGGCCGGGGTCGCTGGCGTCGCGCTCACCCTGATCGGTTCGACCAGCCCCACCATCGGGCAGAGCTATCTGATCGATGCCTTCCTGGTGGTCGTGATCGGCGGACTCGGCCAGATCAGGGGCACGGTGATCGCGGCCTTCGCACTCGGGCTGCTGAATTCCTATATCGAGTATTCGACGACGGCCTCGATCGCGAAGGTGATCGTCTTCGTCATCATCGTCATCTTCCTGCAGGTCCGTCCGCAGGGGCTGTTCACCGTTCGAACGAGGAGTTTGGCATGACCACACTCGGACAGCGTTGGCGCGCACATCCTTCGGTGACCGCATGGGGCGGCTTCATCCTCGCCGCGATCCTGCTGTTCGCGGTCGCACCCGCCGTGCTCAGCGATTTCCGGCTCAACCTGCTCGCCAAATTCCTGTGCTTCGCGATCGTGGCCGCTGGCATCGGATTGGCCTGGGGCCGTGGCGGCATGCTCACCCTCGGACAGGGCGTGTTCTTCGGCATCGGCGCCTACATCATGGCCATGCATATGCAGATGGCCGATGCGGCCCGGCTGCACAATGACGTGCCGGAGTTCATGGAGATCGCCGGTATCCGCGAATTGCCCTCGTTCTGGCGGCCTTTCGCCTCCGCGCCGGTCGCCCTGATCGGCATTCTGGTGCTGCCGGCGCTGGTGGCCGCGGCACTCGGCTACGGCGTCTTCAAGCGCCGGGTCAAGGGCACGTATTTCGCGATTCTGAGCCAGGCGCTGGCCGCGGCGCTGGCGATTCTGCTGACCGGTCAGCAGAAGATCGGCGGATTCACCGGACTGTCGGACTTCCGCGCCTTCTTCGGCTTCAAACTCTCGGATCCAGCGAACCGGCAGATGCTGTTCTTCATCGCGGCGGGCACCCTGCTGCTGGTGGTCGCGGCGGTGCGCCAACTCATGCGCAGCCGGTACGGCGAATTGCTCGTGGCCGTACGCGATCAGGAGGAGCGGGTGCGCTTCCTGGGCTACGATCCGGCCAATATCAAGATCGTGGCCTATGTCGTCGCAGCCTTCTTCGCTGGCATCGCCGGTGCGCTTTTCACACCGATCGTCGGCATTATTTCCCCTGCCGATATCGGTGTGGTGCCGTCCATCGCATTCATTATCGGTGTCGCGATCGGCGGACGAACCACCCTGCTCGGGCCGGTACTCGGCGCGATCGGCGTCGCCTGGGCGCAGACCGCACTATCGGAGGAGTTCCCGTCCAGCTGGACCTATCTGCAGGGTGTGCTGTTCATTGTGGTGGTCGGGTTCATTCCGGCGGGTCTGGCCGGGGTGTGGCCGATGCTGAAGGGGTTGCTGGACAGCAGGTTCGGCAAGACGGTCGAGCCGGTGCCGGTCGTCGTCGCCGAACTGCTGCCCGAGGTCGTACCGGTTGCCGAGGATAAGGT
The DNA here is from genome assembly GCF_040614395.1 of Nocardia sp. NPDC005998. Lineage (NCBI taxonomy): Bacteria > Bacillati > Actinomycetota > Actinomycetes > Mycobacteriales > Nocardiaceae > Nocardia > Nocardia sp. NPDC005998. Next base: position 109,936 of record NZ_JBEXUI010000005.1, on the reverse strand, counting down.
GGAATCCCTATGAATACGGTTGCGCCAGCGCATGATCCGAAAGCCGGTGGCAATGCGGGCATGTCGAGTGAGTACCTCGAAATTCGCGGCCTTTCGGTGAGTTTCGATGGCTTCAAGGCCGTCTCGGATGTGGATCTCACCGTGCTGCAGGGCGATCTGCGCTTCCTGATCGGCCCCAATGGCGCGGGTAAGACCACGCTCATCGATGCGATCACCGGTCTGGTGCCCGCCAGCGGATCGGCGCAGAAGTCCGGCGTGGAATTCCTCGGTAAGAAGGTGCATCAGATCGCCCGGCTCGGTATCGGCCGAACCTTCCAGACGGCAAGTGTTTTCGAGCAGTTGAGCGTTCTGCAGAACCTGGATATCGCGGCCGGGGCTGGTCGATCGGCATGGACGCTGCTGCGCGGCCGCAAGTCGGTATTGCCGAGTATCGAAGAGGCACTGGAGATCACCGGCCTCGGCGAGCTGCGCGATAAGCCCGCGGGCGTATTGGCGCACGGACAGAAGCAATGGCTGGAGATCGGCATGCTGCTGGTGCAGAACGCCTCGGTGCTCCTGCTCGACGAGCCGGTGGCGGGCATGAGTGCCGAAGAGCGTGAGGAGACCGGAAAGCTTTTGCGCCGCATCGGCGGTGAACGCATTGTCGTGGTGGTCGAGCACGATATGGACTTCATGCGATCGTTCGCGACCTCGGTCACCGTGCTGGCCGCGGGCAAGGTGCTCAGCGAGGGCACCGTCGAACAGGTACAGGCCGATCCCAAGGTGCAGGAGGTCTACCTCGGCACCGCCGCGGCCATCGGCACCGAACTCGAAGACGCGCAGACCGCGCAGGAGCTGACCGCGAAGGAGTCCGCCGATGCTTGAGCTCATCGACATTCATTCCGGTTACGGCCGGACCGAGGTGATCCACGGCGTCTCGATCACCGTTCCGGACGACAGCGTGGTGGCGATCATGGGACACAATGGCGCGGGCAAGACCACCCTGCTGCGCACCGCAGTCGGTCTGATCGGCACGAAATCCGGCCAGATCACCTTCAATGGTGAATCGATCACGAAGCTGTCACCGTCGCGCCGGGTCAAGCGCGGCATCGCCTATGTGCCACAGGGACAGCAGAGTTTCCCGCAGCTGACCACCGCCGAGAATCTGCAAGTGGTGGCCGATGGCCGCAAGCGCGGCAAGGCGCTGATCGATGAATCGCTCGATCTGTTTCCGGCGCTGCGGGAACTGCTGACGCGCAAGGCGGGCTTGCTCTCCGGCGGTCAGCGCCAGCAGCTGGCGATCGCGCGGGCGCTGATCACCGAGCCGAAGCTGCTCATTCTCGACGAACCCACCGAGGGCATTCAGCCCTCCGTTGTCGCCGAAATCGAGCGCACCATCATCGATCTGACCGGTCGCGGCGGACTCAGTGTGCTGCTGGTGGAACAGCACATCGGCTTCGCTTTACAAGCGGCACAACGCTATTACATCCTGCAGTCCGGACGGGTGACGTCCACGGGCGAGGGCGGTGCGGGCGCGGAGACCTCGGTCCGCTCGGCCATGGCGATCTGAGCTGGCCGCCATGACGCGCAGGGGGCGGGTTCCGCTCAGCGAGCGGGTGTACGAATCGCTGCGGCGGGACCTGGCCACCGGAGCGATCGTGCCCACCGAACGGCTCGGCGAGGAACGCCTGGCCGAGATATACGGGGTCTCACGCACCCCCGTGCGGGAGGCGCTGGCCCGGCTGCGGGCCGACGGGTTGGTGGAGCGCCACGCCGATGGGCTGTATCCGTTCCGGCCACGATTGGCTGAGCTGGACAATCTGTACGAGTTGCGGATTGTGCTGGAGGCCAGGGGATTTCAGCGGGTGATCGGTATCGTGGGCGAGCCAGCGCCCGCACACGATCTGGCGCTGGTGCGCGCGGAACTCGACACCTGGCGCGGCTTTCGCGACGATCCACCCGAACCCGGCCCCGCGCTGGTCGCCGCGGACGAGCAGTTCCATACGACGCTGCTCGCCGCGGCGGGCAATGCGGCGCTGGCGGATGCGCTCACCGGCGTGTACGTCCGGGTGCGCCCGGTCCGCACCCTCGACCTGCCGACGCCCGAGCGGATCGCCACCATGACCGCCGAGCACATCGCGATCGCCGAACAACTGCTCGACGGTGATCCCGATGCGGCACTGCGCACCCTCACCACACATATCGGCCGCTCCCGCACTCACGTGCTGGCTCGCGCGCAGCAGGCCATCGAATTCACGAAACTCTCACGCGCAGTGCGCGATTGACAGATGACCCGGTTCGACCGAACCGGGATCAGTCGGCCATCCATCGACCGTTCTCGAGGATGCCACGATAAACCGTCGGACACCGGGATTCCGTGGCCCACCCAGCGCGACTTCGACCCACCATGTGGGCGAACAAGACGGCACAGACCTTCGGAATCAGCACTTGGTCTGGAACGGCCAGCATTCGATCGGACGGTACGGCGGCGGCGACGGTGTCACGCTCGTTGTCGTCGTATCCGACTCGCGGGCCGGATGAGCCGAATCATGTGCGAGCGAATTCGCGATCACGATCAGCACGACCACCATGCCGAGCAGCGCAACGGCGAAGATCGCCCACCCTGTCGTCGTCTGCCGCCTACTCGGCGGCAGCGGTGTGGGGATGACGTGCTGTCGGAGGTCCCGCGCCGACGGCGTCGGCGCCTCGGGCTGCACCGCATCGAAGCCATCGGCGAGCAGTTCGGCGCGCGATGGCTTTTCGGCACCGAGCGCAGCGCAGGCGGCGGCGACCCGATCGGCGGTCCAGCTGCGCGGTCCGGCGGAAAAGCCGTCGAGGTAGATGCGCAGTTCGGCCGCGTCGCGGGCATTCGCAACGAGCACATCCATGCCGGGGCGCAGGTTGGTGCGCGCGGGCCGCACCGCGACCCCGCGGAACGGCACCAGCACGACGACGCCGCAGATATGACCCGGATCGATCAGCGCCCGCTCGAGGGTGATCTTCACGGCCTGCACGCTGTGTTCCAAGTGGTCGACGGGGTCGCCCGAGATCTCCTCATCGAATTCGGCGGGCTCCGCGCTGATCGTCCACGGACCGTCGCCCGGAAGGCTCAGTATCCCGTTCTGGCGGCGCCGGAAGCCCTTGACATCGGCCGTCGTAATGCCGCGCGGGGTCAGGATGACCGCATCGACCCGCCGGGACCCGTGGTCACCGACCGTCAGGTCGAGCAATGCGACACCGGTCGTCGGATACGACCGCAGGCATTCCACGAACTCCTGCTCCGCCCCGGAGAGATTCGCTCCGGTCTTGATCTTCACCAGCATCGCGTTTTCCCTGCCTCATCCGGTTCGCCCCGGCGTCCCGCATCCACCGCGCCGGTACTGATGATGACCCGCGGTCGCCGCGAAGACCACCGGAAAGCCAAGAAGGCCAGCACAATTGAGCCATAGAAAACCGGCCAGTCGGATTTAACTGGACCGGTAGGCCGGCACGGAGTCCCCCAGCAGCACCCCCATTGATGAGGTCACAAATTGCGCCCAACCGGGATACCGCGAGGTCCAGGAACCGCGCGCCGCGCAATAGAGTGCCGCCGACCCACCGATTGCCGACCTACCCGCTAGTACGCTCGGATTCGGTCCGACACCACGGACCCCGCGACGAGACTCCTCCGGTGCACACCGGAGAGCAGGAGGAAAAGGCATGGTTTCGGCGTTGCAACCACGCATTTCACCCGGACGGCTCCGCGAGCTCGGTCCGATCAACTGGGTTGTCTGGCAAATGCTTTCGCGCGCGGCGGGAACAGATGACGCACATCTGTTCAGCACACTCGGCCGGACAAAGGGCCTGTTCCGCGGCTGGCTGCACTTCTCGGGACGATTGATGCCGGGCGGCCGACTGCCCCGGCACGAATCCGAACTGGTCATCCTGCGCGTCGCCCGCCTGCGCGACTGCGCCTATGAAATGGACCATCACATCCGCCTCGGCAGGCGTGCCGGTGTCACGCCGGAAATCCTGGAGCGCTTGCGGACCGGCCCCTCCGCCGACGGGTGGTCGGATAAACACCGCGCCCTGCTCGCCGCCGTCGACGAATTGGTCGAAACCCGCGATATCGGCAATGCCACCTGGGCCGCCCTTGCCGAGCACTACGACGAGCGCAGCCTGATCGAAATCGTCCTGCTCATCAATCAATACGAGGGGTTGGCCGCGACGATTACCGCATTGCGGATCCAGCGCGACGGGCTCTGACGCTCGGGGCATTATCCAGGCGGCGCGCGGGCGATTCAATGGCCTGCGCGCCGCTTTCTCTATTTTGTAGCAACTCCAGGGCGATCATTGCCGAAGGCCGTCCAACTGGATAACAACTGCGGCGGGTCACTCACAGAATGATCACTTCCCGCCCACCAAATCCGCGCAAGCACCTATTCTGAAGCGCGTATCCGAACTGTGTCACACGCCATAGTGTGACGACACGACCATGGGAAACCCCTCCATCAAGCTTGCCGACAATTAGCTGTCAGCTCGACAGGAGAAAGGGGGCGTCATGACCGTCAGCCTCGTGTTGATCGTGGCGGGATTCATCCTTCTGGCAATCGTGATCACAAGTTTCATGCTGCCCGCCAATGCGGACTCCGCGCAGCATCAGGACCCACACAACGAAATCGGCCCCGGCGATCAGTAGCCGATACCGCATGCGACTCAACGGTTTTCGATGAGCCCCGCCAGGCCGTCGAGGACTCGCGCCAGGCCGAATTCATAGGCATGGTCGGCGCTATACGCGGAGTCGTGAGCCTGACCGGCGGCCGCCCCGACGCGGGCGGCCAGCGGATAGCGCTCGGCGTCGAAAACCTGGGCCAGCAGCGGAGCGGCGCGCTCCCACCACTGATGGTCGGACATCGCGCTGTCGGCGGCGGCGCGCTCGGTATCGATGGCGATGCGGGCGACCGAGGTGACGAAGCCGAGGACGAAGGTGAGGGCCGCGTCGATATCGATATCGTCGAGGCCGAGGCCGTCGAAGGCGCGCAATTCGTGTTCATATTTGGCCGCGATGCCGGGGCCGAGTGGCGGACGCGTGGTCGGCAGATAGGCGACCCACGGATGGCGGATCAGCATGGCGCGGTTCTCGGCGGCGATTGTCGCGACCCGATCGCGCCAGGGCAGCTCGCTCAGATCGGAGCGTGACATCTCCCGGTAGACCGCATCCAGCATGAGGTCTACCAGTTCGGCCTTGCCCGGCACATAGGTGTAGGTGGCCATGGGGGTCAGGCCGAGTTCGGTGGCTACGGCGCGCATAGTGAGCGCGCCGATCCCCTGCGCGTCCGCGATCTCGATTGCCGCCGCGACCACGGCATCCACACTGCTGCGCTGCTTCGGTCCGCGCTGTCGCTCGGATGCGCCGGGCACGCGCCACAGCAATTCCAAGGTGCGCACGGGATCACCCGCACTACTGCGATCCCGCGACTGCTCGGCCACGCCACCTCCTCACCTTGCGGGCCATCCCCGCTCGAACCATGCTCGAGCCGATCGTATCGGGGTGATTCACGTCACAGTGCGGCCGATCGGAAATTTCTGTACAAAGTACAGCGTACTTAGTACAGAGTTTATGGCTGCTCCAGAGGAGGACCCTTTGAACATCACCGCTTCCGCAATCTCCCTCAATGTCGCCAATCCGCAGGCCTCGGCCGAATTCGCCATCGATCATCTCGGCTTCACCGAGCAGAACTCGGCCGACGGCTTCGTCGCCATTGCCCGCCCCGACGCCGGTTTCAGCATCTGCTACCTGCGCACCGGCCTGGACAGCTTCAAACCGAAGAACAAAGCGGGCAGCGCAGGCGAGGGTCTACTGGTCGCCTTCGTCGTAGACGACATCGATGCCGAATACGACCGCCTCCAGCAGGCAGGCGTCCCAATCGTCACGCCGATCGAAACCGAGCCCTGGGGCGAACGCTACTTCCAGATCACCGACCCGAACGGCATCATCCTGCAACTGGTGCAATGGGTTTAGCCGCCGGGCCGGTTCCGAGGTTGTCGACCGCCGCATAGCTAGCGCGAACACGGCGGACAAAGCCAACTCATTCCGTTGACGCACAACGGGCTTGCACGCCGCATGGGCGGCGCGGATAGCGCGACCGCGAAATACGGTGTGCAAGCCCGTGGCTCGGATGACGGGGATGCGGTCAGGCGAGGGCGGCGCGGAAGATTTCGATGGCGGGGGTGGAGGGGCGGCCGATCAGTTTCTGGAGGTCGCCCGAGTCGACATCGAGGATGCCGTTGCCGATTCCGGCATCCGCGTCGGCGAGTGCCGCGGCGTAAGGGGCGGGGAGTCCGGCCTGTTCGAGCGCGGCGTTGTAGTCCTCCGTGGACAGGTTCTCGTAGCGCACCGGCTTACCCGATGCCTGCGAAATCACCTCGGCGAGTTCGGCATAGGTGAGGCTTTCGTTGCCGCCGAGCTCATAGACGCGACCCTCGTGTCCATCAGTGGTCAGCACCTTGGCGGCCGCCTCGGCGTAGTCGGCGCGCGCCGCGCCAGCGACACGGCCATCGCTCGCGGCCCCGTGCAGCACCCCGGTCTCGACGGCGTGGCCGAGTCCGCCCAGGTAGTTCTCCCAGTACCAGCCATTGCGCAGGATCGCGTACGGGACAGTGGATTCCGCGAGCACCGCCTCGGTGCCGATATGTTCCTGCGCCAGCATCAGCGGGTTCTCGGTGGCGCGCGGAATGCTGGTGTAGGCGAGCAGTTTCACACCTGCCCGCTCGGCGGCGCGAATCACATTGGTGTGCTGCGCGACTCGCGCACCGAACTCATTGCCGGAGACGAGCAGCACCCGGTCGACGCCAGCGAGCGCGCGGTCGAGCGCGTCCGGGTCATCGTAGGCGGCCTGGCGAACCTCGACACCCCGCTCGGCCAGATCGGCGACCTTCTGCGGATCACGCACGATCGCGACTACCGGCGTAGTGCCCTCGCGCAAAAGCGCCTCCACAACGAGACGACCCAACTGCCCACCGGCTGCGGTTACGGCGACGGTCATGACTACCTCCTAAGGTATGTACGGTTCATCAAGTACTAACTAATAGTAAGCACTATGCATTCCGTAGACACTTTGGTCAAGTTAGGTACCATCGACTGCATGACCATTCAGCGCCCGCCGTCGGCGAGCACCGACGATCCGACGCTGGAAGCCGACGTATTCGCTCGAAACTGCACGTCACGACCGGTGCTGCAGAATGTGGTCAGCCGCTGGGGCACCCTCGCCCTGGTGGCGCTGCGCGAGGGCCCGTATCGTTTCAGCGCCCTGCGCCGCCGCGTCGACGGCGTCAGCGAGCGCATGCTCTCCCAGACCCTGCAGGCCCTCGAACGCGACGGCATGGTGCACCGCGAAGTGCACGAAACCATCCCACCCCGAGTGGAATACACCCTGACCGACCTCGGCGCCGAGGTCGCCGAGCGCCTGGAAAGCCTCATCGTGGTCCTGGAAACGAATATGCCCCAAGTCCACGCAGCCCAAGCCGCATACCGCCGCGACTAACGGCCCCGCCCCGTATCTCCCCCACGCCCGCACAACACCGCAACTCGCGTACCACCATGATCGAGGCCCGCGCCCATATCCAGCCGCAACCCGACGGCCTACTCCGCGTACCACCGTGACCGACAAGCCGCGCCCCTATCCCCAGCTCACACGCACCCACCGCCACTAACAGCTCACACCCTGCATTCCCGGCCGACGCCCGCGCAACACCGCGATTTGGTGACAGCCGCATCCCCGCTCGCGCCGCGTACCACTGCCGCTAACGGCCCGCGCTCGCTTCTCGCCGCAATCGACGCCCCGGCTCGCATATCACCGCAACTCACAGCTCGCGCCCGCAGGTCGCCGAAGAACTCAGGGTCGCGGCCGAATTCACGATCGCATGGCCCAGCCCCTAGATTGCCGCCCACGTCCTCGGGGCCACACAGCGCTGCCCCGCCGAGCTACGGCTGTCGCATAAGCACGGGGCATCGCGCACAGGCTGCGACCTGCGAACTAACCACTGCCTATGCGACAGCTGGCCTTCCGGTTGCGCAACGATGCACAAGTGCCTGTTCACTCATGGTTTCTTAACGAAGCGTGCGGGAGGGTGGGCGCATGAAAAGCGATTGCCCGAATGTCAGGGCGAGGTCATGATCGGCGCGGGAAAGTTCGACCGCAATCGGATCGGTGCGGTGGATACTGCGCGGGGGCTGGCCGTGGTCGGCATGATCGCGGCACATACGCTGGCGTACGGCGAGCTGACCTGGTCGGATCCGGCACATTGGACCAACATCGCGTCGGGGCGGTCCTCGATTCTGTTCGCGGTGCTCGGCGGCGTCTCGCTGGCATTGATGACCGGGCGCGCGCATCCGTCGACCGGTTCGGACCTGGTCACGGCCCGGCTGCGCGTCATGGTGCGCGCCGCACTGCTCTTCCTGATCGGCGGGATATTGCAGGCCACCGGAACGACGGCTGCGGTGATCCTGGAGTACTACGCGGTCATGTTCGTCCTGGCCGTACCGTTCCTGGCCTGGCGACCGCGGCGACTGCTGATCACCGCCGCGGTTTGGGCGGTGATCACGCCCGTGCTGGTGTGGTGTCTGGTGTCGGTGCTGCCGACCAGCACGCTCGGCACCGGTGGGATCGTCACCCTGGCCATCTCCGGTTCCTATCCGGCGCTGATCTGGGTCGCGTTCGTCCTCATCGGACTCGCCATCGGCCGTAGCGATTTCACGGCCATCAGGACCCGTCTGCTGGGCTGGGGCTTCGCCGCCGCGGTGCTCGGTTACGGCATCGCCTGGGTCTGCACCAGGGTATTCGGTTCCGGTGCACCCGATCTCGGCGATCTCGATACGAAAGACGTTGATCCGGATACCATCCCCCGCCCTGGCTTCGTATCACTGCTGACCGCGCAACCGCATTCGGGCACTTTCTTCGAAATCCTGGCTTCCGGCGGACTGGCGGTCGCGCTGCTCGGACTGCTCCTGAGCTGCCCGCCGGTGCTCATGCGAATCCTGACCCCGCTCACGGCCATCGGCTACCTTCCGCTGACCGTATATGCCGCACATGTCATTTCGCTGGCATTCGTCGACGAGCGCGCCGACGGAAATCCGTCCTTCTTCCTCTGGTCGGTCGCCGTCGCCGCGGTCGGCTCGCTGCTATGGACCCGCTTCCTCGGTCGCGGCCCACTCGAACGGCTCGTCACCTGGATAACCCGAGCCGCCGTCCGCACCCGACACCCCGCGCCGGAACCCACTCCACGCCCGCAACCAGTCGCCTGAACCGGCACCCAACCAGTCCCGCTCAGCACAAACCGTCGGTCCTGGGGAATCGAAAGGCGGCCAGGTTGATGCCGCGCGGGAAGGGCCGAAGGCGGCGACCCGTTGACCTGGGTATGGAACTTTCCTCCGCGCTCGACTTCGCTCGCGCCCACCGGCGGTCGGTGCTGACCACGATTCGGCGCAATGGGCGGCCGCAACTGTCCAATGTGCTGCACGTCATCGGCGATGACGGGATCATTCGCATCTCCATCACCGCCGATCGGGCGAAATACCACAACCTGGTGCGTGACCCGTGGGCCGCGATCCATGTGACCCAGGATGATTTCTGGGCGTACGCCGTCCTCGAAGGGAACGTCGAAGTGACTCCCGTCGCCGCCGCTCCCGACGATGCCACGGTCGACGAACTAGTCGACTACTACCGCGCGGCCTCCGGCGAACACCCCGATTGGACCGAATACCGCGCGGCGATGGTCAAGGACCGCCGCGCGCTGGTCCGCATCACCCCCACCTACGCGTACGGAATGCTCTGATCGGCGACGATTCAGATCGGAATCGGCCGCGCTGCCCCTGCGCGGAATCCGCAGAGGTGGCGGAGCAGTTCGTCGTGGGCTGCATTCGTCCACTCAACGTCCATGCGCTGAATCCACGGGATCCCGAATTGCGCGCCGCGGCCGATCACACCCCGGGGGCGCACCCGAAGGCGCCACGGTGCCCGAGTCGTCGCCCGCAACCGGTTAGTGCCAGCACACCATGCCCCTGGATAGGGGTGTTCGCGCCGATCCGCGACGGATCGACCGAGGCCCGTGCGGCAATGAGCATCGGTGTCACGGTATCGGCAATCCCGTCCTGCTGCCGGAACCCGTTGCGGTCCACCGGATTCTCGATCTCGGTCGAATCGAACAGCAGGCCGGCCTCTGCCGCATGTCCCGACCCGACCCGAATCGGCTCGGCATACTCGCACCAGTCCCGGTAGTAGTAGCGCTGCACTTTTCCGTCGGCTGCCAGGCACCAGCCCCACCAGTCGTCACAGCCGCTTTCGTAGTTCTGGCCGTACCAGTGCGCCTGCCCGAACCGCTCGCTCAGTACCGCGCAGCGGGCCTGCCGTTCCTGGTGTTCGCGTCCGTCCGAGGTGTAGTCGTCATCGATGTCGAGCATCCGGCTCAACTCATGATCGTGGCGATCCAGTTCCCCAGCGGCGACGGGTGTGCCGAACACCAGGGTCCAACCGTCGAGTACGGGACTCACATACATCCGGGCGCAATCGGCATGCTCGCCGTAGGCGGTGCGGCTGTGTCCGGAGTCGTGGCCCCGCCAGATGTCGGTGCCCGTAGACCAGGTCACCGCGACCGGGTCGGACAGGTCGAACGCCTCGAGTACGGCGGCCCGGTCAGTGGTTCGGATGGCATACCAGCCATCTTGCGGGACAAAGGGTTCGGGAACATCGGCCGCGATCTTGGCCTGCATCCACCGGGCCAGCACCGCCAGGTCGCGTGGTTCGGGTGTGTCCCAGCCGATCTGAGCGAGCGCCGCCAGCGCATACCGCCGCTCTGGCGCCCGAGAAGCTCGGACCTGGCGCAGCAACGGCACCGCGGAACGACCAAGGCGGCCGAACGCGGCGATCACCTCCACACGCACCCGCTGCACCGGATCCGCCAACAGCGGCACCAGCAAGGGCGCGTACTCACGCCGGCGACGGTAACCGAGCACGAAAGCGCTGCCCGCCCGTACCTCGGGATCCTCGCTGCACATCTCGAGCGCATAATCCGCGGTATCCGAAGCCGGCTCGATACCCAGTGCCTGACAGCACAACTCGACGGCGTCCGAGGTCTCCGCGATCGCGAGTTGCACGATCAACGCGCGATAGGCGACAGGTCCGAACCGCCGCAGCACCGCAATACCGCCCGAACGGTCGATCCACGAATCCGGATCGACCAACTCGTCCAGCAACAGCTCGATCACATCAACACCCGCGGCCACTATCACCTCAACCGCCTCGTCTCGCAGAGACTCATCGGCCAGCGCGGCTGCCGCGGTGCGTAACTCCATGGATCCGTTCCTACCATCCGCCGCGACCAGGCTCGACAATCCAACCGCCCCGTAGCAGTGGTCGAACCACTTCGAAACAAGGCCTAATGGCCGATCAAATTCGAAACAGTGACGAAACTGTACCCCCTGGAACGCAATTCGCTGACGATCCGCGGTATCGCTGCCAGCGAAGCCGCCCCTTGATCGCTCCAGACATGCAGCAGCACAATGGAACCCGGCCGCACCTGGGCCACCGTTTCCGCGACGATCCCATCGGTGCTCGCCACCTTGCCGGAGTCGGGCTCCACATCCCAGGTCACCGTGGTCCGATCGTGATCCGACAGATACTTCGGCAATGCCCACAGCTTCTTGCCGAACGGCGGGCGGAAGGTGATCGGCCCCTGATAGCCGGTTTTGCGGATCTCGGCATCCGTGCGTTCCAGCTCGTCCCGAACGGTATCGGCCGAGACGAACACCATCCGCTGGTGGGTATAGCTGTGGTTGCCGAGTTCGTGCCCGGCCTGCGCGATCGCACGCCCGGCCTCCGGCCGCGCGGCCAGATTCTCGCCGATCAGATAGAACGTCACCGGAATCTGCACGTCCGCAAGGACTTTCAACACTTCGGGGTATTGCGCGGACGGCCCGTCATCGATGGTCAGCGCAACCATCTTGTCGTCCGTATCGACGTGGTGCACGATGCGTCCCGCGAGTTGATAGGTCCGCGAATTCATCAGGTAATAGGTGCCGACCCCGAGCAGCACCACGACGGCAACGAACAGCGCACCGGCGATCAGCAACCTACGCAGCATCAATCCGTGTATACCAGACCGCCTTCGACGACCGCGCCCACGAAAAACGCTGGCGCCCGGCCCTTCCGGACCGGACGCCACCGTCTCGTCGAATGATCAGAAGTTGATCATGTGGCCCGCGAGGCCGTGGAACGCTTCCTGCAGCGCTTCGCTCAACGTCGGGTGGGTGTGGACGTTGCGGATCAGCTCGTTGACGGTCAGGTCCCACTTCTGGGCCAGGGTCATCTCCGGCAGCAGTTCGGAGACGTCCGGACCGATGAGGTGGCCGCCGAGCAGTTCGCCGTACTTGGCGTCGGCGACCAGCTTGACGAAACCGGTCGGATCGCCGAGGCCGTGCGCCTTGCCGTTGGCGGTGAACGGGAAGGTGGCGACCTTCACGTCGTAGCCTTCGTCGCGGGCCTGCTGCTCGGTGAGGCCGAAGCTGGCGACCTGCGGCTGGCAGAAGGTGGCGCGCGGCATCATCCGGTAGTCGCCGAGGGTCACCGTCGGCGCACCGGCGATGGTTTCCGCGGCCACCACGCCCTGGGCCTCCGCGACGTGGGCGAGCTGCAGCTTCGCGGTCACATCGCCGATGGCGTAGATGTGCGGCACATTGGTGCGCATATTGTCGTCGATGACAATGGCGCCGCGCTCGAGCGCGACACCGGTGTTCTCCAGGCCGTAGCCCTCGACCCGGGGCGCGAAGCCGACGGCCTGCAGCACCTTGTCGACGGTCACCGTCTCCAGGTTGCCGGTCTTGTTGTCCTTGATCGACACGGTGACCTTCGAACCGTCGTCGTCGATCGTCTGCACGGCCGCACTGGTGGTGATGGTGATGCCGAGCTTCTTGTACTGCTTGGTGATCTCCTTGGAGACGTCGACGTCCTCGTTCGGCAGCGCGCGATCCAGGAACTCCACGATGCGCACGTCGACGCCGTAGTTCTTCAGGACGTAGCCGAACTCCATGCCGATTGCGCCGGCGCCGACGATGAGGATCGAGCCGGGCAGGTCGCGGGTGAGGATCTGCTCCTCGTAGGTCACCACATTCGCGCTGAGCGAGGTGCCCGGCAGCAGCTTGGTGACGGTGCCGGTGGCGATGATGACATTCGAGAAGGTGATCGTCTCGGTGCCGCCGCTGGAGAGCGCGACCGAGAGGGTGTTCGCGTCGGTGAAGGTGCCCGTGCCGTCGAACTCGTCGATCTTGTTCTTCTTCATCAGGAAGTGGACGCCCTTGACCCGGCCGTCGGCGACCTTGCGGCTGCGGTCGAATGCGGCGCCGAAGTCGAAGCTCACATCGCCCGAGATGCCGAAGGTCTTGGCTTCCTTGGTGAAGATGTGCGCCAGTTCCGCATTGCGCAGCAGCGCCTTGGAAGGGATGCAGCCCACATTGAGGCAGACACCACCCCAATACTTCTGCTCGACGATCGCGGTACGGAGGCCAAGTTGTGCCGCGCGGATGGCGGCGACATAACCGCCAGGACCGGCACCGAGAACGACAACGTCGTAATGGGAAGTCACGTGGTCGAGCCTAACTCCGTCGTGCACACTTCACCCACCTTCCCCCTGCAACTATGAGACGTGCGCCACATACCGCAGCCGCTTTTCGGTGCGCAGGCCGACATGGAGGCGCAATGCCACCCTGGCTGTCTGCTGCGCCACACTGCGGCGGTGAACTAAATCAGCTCGCACCGCCAGCAGGTTCGATAGCCGATAACTATTAGCTATCGAGTACGCCGATCGGCGTTCGCGGCGCATTACAAGCGGACTTCCGTGAACATTATTTACTCGACGCCGCGCACCGCCGGACATCCACGATCGGCCCTTTCGCCGGTGCCGATCGACCGGGACGAACCGAGGTTGGAGATACATCGGTCCCACTCACCTTTGATCCCGTTCAACAACCCCGCATCACCCCGCCTATCCGCCCAGTGCTCGGCGCGGTGGATGGACGGACGGACGTCGGCGCAGACCACACCCACCCCACCCCGGCAACACGGCGAACAGCCCTCAGCATGCTGGACAGACGAGCATCGGCGCAGACCACACCCACTCGCCCCGGCAGCGCGACACTGTCCAGCAAGCTCGATCGAATAACCCGACTCCCCGATCCGATCGTGGCGGACCGGTCGAGGGGCCGCTATCAGTCCCGCCAGACCTCCCGTGCGATCCGGGCGAAGTTGCCACCGAATACCGCCGCCCGGTCGGCCGCACTGAATCCACGCTCGGCGAGTGCCGCAGCCAACCCGGGCAACTCGTTCAGCCCCAATAGATCCTCCGGCGGAACCCATTGCAGCGGACCCCATTTCGTATACGCGTCGGAAAACGCGCTCGGATCCTGCATGAGCATGTCATTGAAATCCTCGGCGTCGAAGGAGTAATCGGAGCCGACGCCGATATGTTCGATGCCGACGAGCTCGGCACCATATTCGATATGCGCGGCCATGGCCCGCACCCGCGCGGCCCGACCATCGATCGCATTCTGCCCAAGGAAGATTCCCACCCCATTGATACCGATGACCCCACCGGTCGCCGCACAGGCCATTGCCTGCGCATCGGTGATATTGCGCGGATGCTCCCACAATGCCGCGAAATTGGAATGGCTGTAGATCATCGGGACCTCGGTGCACTCGGCCAGATCCAGTCCGGTCCGTGGCGAGCAGTGCGAACCATCGACGAATACGCCGACCTCGTTCTGCTTGCGCACCAGATCGCGGCCGTAGGCGGTCAGCCCGGTGTCGTCGGTGTCCAGGCAACCGCAACCGGCCGCATTGGCATGATTATAGGTCGGCAGCAGTGAGCGAACACCCAACTCGTAGAACATCTCGACGTTATCCAGATCACCACCGAGCGGCCCCGAATCCTCCAGATCGAAGGCCAACGCAATCGAATCGGACGCACCGATATCGGCAAATCGCTCGACCAGCCGGAATCGACCGTCGCCGAGCGCATCCCGACGGAACTTGTGCAGCAAGGCCAGCGAATCCTCGGTCGACTGCCGCGAATATCCCACGTTCACCGATAAATACGATCCGAGCGGATACCGCGCAAGGTCCGCGATCCGCGCCGAATGCAGTAGCGGCAGGCAGCAGTGCTGCTCCCAGAGAAACTGTGGCAAACCGGCCACCTCCCGGTCGGATCGGTCTCGGAGCAGCGATCCTACTGAGCCGACCGGTAGGTACGACAACCCCGGACCCGATGTCGAGCAATCCGTAACAGCGTGCCCGATATGCCCGATTTAGCGAGTGAAATCTCACCTTCCGAGGACCCTCGGCAACAATCTGGACATGACGGGCGTTGAGCTAACTGTGACCGATCCCTACCTGTGGCTCGAAGAAGTAACCGATGAACGGGCCCTCGACTTCGCCCGCGCGCACAACGACGTGGTCGTCGAGCGTTTTGCCAGTTCCGATCGGTTCACCGAACTCGAGCACCGCATCCTCGACATGCTCGATACCGATACCAAGATCGCCTACCCGGGCCGGCGCGGCCGGTGGCTCTACAACTTCTGGCGCGATGCCGACCATCCGCGCGGGTTGTGGCGGCGCACCACCTTCGCCGAATACGCCAAGGAGTCGCCGGACTGGGATGTCCTGATCGACCTGGACGCGCTCGGCACCGCGGAGCACGAGAATTGGGTATGGGGCGGCGCCGCGGTGCTGCGGCCGGAACAGTCGCGCGCGCTGATCAGCCTGTCCCGCGGCGGCGCCGATGCCAAGGTGGTGCGCGAATTCGATATCGAAACAAGGGAATTCATCGATCCGGCCGACGGCGGTTACTTCCTGCCCGAGGCGAAGTCAGAGATCCGCTGGATCGATATCGACTCGGTCTATGTCGGTACCGATTTCGGTCCCGGCTCGCTCACCGATTCCGGATATCCGCGCATTGCCAAGCGCTGGCGGCGCGGCACCCCGCTCACCGAGGCGGAGACGGTATTCGAGGGTGCGCCCGGCGATGTCGCGGTCTCCGCGGGCTACGACCGGACACCCGGCTACGAACGGCATTTCGTCGGCCGGGCCACCGACTTCTTCAATGAAGAGGTGTACCTGCTCGAAGGCGACGGCAGCCTGCGGCAGCTCGAGGTGCCGACCGATGCCAGCGAATCCTGGTACAAGGACTGGTTCCTGGTGCGCCTGAAGACGCCATGGACGATCGCCGACACCACCTACCCCGCCGGTGCGCTACTGGCCATCGACTTCGAGAAATTCCTCTCCGGTGCAAGGGAATTCGAGGTGGTCTTCACCCCGGACGCGCACACCTCGCTGCACGGCTACGGCTGGACCGAAAACCATCTGCTGCTCATCACCCTGGAGGATGTGCAGACCAAGCTCTACGTCCTCACCCCCGGACCGGACGGCTGGCACCGGGCACCGCTGGCCGACACCCCGCCGATGGCGACCACCAGTGTGATGAATCTGGACCCACTCGAGGGTGGCGACGAATTCATGCTGACCACAAGCGGATTCACCACTCCGGCCACCCTGCTCGCGAGCGCGGTCGGCGGCCGGACCGAACAACTCAAACAGGAACCGGGCTTCTTCGACGCCGATGGCGTCGAGACCGAGCAGTTCTTCGCCCGGTCCGATGACGGAACCATGGTGCCGTACTTCGTGATCCGGCATCGCGATCACAAGGGCACCCCCGGGCCGACGGTGATGTCGGGCTACGGCGGCTTCGAGGTTTCGCGCACCCCTGCCTACAGCGGCGCCTCCGGGATGGGCTGGCTGGAACGCGGCGGCACCTGGGTGATGACCAATATCCGCGGCGGCGGCGAATACGGCCCGCAGTGGCACACCTCGGTGCAGAAGGCCAACCGGCACAAGGTCTATGAGGACTTCTCCTCGATCGCCAAGGATCTGGTGGCCCGCGGCATCACCACTGCGGATCAACTCGGTGCCGTGGGCGGCAGCAATGGCGGCCTGCTCATGGGCGTCATGCTGACCCGCTACCCGGAACTGTTCGGCGCCATCGTCTGCCAGGTCCCGCTGCTCGATATGCAGCGCTACCACCTGCTGCTGGCCGGTGCGTCGTGGACGGCCGAATACGGCGATCCGGATAAGCCCGAGGAGTGGGAGTACATCAGCAAGTACTCGCCGTACCAGAATGTCCGCGCCGATGCGGCCTACCCGCCGATCCTGCTCACCACCTCCACCCGCGACGACCGAGTACACCCCGGTCACGCCCGCAAGATGGCCGCACTGCTCGAGGAACAGGGCCACACCGTCTGGTACCACGAGAATATCGAGGGCGGCCACGGCGGCGCGGCCGACAACAAACAGTCCGCATTCCAGGCCGGACTGATCTACGAATTCTTCACCCAGATGCTGATAGAACGGTCCGCCTGAGCCGATCCCCCGGCCCGGTGCAGCGTGCACCGGGCCGACTTTCTGCGCCGTCGGGCGCATCCTGAGCCATATGGGTGGCCGCCGTCGCGGCACAGCGCAGCCGCAAGCCCATGCCGGACGCACCGAACTACAGACATCGGGGCGAAAAGCCGAGCCGCGCTCAGGAAGTGCCGTTCGACCGGGTGAGCATCACGATCGGGATCTCCCAGGACACCTTGGCCTGAAAGTCGGCCAGGAACGGCGAGACCACCAACTGACGCTCCCAAAGCCGTTGCCGCTCGGCCCCTTCCGCAACCGATGCGACCACGGGCCACGACTCGTTCCCGACCTCGACGACGGCTTCGGGATGTGCGATCAGATTGTGATACCACCCCGGACGGTTCTCTCGACCGCCATTGGCGGCGAACACCACCACTCGGTCGCCGTCACGCTGATAGGCCAGCGGCCAGGTGAATACCGCGCCGGTGCGCGCACCGGTCGTGGTGAGGAGCAGCAGGGGTATGTTCGCGAACTGCCCGCCGACCACCCCCGCATTGGCGCGGAACTCCGCGACGATCTCCTGATTCAATTGCCGCCGTTGCTCATTCGACACGACACCAGCCTATGACGACTTGCCCGATTGCGCCTCGTCGTAGCGCAGGCGCGCGCTCGACACATATTCGCGATGCCCCTGCGCCCAATCGATGAGCGCGTTGACCTGCGTCGACAGCGTCGCGCCGACGGAGGTCAGCTGGTAATCCACCCGCGGCGGTGAGGTCGGCGTCACCGTGCGCGCGACCAGGCCGTCACGTTCGAGGCTGCGCAACGTGAGGGTGAGCATGCGCTGCGAGATCCCCTCGATCGAGCGCTGCAACTGCGAATACCGTTGCGGCCCATCGGTCAGCAAGGCCATGACCAGCACACTCCACTTGTCGCCGACCCGATCCAACACATCGCGGAGCTGACACAGCGCGGCCCCCTCGCCGATCGGTTCATCGCCGGTCGCCGCACGCACATCGGTGTTCGGTACGCAGGTCAAAGTGCCTTCTTCCGTCATCAGCCCATTGTCGACAGGATTTCAGTTGCACACAAGAAGTAACCAACGAACAGAAAGTGTGGTGAACGTGAATGTCGATCTAGCGGCCCCGCCGCGCCGGTCCGGCCCCCGGCCGACCACGACCGGCCGGGAGATACCGCACGACCAGCTCGACGGCTTCTCCCCGGCTGAGATCCGGGCCGCCCTGGTCGAATACGCCCAGGCGCTACCGGATGTATTCACCGGGCCGAGCCAGGTTTCGGAACCGAGTTCGCTCGCTCTCCGGTTGCGCGATGCACGCGGACCGTGGGAAGCCTTCCTGCACCCGAGCCGCGACGAATTCGGCCACATCCACCGGAGCGGATTTCTCCACCTCACCCTGCCCCGCGAGGTCATACCGCCGCTGACCGAGGCGGGCTGGATCGAACCGCATCCGATCAGCAGGCGGCCGGAATGGCCGGACACGATCGTGATGCTCTACGCGCCCCGCGATGAATCCGAACTCGACCTGGCCATCGCCGCACTGCACGCCTCATGGCAACAGGCTGCCAACCGCACCCCCACGAAATAGGAAGCGAGACATAGCAATGCGCGCAATCGCGTTCACCGGCTTCGACCAGCCCGCGACCATCACCGAATTGCCCGTGCCCGTGCCCGAACCCGACGAAGTACTGGTCCGGGTGCGGCACACCTCGATCAACGGCTTCGACCTCGGCGTGCTCGGCGGCTATATGCGCGGGGTGTTCGAGCACGAGTTCCCGGTCGTGCTCGGCAAGGATTTCGCGGGCACCATCGCCGCCATCGGCGCGCAGGTCACCGACCTGGCCGTGAACGAAAAGGTTTTCGGTGTCGTCATGCGGACAACGCTGGGTCAGGGCAGCCTCGCCGAATATGTGGCGGTGCCAGCGGGTTACGGCATTGCGCGGATCCCGTCCGGTCTCGACGACGCCGCGGCGGGCGCACTCGGCCTCGCCGGTACGGCCGCACTGACCGCACTCGACGCGCTCGAACCGAAACCCGATACACCCCTCTTGATTTCGGGTGCGACCGGCGGTGTCGGTGGCTATGCCATCCAACTGGCGACGGCGCGCGGCGCCGTCGTCATCGCCACGGCACGGCCCGGCGCGGAAACCGAGTTCGTCTCGGCACTCGGCGCCCACCATGCCGTCGACCCCGCGGACCTGGTGGACCGAGTTCGCGAGCTGGCCCCCGATGGCGTGCCAGCCGCACTACATCTGGCCGGGGACGGCGCGACCGTCGCCGGATTGGTCACGCGCGGTGGCCGATTCGCCTCCACGGTGCATTTCGTGCCGGTCGATGCCGCCGATCGCGATCTGGCCACCGTCGATGTCATGGCCGATCCGAGCCGAACCAAACTGGATCGCCTGGCCGCGGATGCCGCGGCGGGCAGACTGCGAATCCCGATCACCAGACGCTACGAACTGGCCGACGCCACAACCGCGATCGCCGATTTCACCGGAGGCACCCTCGGCAAGCTGGCGGTCACCCTCTAGCAGTGTCACCGGTCCCGCAGCCACTTCTCGATCTGGTCGACGGTACTGCTGTACTTGCGGATCCAGCCGTTGTGTCCCAGGGGTTCCGGCTGTACCCAGGTAGTCACGTCGGCCTTGGGCATCTTCGCCAGCAGATGCGCCGCCGAACTGCCGGGCACGAGATCGTCGTCGGTCATGGTGATGGACAGCACCGGCAGCTTCAGCCTGCCGATCCGCTCCTCATAGTCGATATCCGCGCCGACCGGCTGGAAGCGACCGGTGCGGGCCAGCCGGGCCCAGTCGGAGATCAGCACTTTCGACTGGCGCCCGAACCCGCCCACCGAGATCCGGTCACCGGGCCAGAAGCCCGCCAGGTTGGCCGTCATCGAGATGGCCGCACTGCCGACCAGCATGCCGGGGCCCGAAATCCCGCGGAAGCCACGGTGATACGGAGTACCGGAGGCGATCAGGATCAGTCCGCCGAGTCGGCCGCGGATGCGCGAGGCGTACAGCACGGCGAGCTGGCCGCCCATGCTGTGGCCGAGCAGGTACGGGGTGCTGTCCGGGAACCGGTCGCGCACCACCGAGAAGATCGCCGGGAAGTCGACCGAAACCAATTCGTGGTAACCGTAGGTGCTCGCGGCGCTCGGGCGCGGCCTACTGTCACCGGCACCGCGCAGTTCGCCGACGGCCGCGTCGAAACCACGGGCGGCCAATGCGGTGGCGAACAGTTCGTAGTACCCGGCCGGAACACCGAGACCGGGCACCAGCACCACCACCGGGCGGGGCGCGTCCGGCGTCACCGGGTGACGGTGCGTTCCGCTCGCCGGGAACAGCCGCACCGGCACGGTGCTGCCATCCGGCATCTGGATCGGAACCTTCTCCATGATGCGCACCGTACCGCGCGATGACCACCGGTCGTCCGGAGCGACCCGTGCTACGCGCCGACCGCACCCATGATCACTCGGCTCAGCACCCGGATCACATCGTCCAGTGGCGGCCGCGGATCCGAACCACTCCAGGAGTCGACCACATAGTTGACCGCGCCGATGATGGCGAGTACCCGCATCTCGTAGTCGCCCGTGGGGATTTCGCCGTGCATCGCCGCATCCTCGGCGGCGCTGGCTAGTAGCGAACCCCACACCCTGCGCAGTTCCAGCCGGAACTTCTCCACCTTCGGCCCGGCGCCGACGACCTCTACCAACGCCACGCGCGCCTTGCGCGGATCGGCGCCGATCGATTCGACGTAAGCGCGCACGGACGCGTCGATGATCTCCAGGGCGGTCGCATCCGACTTCTTGTCGAGGGCGGCGGTTACCGCTTCGCGCGATTCCCTATCGATCTGCTCGTAGAGCTCGAGTAGGAGAGACTCGCGGCCGGTGAACTCCTCATAGAACTGCCGTGAGGAGAGTCCGGCGTCCTTACAGATCGCGCCGACCGAACTATTTGCGTAGCCATCGCGCGCAAAGACCGTAAGGCCCGATTCCAGAAAACGCGCACGCCGTTGTCGTTGCCGGTCCTCTACGGGTTGCCCGGCATACATTCGTCCCGTATTCGCATCCTGTGACATTGGGGCAGACAATACCTAAGCGCCCGATGCCGTCGTCATGGATCGGCATGTTCGTCTCAACCTACGGCCGAGTTCGCGTTAGCCGAAAGTTGGCCGCGCGGTTGCTATTGCGCCGTAATCTCGCTTCTATACGATCTAGCTACGGCCACACACCTCGTCACTGGCAGTTTGCCGATGCGGACGATACCGAGAGGTTCGGCACACCGAAAGTGTTTTATAGGAGTTTTTTAGAATTATTTTCCGCGGTTCCGGAGACCTTTCAACAACGCGGGCAGATCCGCCACGGAATCAATGACGTGATCCGGCGCCGATGCCATCCCAGCTAACACTGCGGACCGGAATTTCCCGGTGCGCACCAGAACTCCGGTCATGCCGACCCGCTGGGCAGCGAGCACATCGGAGTGCAGATCGTCGCCGATCATCAACACCTCGGTCGGATCCAGGCCCATCAGGTCCGCACAAGTCCGAAATCCCGCCGGCTCGGGCTTGCCGATCACCGCGATCTCGGCATTGCCCGCGGCCGCCAAGCCCGGCAGATATGCGCCAGCATCGATGCGAAGTCCGTCATCGGTGGCCCAGGTCAGGCCGCTGTGCATGGCGACGACCGGCACACCGTCCAGCATCAGCTCGGCCACCCGGCTCAGCGCACGATGGGTGAATTCCGCACCGGCACCGCCGATTACGACGACATCGGGATGTTCGTCATCGAGGGTGAGAGCGGCGAGGTCGGGCCGGATATCGCCGTGGTTGAGCACCCAGACCCGCCCATCCGGATAGCGACGGCTCACATACTCGCCGGTGAGCCGGGCGGCGGTGACGATCTCGTCGGCGTCGACATCGAATCCGGCGCTCCGCAGCCGCTCGGCGATCTCGTCACAGGTGCGCGAGGTCGTATTGGTGAGAAACGCTCGGCACAAACCACTTTCGCGGATCCGGCGCACGGCGTCGGCGGCGCCTTCCAGCTCGCGCCATGAGGTCACCAGCACGCCGTCGATGTCGTAGAGGACACCGCCGATCCGAGTGTCGCCGGACATGGATTCAGCCTACGGCCGATGGCCCGGAGTCGTCGCGGCAACCGCTCGGCATGGCGTGTCAGCGGCCACCGCGGGCGAATTCACGGGCGGCACGTGCCAGCATCCACGGCACGAGCCGACGGTGGAATGGACGGACAACGGCGAAATACCGTCGGCCCCAATCATTTCGGTATTCGACCAAAGAGGTGACGGTGACCGCGTCATCGTCGATCAGAACCGAGACGACAAAATCGAGGACCGGCATCGCATCGGCGGTGACATGCTCGCGCTCGCCGCTTTCGCGATCGGGAAAGGGCCTGCCGAAGAATATCTTTCGGGTCCATTCGCGTGGATCGGTGGGAGCGCCCGGCGGCAATGCGATTTCGTAGGAATCGATGTAGTCCCAATTCGACCCGGATGCGCGAGCTAGGGCCGCCCGTTCGGGAATCTCGACTCGTCCATGAGTAGGCATCACATTCCTCCAGTAGCCCATACGGGAGCGTATGGAATGACCATACGATAGCGTATGGGCATGGCACAAGAGGGCAGGAGTGTGACCGCCAAAACGTCGGCGCCGCGGCGGCTCAGCGCCGACGACTGGGCCCAGGCCGCACTGGACGCACTGGCCGCGGGCGGCCTCGCGGCGGTCGCGGTGGAACCCATCGCCAAGCGGCTCGGCACCACCAAGGGCAGCTTCTATTGGCACTTCAAGGATCGCGCGGCTCTCATCGATGCGGTACTGGCCCGCTGGGAACAGCACAGCACCGACGATGTGATCACCGAGATCGGTGTCGAGACCGATCCGGCCGAGCGGTTGCATCGACTGTTCGCCCATGTCATCGATTACGCGGCCACCGGACGCATCGAATTGGCGCTCTTGGCCTCCGCGGACCAGGCCGCGGTCGCCGCGACATTGCGCCGAGTCGCGGACCGGCGCATCGAATACATTGCCGAATTGCTGCGCGAATTGGGTCTGACCGCTGCGCAGGCGCGGACCAGAGCGGTTGTCGCCGTGAGCATCTACCACGGCTTCAACCAACTGGCCCGCGTCTCCCCCGACGCACTCCCGAGCACCGATGCCCAGCGAAGGACATTGGTGGATACGGCATTTCAGAGTCTGCTGCCACCGAAACGGCACTGACGCAGCGGATCAGCTGCCGCCACCACCACAACCACCGCCTCCTCCACAGCCGGACCCGCCACCGCAACTCGAGCCACCGCCACAGCTTGACCCACCACCGCAACTCGAGCCACCGCCACAGCTTGACCCGCCGCCACCGCCACAGCCGTAGCTGGACCTGCTACCAATGTCGCCACCGCTGCCGCCCGCGCTCCATCGGTTGCTCCTGCGGCGATTTCGACTCCGCCGACCCGCAAGACTGATGAACGCGATCGTGCCGTACAGCAGCAGACCGGCGATGACCTGCACCCAGATTGTGTCCATCGTCGCCACCCCCCGAGTGACTTGCGAGGCTTACCCTCGTAACAAGTGCACCAGCTGCGGCCCCGGCAGTAAAGCCACTACTTTTGGGGCGTTTGAACAGGTCAACGGCATGCGTTCAGGCCGAGGAAGTTCCGATCGCTGAAACCGCCACTGTCGGAACCCAATTCGAAACCGAGTCAGCGTTGCGAGGCATTGATGATCGCGTCGAGCAGGCCGGGAAAGCGTTCCTCCAGAGCGTCACGACGCAGCTCGACGAGCCGGTTGCGGCCAGAGGCGTAGGTGGTCGTGACGCCCGCATCACGCAGCACCTTCCAATGATGCGATGCCGTCGCGGCGGTGATCTCCACATCGAACCCATCGATGCCGCAGCTGAGCGGCTCACGCACCCCGGCGAGCGCGCGGATCAGTTCCAGCCGAATGGGATCGGCGATGGCGCTGAGCACCCGGATCAGGTCCAGGTCACCGGTGCTCGGCTGCGGTAGCTGACGCACGTTCATCCTCCGATTGTTTGACAACCATCGAATTATATCGCAGCATCGTAAGATGCTTCGACAACCATCGAACAATCTCTATCGATCCTTGATTCCACTCGCCATCGGCACTTTCGTACTGGGCACCGACGGTTTCGTACTGAACGGCATGCTCCCGCTCATCGCCCGCGATCTGAATGTTTCGATAGCCACCGCGGGCCAGCTCACCACCACGTTCGCCTGGACCTACGCCATCGCCTCACCGGTCATCGCCGCCGCGACCGGACCGTGGGATCGGCGCTGGGTATTGGGCAGCGGTGCAGTACTTTTCGTCCTCGGCATGATCGGACAGGCTGCGGCTGAGGACTTTTCGGTAATGGCCGGAGCGCGTATCGTGGCCGCGATCGGCGCGGCGGCATTCCAGGCCAATGCCTTTGCCGTGGCCGGGGTCGTCGCCGATGATGCGCACCGGGGGCGGGCACTGTCGGTTGTCACCGCCGGGATCACGCTGTCCGCGGTCGCTGGCGTGCCGATCGGCATCTTCGTCGAGCGCTGGATCGGCTGGCGCGGAGTGCTCTGGGCGATCGCCGCGGGCGGTGCCATCGCGGCGGCGCTGGTGCTGCTGCTGCCGCGGGTCACCCTGCCGAGCAGCGGATTGCGTGATCGCGTCGGCGTACTCGCGCGGCCCGCGGTGCTGCGGGTACTGCTGGTGACGACGCTGCAGATGACCGCGGCCTACACCACCATCGTCTACCTGCCGGTCGTCGTCGCCCCATCGGTGCCGCAGGGACAGCTCGCCTGGCTGCTGCTGGTCATGGGCATGGGTCAGGTCATCGGCAATGCACAGGCGGGCCGGGCCGTCGACCGCTTCGGCCCGGCGCGCACGCTGACCGTCGGACTCGTCGGCAGCCTCATCGGACTGCTCCTGCTCGGCCCGGCCACCCACACCACCTGGGCCGTCTTCGCGGTACTCGGCCTGACCGGCCTCTTCGGGTCCGCGATCCTGATCCCGCAGCAATTCCGGCTCTTCGCCATTGCCCACGACGCGCCGACCGTCGCACTCGGCCTCAATGGCTCGGCGATCTACCTCGGCAGCGGCATCGGCTCGCTGCTCGGCGGCACGGTGCTGGATTCCTCGGGTGCGGGCTGGCTCCCCTGGACCTCGGCCGCGGTCGGCTTCGTCGCCCTCGCACTCGGCGTCGCCACCCTGCGCCGACCGGTACACACCGAAACGGCGGTAGTCGCTCCGGCGTGAAAATCCCCCCGCCCCAATGGTTCCCGGTCCGATCGGACCGGGAGCTACTTCTTTGGTGCGGATTCGGGGCGGATCGAGTCGAGCAGGTCGGCGCAGCGGGTGAGCAGTCCACACAGGGCGGCGTGCTCGGCTTCGGTGAATTCGGCGGCCAATGCGCGCTCCACGCGTACGGCGGCCGCATCCGCCTCCTTCGCGAGCGCCGCGCCTGCTTCGGTGAGCCGGGTCTCCAAGACGTTCTTATGCCAGGCGTGGGGCGTCCGCTCGATGAGGCCGCGGTCCTGGAGATTCGTCAGGATCGTATTCATGGTCGGCGGGGTCACCCCGCACAGGCGGGCCAGCGCCGCGGCGTTGATGCCCGGGTTTTCGATGAGGAACAGCAGGGCCCCGTACTGGGGAACGGTGAGGCCCGCCGGTTTGAGCGCCGCACTCTTCGCCGAGTTGAGAGCCTGTTCGGCGCGCTTGATGTAGGAGCCGAGGCGCTCGGAGGAGTGCATGGACGTCATGTCCGCATGGTATCTGCCCAACTTCTCATTAACCCCTTGACGTTAATTAGAGTTCTAATATAACTTCGTGCTCATTCCAAGATGTGAATGCATTCGGATGTTCGACCTCACTCAGGAGCTATGAGCATGTTCCGCACCATCTCGACCATCGCCACCGCCGTTGCCTGCACCGCCGTCGCGGCCTGCGCAGCGACGACGGAGGCACCGAAGGCCACGACCGTCAGCCAACCGGCCACGCGCATCAGCACCGCATACGAACTGCCCGGCGATCGCGTCTACCCCGAAGGCATAGCCGCCGACCCCCGCACCGGCGATATCTATGTCGGCTCCTACGCGAACGGCGCCATCTACCGAGCCGCCCCTGGCGCGAAGCGCGCCGAGACCTTCCTGCCCGAGGGGGCCGACGGCCGCAAGACCGCCAATGGGTTGAAAGTCGATGCGGCGGGGCGGCTGTGGGTGATCGACTCGACGGCCGGGGTCGCGGTCTACGACACCACCAGCCGTGCACTGATCGCCCGCTTCGATGTCACCGGCACCGGGCCGCGCATGGTGAACGATCTGGCCATCACGCCGGACGGCACCGCCTACCTCACCGACAGCCTGCGCCCGCTGGTCTACCGGATCACGCCGAACCAGGTCACCGACGCGGCGGCACATGGCGGGCGGGCTGATCTGACAACACAATTCGACCTGAGCAGCACCATCAGCGCGCACGCACCGGACGCGTTCACCTTGAACGGCATAGTCTCCGATGATTCCGGTCGCTATCTGCTGATCGTCGATATGAATTCCGGCGAGCTGTATCGCGTTGCAACCGCGCCGAATTCGCCGGATCCGATCCGCAAGGTCACCATGCGCGGCGCCGACCTGAAACATGGGGACGGACTAGAATTGCACGGGAATACGCTGTGGGCGGCCCAGAACGTCAGCAATACGATTACCCGCTGGAAGATCAGCGACGATGGGGCGAGCGTCGAACTGGAGCGCACGGTCACCGATGAATCCCTGCGCATCCCCACCACCCTGATCCGCAGCAATGATCGGACCCTGGTCGTGTCCTCCCAATTCGACAGGGGCGGGCCGATGGGACCCGGCACCCCGGTCACTCCGTTCGCCGTACTGAGCGTCGACGGCATCTGATCCGGCCGCACGGCCGGTTCGCCGAACGGACCGGCCGTCGGGTTTCCCGGCGAAACGCCCGTGCGGTCCGCGGCTGCGCCACCGCCATGACGTAAGCTCGATCGACCGTACGCGAGCGGACTGGGGTGGCGGCCTCCGGTCGAGTGACATACGCTTCGCCGCGGAGAAAAACCGCCTCATGGAGGGACAATTGACCACTCCGAGCCATGGCGATGTCGGAACCGGCGGGCCACAAAAGGTTCCACTGTCGCAGCTGATCCACCTGATGTCCGAATATCAGAAGCTCGGCCCACACCGGCAGACGTTTCTACCGGCGCCTGCGAGTGACACTTTTGTGCGCGGCTGCGGGATCGTCGCGGGCGGATTCGCGGCAGTTGGTGTCATCTGCGCAACGGTCGGCGCATATTCCGGTGCACTCGCGGTCGGTCTGCTCGCCCTGATCCCCGCCTCGCTGGCCTTCTTCCGCGGACGCCGCAATCGTCGGCACCGCGCCGCGCGGCTCGACCTGTTCGACTACGGCATGACCGTGTACCGCTCCGGTGAACAGATCGCCGGATTCCGATGGGACAGCGCCGAAGTGCGCCAGCAGGTCATCCCGTTCCAGAATTCCGGGCCCACCGAATATTCATTCCACATGACCGGTCCCGACGGCGCCGAGGCCGCATTCGACGACACCCTGTTCGCGGATGGTCGCG
The DNA here is from genome assembly GCF_040614395.1 of Nocardia sp. NPDC005998. NCBI lineage: Bacteria > Bacillati > Actinomycetota > Actinomycetes > Mycobacteriales > Nocardiaceae > Nocardia > Nocardia sp. NPDC005998. The sequence goes on along the minus strand of NZ_JBEXUI010000005.1, from coordinate 81,921 downwards.
ATTGGGGCAAGGCCATCCAGTCGGCCATCACCCTGGCCCAGCTCCCCCGCGCCGTCACCGCCATCGACGACTGCGCGACCGTCTATTTCGGCGAGATCGCCCTCGATCTGACCGCACTCTATTTCCGCAGCAAGGCCTTCGCCTGGGAACAGATCCAATTGATCGACGCCCGAAGCGGATTGGTTCGCATGAAGGTGGACGGCCACTGGGTATCCCTCACCCCCGTCGGCCAGATCCCCAATTTCTACATCTTCAACGAACTCGCCGAACGGCTGCGCGTCGCCGCTGCCGCGGAACTCGAACCGAACACCGACGCGCCGTTCGCCGAACTCGAACCCGACTCGACTTCGGTCGAAACGCCGGTTGCCGAGACCGAAATCGAACCGCCCACAGTCACGGCGACGGTTGTCGACGCCGAACCCGGAACATCCATTATCGCGCCGACGGCAGAAGACGCCGAAGCCGAAGCGCCGGTTGCGAAGGTCGGCCCGAACGGCCAACCTACCGAACGCACAGCGGACAACCTGACCATCGCGTCGAATTAGCCCACACCCCAACACCTTCCGACCGGATCAATAGCTACCGAGCTAGACCCACTCGCTCGGCCCACGAGCTCGGCGAACGGAATCTCCATACAAAAGGCTGAAGGCCGGTCCACCTGGTAGGTGGACCGGCCTTCAGCTGCGCGTTGCGACGTCACCAGAAGCCCGGCCTAGTGCCGCGTTCAGCCCTGGGGCCGGGGTCTGTCGAACGTAGCCGAACGGTGGCCGCGCAGGGCATATTCGACCGCCACATGACTACGCTCGGCGAGCAGTCGGAGTGGGTAGTGCAGCAATTTGTCTGGGCGGGGCACTAGCTCCCAGCGGCACGGTCGACACGTGGGCGGCTGAGCATGGGGGCGGAGCATTATTGGGGCGGTCAGGGACTTCGGTGGTGCCATCCCCCGCGCATCCGAGTGGGCTACCGTGGACGAAAGTCATCAGTACTCCCGCGAAGCGTCCGGCTTCATCCGGCCCGCGTTGATCAGGGTCTGCCGTGCCGCCGCCTTACGCGGACATTGATCGGTACGACATGCCTTGTGCCGCTGCATGGTCGAGTGCGCTTCGATAATGCTGAGCGCGTGGTCCGGTGCCTCATGCGGCCACCCGCCGGGCCACAATCCGGCGTCGGGCTGGGGAGCACCAACCCGGTCGCTCCGGTGCGCGGCCCGCCATTCGTCCTGTACGCGGTCGATGATCGCTTGTACCGACGTGTCGTCGGGCTCGGCCTCTCGCCACCAGTTGAACCCCATCGCGTCTCACCCCTGCCGTTTATGCCTGTTGTTGGTTGCACGCCACCCGGCGAGGCGATGAACACCGCGAACCGCCCACTGCTGGTGAAGCATCCGCATCGGAAGAGGTTTTCGGAGCGCGCCCGCCGGGTGGGTGCTGGGTCTCAGCGTCGCACCCGAACAAGCTCGTGACACCTGTGTGACAGTTCAACCTTCGTCAGGTTTGTGGGTGCGCTGACCTGCGGTTTCCGTCATAAATCCGCCTATTACCCATTGGAATGGGTAAGTTCCAACTGCCGCAGTGGTTCCTGAACACAAAGGGGGATACACATGGGAGTCTCATCAGGGGCGCCGAGGGCGAGACTCGGGAAACAACCGTTGAGCCCGCAGGCACGCGGTCGCGAGATGGCTGCTGCGGGTAGGAAGTTGTGGGCGGAGTTGGGGTCGGTGAGGACCGCGGCTACAGAACTTTTGGCCCAGTACCCAGACGTGCCGAGCCTGCAGGCATACCGGTATGCAGCTGGTTTGTCCCAAGATCTTGCAGCTGAGCGCTACAACGAAGTCACGGGCAATCAGACAAGTCTGGGCGGCACCTCTATCAACGCCTGGGAAACATGGGCGCGAGGACGTGGCCAAGGATCGCCGCCGTCGTTCTCCAGCGTTCTGATCTTGTGTGCCGCCTATGGCCGCGGACCGCTTGGAGTATCGGAAGAGTGCGTGTCGCCAACCGAGTTGATAGCCGAGGCTTACGAGCGCCTGCCGATCGAGGATCAGCTGTCGCTCAAGCAGTACACAGCAAACAATCGAGCTCAATTGGGAACCGTGCGTGAGCAGACGCCTGCCAAATCATCAAAAGACGGCGTCGATTCGGTTTCGGACAGAACGACAAGCCAGGTGGGCGGCGAGTTCACTCTTTCGGTGCCGACGATTGAATACGGCAATTCCGACATCGTCGTATGCTCGCTGCCGAATCCGCAACCAGGCCAGCTGCTGGATTTGACGTGGGAAACATTCGGGTGCGGCATCGAACGCCTGTCACGGCAGATCAAGAACCTCGGCAAACGCTTGGATGTCGACGCATGCTTCGGCGTGAACGAAGCCGGACTTGTAATGGCAACTTTCCTTGCTTCATCTCGCTTCTCCCGCTGCAAGATCGGCTACCTCCGGTGCAATAAGATCCGGGACGGGATCAATCTGGACGATGCGTCGCATTTCCCCGAAACCAGACCAGCGCCTACCATCTTTATCTGCGACTTCGAAGTCAAGCACGCCGACGTGGTCGGTTATCTCGCCAGCCGGGTTCGAGAGCAGTATCCGAAAGCCGAGCTGTATTTCGCCGTATTCGGCGCAATGACCAAAGGCCGTGACCTGGAAGCAGACAGCTTCGATGATCTGACCGGAGCCAAAATCATGCGCGCGGCAGGCTTCGAAGCTATCTTTATCGCAGCCACGATGAGCCCACCCGGAATCGAACCTCCGCTGGAGTTGCGATGACACCCACAAGAGGCGATAGCTCGATGAAAAGCTCGAGCACGGCCCCCGAACTCGCGCGACGCATCGCTGCGGCAGTGCACCAGATGATCGAAGAGATCCGTCCACAACTAATCGATGCTGCACTTACCGGCCACCGCGCAGAAAATGAGAACCTACGTCATAGAGACAACTTCCTGTCCGACTATGACCTGTGGATGCATGAACGGTACAAAGAGGTGCTGGTCGAACATATCTCCTCGTTTGTTTACGCATCAGAGGAAGCCGATCCGGAAGTCATCGGAAAAGAATCCGATCCAGATCTATGCGTGCTGATCGATCCTCTGGATACCAGCGAACTGGCAGTACGTGGACTGTGCGGTTATACGCATATCATGGTTTACTCGCGCACCCTGGCTCGCCCGATTATTGCGGTGGTGGGAGATATTTTCCATCATATCCAGATATATTTGGCGGCCCGACAGGACAAAGGCGATGATCGAGCGCTCATGATAACCGCCGACGGCCGCGAACACATTCTTGACCGCCCCTCGGGCACGAGCCTTTCCGAGGCATTGGTCACAAATTATATGATGCGTCCCGAACAGCGATTCCAACCGCTCGCTAGAGAACATCGACTTATAGAGGCACTCAGCGAACCATCTCGCGATGGAAAAGCGAGAGGTCGCATTGGTGTCGATTTCGGCTCGATTGGACTGTGTCACGTTGCCGCCGGATTCTCTGACGCCATGGTGGAATTTGCCAAGGGATTCGCAATCTGGGACCTGTCCCCTGGCCACTATATTCTGCACGCCGCAGGAGGCAGCGTGGTAGATCTGCATGGAGCACCAATCCCGCTGAACTATGATCTGGGTTCGTTATCTGACATCAAGAGCGCAATGAACCGGCGTCAAAAGTTCATTGCCGCCGGAAATCTCGACCTAGCAAACGAAATCCGCGCGACTCTCCGCACCGAAGACCGCCGGTAGCCGCAAAGCCGGTGAGTCACTGTGTGTCTCGACTGACCGCCGGTCATCGCAAAAAAGGCCGAAGGCCGGTCCACCAGGTGGTGGACCGGCCTTCGGGGCTAAAGGTGTTGCTGGGGAGCGGGACTCAGAAGTCCATGCCGCCCATGCCACCGGTCGGGTCGCCCGCGGGAGCGGCGGCCTTCTCCGGCTTGTCGGCGACAACGGCCTCGGTGGTCAGGAACAGGGCCGCGATGGAGGCCGCGTTCTGCAGGGCCGAACGGGTGACCTTGACCGGGTCGGCGACACCGGCGGCCAGCAGGTCCTGGTACTCGCCCGAGTCGGCGTTCAGACCGTGGCCCGCCGGAAGGTTGGAGACCTTCTCGGCGACAACGCCGGGCTCGAGGCCCGCGTTGAACGCGATCTGCTTCAGCGGAGCCGACAGCGCGACACGCACGATGTTCGCACCGGTCGCCTCGTCACCGGTCAGCTTCAGGTCGTCCAGAGCCGGAGCCGACTGCAGCAGGGCCACGCCACCACCGGCGACGATGCCCTCCTCGACGGCGGCCTTGGCGTTGCGCACGGCATCCTCGATGCGGTGCTTGCGCTCCTTGAGCTCGACCTCGGTCGCGGCACCGGCCTTGATCACCGCAACACCGCCGGCCAGCTTGGCCAGGCGCTCCTGCAGCTTCTCGCGGTCGTAGTCGGAGTCCGAGTTCTCGATCTCGGTGCGGATCTGCGCAACGCGGCCCTTGATGGCCTCCGCGTCGCCCGCGCCCTCGACGATGGTGGTCTCGTCCTTGGTGATGACGACCTTGCGGGCCTGGCCGAGCAGCTCGATGCCAGCGGTCTCCAGGGAGAGGCCGACCTCTTCGCTGATGACCTCGCCACCGGTCAGGATGGCGATATCGGCGAGCTGCGCCTTGCGACGGTCACCGAAGCCCGGCGCCTTGACGGCAACGGACTTGAAGGTGCCGCGGATCTTGTTCACGACCAGGGTCGACAGGGCCTCGCCCTCGACGTCCTCGGCGATGATCAGCAGCGGCTTACCGGCCTGGATGACCTTCTCCAGCAGCGGCAGCAGGTCCTTGACGGTGGAAACCTTGGAACCGACGAGCAGGATGTACGGATCCTCGAGGACCGCTTCCTGACGCTCCGGGTCGGTCACGAAGTAGCCGGAGATGTAGCCCTTGTCGAAGCGCATACCCTCGGTGAGCTCCAGCTGGAGCCCGAAGGTGTTGCTCTCCTCGACGGTGATGACGCCTTCCTTGCCGACCTTGTCCATGGCCTCGGCGATCAGCTCACCGATGGACGAGTCGCCAGCCGAGATACCGGCGGTGGCAGCGATCTGCTCCTTGGTCTCGACCTCCTTGGCGGTGTCGAGCAGCTTGGTGGTGACGGCCTCGACGGCCTTCTCGATACCGCGCTTCAGGCCGAGGGGGTTGGCGCCAGCGGCGACATTGCGCAGGCCCTCACGTACGAGCGCCTGGGCCAGCACGGTGGCGGTGGTGGTGCCGTCACCAGCGACGTCGTCGGTCTTCTTGGCGACTTCCTTGACCAGCTCGGCGCCGATCTTCTCGTACGGGTCCTCCAGGTCGATCTCCTTGGCGATGGAAACACCATCGTTGGTGATCGTGGGGGCGCCCCACTTCTTCTCCAGGACAACGTTGCGACCCTTCGGGCCCAGCGTCACCTTGACCGCGTCGGCGAGGGCGTTCAAGCCCCGCTCGAGGCCGCGACGGGCCTCTTCGTCGTACGCAATTGTCTTGGCCATTGCGTTGAGATCCTCCACATGTATATGGCTGACACACAGGACGACCGCAGGTTGGATCGCCCCATTTACGCTGGCCAGGTTCGGTGCCCGCGACGGACGACCGAGGGTGTCGATGGAACCCGGTCTCACCGTCCCGACCTGGCACTCACACGTCGAGAGTGCCAAAGCCCTTTTTAGCACTCAGGGGTATCGAGTGCAAGGTCCGCCCCTCAGGCGGAGCGGCGGTCGTCCACCCGGAGTATCAACGCGACGAACGCGTCCGCCCGCCGCTGCTCGGGCGTGCGTGGTTCTCCATCATCGACCGTTACGAGTTCCGCATCGTTGAGCAGCAGCTCAGCCTCCACCCGCATGATCGCCCGAATGAACGGCGGCGCGACATCCGGCGGCAGGTCGCCGTTGATGATGTAGCTGCCATCGGGCTGCGATTCGGTGGACACATAGGTCAGCGCGCGCTCGAGATCAGCGCGTCGTTCCCCCGCAACTAGGTCGGAATCCGCGACGTCCGCCATTGCTATAGCTTACCGGTGCGCCGGATCAGGCCTTTTTCGACAGGCCGAGCAGTATCGGATCGGCACCGGCACCGCCGCCGTGCCACCAGCAAACCGCTGTCCGCCAACCATTTCCGATGCACCCGCACCGGCGCGGGTCCGCGGACGCCCGGAATCGGGTGGCGCGCCGGGCGGCTCTTGCCGACCTAAAGTAGCCGAGTGAGTGAAAGTCCCGGCTGGAGCGCTATCGACGCCGCGTTGGCACAGCTGTACCACGACATCGAACCCAGTCATTGGGGGACGCAGCTGCCCTGGTCACTGGGCGGTCCCGATCCGCTGGACGGCATCAGCGCCTATCCGCGCACCGAACCGGTTCCGCACTGGCATTACGTCAGCTATGGCATGACCGAGCTGCACGAAAAGGAATGGGACAATCCGGACGAATCGGGCTGGGGATTCGAGTTCACCTTCCGGCTGGTCCGACAGCCGCACGACCGGCAACCGCCGGTCTGGCCCGCCGACTTCCTGCAGAATCTGGCCCGCTACGTATTCCAGTCCGGGAATGGGTTCGCGCCCGGCCACACCATCAAGGCCAATGGTCCGATCGCCGCCGAGCGCGCGGATTCGGATATCCACGCCGTCGCCTTCACCGTTGATCCGGAACTGGGCGTCATCGACACGCCGCACGGACGCGTCCAGTTCCTGCAGATCGTCGGGCTGACCATGCCGGAGTACCGGGCCGCACAGGGCGGGCACACCCTCGCGGTGCTCGACGAACTGGCGGCGCAGCTACCGCTGCTCGTCACCGATATCGACCGCGGACCGCTGATCGAGGAGCCGAAGGCCAAGGCGATATGGCCGCGCTGGGGCGGGGGTCTGCGCGGGCGGGCGTAGATTTCGCAGCGGAAGATCAACGATCCCGAAGGGGGACGACCGTGCCCGAATTGCCGTTCGACTCGCTCTACCGGCACGGGTTCGCGCGGGTTGCGGTCGCGGTGCCGCGGGTCCGGGTCGCCGATCCCGCGTACAACGCCGAGCAGACGCTGGAGCTGGCGCGGCGGGCGGCCGCCGACGGTGTGGTTCTGACCGTGTTCCCCGAACTCGGCCTGTCCAGCTACACCGCCGACGATCTGTTCCACCAGGACGCGCTGGACGATGCGGTGGACGCGGCGCTCGAACGCGTCGTGGCCGCGAGCACGGAGATCGATACGGTGCTGGTGGTCGGCGCTCCGGTGCGGGCGCAGGGGCGGCTGTTCAACTGCGCGATCGCGATCTGCCGCGGCACCGTGCTCGGCGCGGCACCGAAGAGCTATCTGCCGAACTATCGCGAGTTCTACGAGAAGCGTCAGTTCGCAGCGGCCCGGGAGACCCTGGACGACCACATCACGATCGCGGGGCAGCGGGTGCCGTTCGGCGCCGACCTGCTGCTCACCGCGACCAACGTCGACGGCTTCGTATTCCATCTGGAGATCTGTGAGGACGGCTGGGTTCCACTGCCGCCCAGTGGATATGCGGCGCTGGCCGGTGCGACGGTGCTGGTCAATCTGTCGGCCAGCAATATCGTCATCGGCAAGGCCGACTACCGGCGCGCGCTGTGCACATCGCACTCCGCGCGCTATCTGGCCGCCTATCTGTATTCGGCTGCCGGACATGGTGAATCGACCACCGATATGGCCTGGGATGGGCAGGCGCTGGTGTGCGAGAACGGCGAATTGCTCGCCGAAGGCGAGCGCTTCGGCGACCATCCCCAGCTGGTCACCGCGGATCTCGATCTACAGCGCCTGGCCGCGGACCGCATCCGTACCACCAGCTTCGCCGACAATGTGCACGATCACCGCGACCGGCTGATCCGGCTGCGGCGCATCGCGGTGGAGCTGCCGGTCCCGACCGGCACGCTGCCGCTGCGGCGCGAAATCCCGCGCTTCCCTTACGTTCCCAGCGATCCGAAGGCGCGCAATGAGCGCTGCGCCGAAGTGCACCACATCCAAGTCGAGGGGCTGAGCACCCGGCTGCGCGCCACCGGCAGCCAGCGCGTTGTCATCGGCGTCTCCGGCGGACTCGACTCCACCCAGGCACTGATCGTCGCGGCCAAGACCATGGACCGGCTCGGACTGCCGCGGACGAATGTGCTCGCCTACACCATGCCCGGCTTCGCGACCAGCACCCGGACTCGGACCGACGCACACGCGCTGATGGCCGCGCTCGGGGTCACCGCCCAGGAAATCGATATCCGCCCGTCCGCCACCCAGATGTTGCGCGACCTGAATCACCCGGCCGCCGAGGGTGTTCCGCAGTACGACATCACCTATGAGAATGTGCAGGCGGGCGAGCGCACCGCACACCTGTTCCGACTTGCCAACCAGCACCACGGACTCGTTGTCGGCACCGGCGACCTCAGTGAACTCGCCTTGGGCTGGTGCACTTTCGGCGTCGGCGACCAGATGGCGCACTACAGCGTGAACGCCTCGGTGCCGAAGACGCTGATCAAATACCTGATCGCGTGGGCCGTAGACACCGACCAGTTCGGCGATGAGGCGGGCAAGGTGCTGTCATCGATTCTGCAGACCGAGATCTCGCCGGAATTGGTGCCCAGCGACGACGCCACCGCGCCGGGCCAGAGCTCCGAGGCCACCGTCGGGCCCTACGAACTGCAGGACTTCCACCTCTACTACCTGCTGCGCTTCGGCTACCGCCCGAGCCGCGTCGCCTACTTGGCCCGCCATGCCTGGTCCGAGCGCGAGCGCGGCGGCTGGCCGGACCTCATCCCGGCCGACCAGCGCAATACCTACGACCTACCGACGATCAAATACTGGCTGGCCGAATTCCTGCGCCGCTTCGTCCAGACCAGCCAGTTCAAGCGGTCCACCCTGCCCAATGCCCCGAAAGTCGGTTCGGGCGGCTCACTCTCACCGCGCGGCGACTGGCGCGCCCCCAGCGACGCCTCCGCCGCGGCCTGGTTGGACGAACTCGCCCGCAACGTGCCCGAGCACTGAGTTCAGGCAGCGACGGGCGGGCGGTATCGCACCGAAACCGACATCCGGGAGCCGCGCCGCACCGATACCCCGCGCGAGCGAACGGCGCGCCGCTGCCGCACCCTGGCCGCGTGCGCGCACCGAATGCCGATGACTACCCAGCCAATTCGACGACGTCCGGCGGCGAACACGGCCCGGCCGTTCATGACTTCTCGGCGACGATCACCGAAAGCAATTCGGCCAGATCGGCTTCGGCCTTTGCCTTATCGATGCCGAGATCGGACAGAATTCCGGAACCGTTCTCCTGTTCGAGCAGTGCGAGCAGGACATGTTCGGTGCCGATGTAGTTGTGTCCCAACCGAAGTGCCTCACGGAAGGTCAGCTCCAGCACCTTCTTGGCCTCGGCTCCGAACGGAATGAGCGCGGGCACCTTCGCCGGATCGGCGGGCTGTTGGGCGATGGCTGCCGTCGCCGCATCCCGGACGACGTCGAGTTCTACCCCTTGCGCCGCGATCTCCCGGGCGCCGAGGCCTTCCGGTTGCGACAGCAGAGCCAGCACCAGATGTCCGACGCCGATCTCGAGATTACTGGAGGCGCGAGCCGCCTCCTGGGAGGCCACCACCATCTTCCGCGCCCGCGGAGTGAACTTCGCGAAGCCCGCATTGGGATCCATGGCCGCGGCCTCGGCCGGATCACCCGGCCCCTTCGGCACGAACCGCTTCTGCGCCGCCTGTTTGGTGACGCCCATGCTGGCGCCGATATCGGTCCACGATGCGCCGGAGCGGCGGGCCTGATCCACGAAGTGGCCGATCAGATGATCGGCCACTTCGCCGAGATGTCCGGCCGCGACTACCGCATCGGAGAGTTGGTCGAGCACATTGTCCGGACGTGCCTTTTTGATGCCCTCGATCAGATCGTCGAGTCGTACGTTGATTGTCATGCGTCAACCATAGGTTGACGATTCGACATCGTCAACCACTAGTTGACGATCGGCCCGAAAGGTCGGGCGCCCATCGGAACACAGCTGGGCACAAGGCGATTCAACGACTGTCGAGCACAGTCAGGGACGCGCCGCGCGCCCCGCGCCTTGGACGATCTGCTCCTTGAACCAGGCCGCCGTCCGACCGGTCAGCACGGTCCGCGTCGGGGCGTCATCGCGGTGCAGGAACTGGACGACCCCATCACGACGGCCCAGGCTGATGCACTGGAAGTAGTACCGGAACCGCAGTTCACGGGGCTCACGACCGGCCAGGCGCGCGACCGCGGCATCGGCCGCGTACTTACCGGTCGGCAGCGCGGTCGCGCAGGCCATCCGCAGCTCCCGGCCGCCGGGACCGGCGACCACCGCGGCGTCACCGGCCGCATACACGTCGGGATGGGATACCGAGCGCAATGTCTCATCGGTCAGCACCCGGCCATGTCCGTCCACCGCGAGCCCCGCTCGCTGTGCCAGATCCGGCACGCCGAACCCCGCGGTCCACACCGTTGCCGCGGCCGTGAGCACGGAGCCGTCGGCCAATCGCACACCATCCGGCGTCACCTCGATGACCTTTGCCTCCGAACGGATCTCGACGCCGAGCCGCTCGAGCACCCGTCGCACATGCTGCTGCGCCCGCAGCGAAAGCCAGGATGCCGGCGCATCCGAGCCGAGCAGCACGACCTGCGAATCCAGTTGGCACTCGGCCAGTTCGGCGGCCAATTCGATGCCCGTCGCACCGCAGCCGACCACCGCGATCCGCCCCGTCGGGATGCCGGTCCGCAGCCACTGCGAATCCTCCTGCGTCGCAACCGAATACGCGTGCTCGGCCACTCCCGGCACAGCAGTGTCGTTCGTGCTGCCCAACGTGTAGATGAGCGAGTCGTAGTCGAGGGCCCGCGCGTCGTCGAGGATCACCTGCTTGTTCACGGTATCGATACCGTTCGCCCGGGCGCGTACGAACTGGATCCGCTCGGGCTCGAGCAACTCTCGAAGATCCCACTCCTGGATCGACTGTCCGACAGCGTATTGGTGCAGTCGCACCCGTTCGATGAAGCTCGCGCGGGCGTCGACGACGGTGATGTGGGCCGCGCGCGCGGTGCGCGCCAGCCTGCGGGCCGCCGCCAATCCCGCGTATCCGGCGCCGAGGATGACGATTCGATGCTGTCCGGTCATGATGTGGCTCCCTTTCGATCGGCCGACACCCCTCAGACTGGGCAGCCCTCCGATCCCTGACAGCTACCGAACATGACCCGCATCACTGCGCGGCTACCCCGTCGACGCGACCGATGTAGGACAGCTTCTCCGGATTGACGATCAAACGCAGCGCGGTCACCACCTCATCGAGGATGTCGACCGCGACGACCAACACCGGCTCGCCCGCCAACCGGACGACCACCGCGAGCGCACCGTTGATCTCCTCCAGCGTGATCACCATGCCCGGCACTGCCCAGCGGAACAGACCGGCCAGGTAGCGCGCAACCGCGGCCGCGCCCACGACCGGCCGACGGGCCGCATTGACCAGCCCACCGCCGTCCGCGGTCGAGGTGGCATCGGCGGCGAGCAGGCGCTCGAGCCCCTGCACATCGCCGATGCGCGCCGCCTTCAGGAAGCGCTCGATCAGCTCACGGGCCTGATCGGGCAGAACATCGAAGCGCGGTCGCCCCTCGCGCACCCGCACACTCGCCCGACGGAAGATCTGCTGGGAATTGGCCTCGGATACCGCGAGCATGTCCGCGATCTCCCGATGGGCATAGCCGAATGCCTCGCGCAATACGAAGACGGCCCGTTCGATCGGGTTCAACCGCTCCAGCGCCGTCAGCAGCGCCAGCGATACCAGCTCGCGCTCCTCCACCGACTCCAATGGCCCGAGCTCACCGCGCGCGGTTGGCACCGGCTCCGGCAGCCACGGCCCGACATAGGTCTCCCGGCGGGCCCGCGCCGAAACCAGCCAGGTCCGGCACAGATTCACGATCGCGGTGCTCAGCCAGGCCTCGGCCGAGCGAATCGTGGCGCGGTCGGTGCCGTCCCAGCGCAGGTAGGTCTCCTGCACCGCGTCCTCGGCTTCGGTCGCGGATCCGAGCATCCGATAGGCGAGCGCGAACAGGCGCGGGCGATGCGCCTGGAATTCGCGCAATCCATCCGGTTCCACCGCCACCTTCTTCCGTGCTGAGCCACCGAAGATGACCGTACCGGTCGGGATCGCCGCGGCCCCGCGGAGTTGGGCGGGCGACCCGATGGTCCAGCCACGACCGAAAGCCCGACCAAGATCGAACCCCCAGGACCCGAAACCCCCAAGCGCCGCAAGAGTGCTCATGACTGCGCCTCGCTCATAGCCGTAGCATTCCCGCCCGGTCTTGCTGATTCCTAAAGAAATGTCAGACGAGCTCAGTCGGCCAGATCGTCCTGGCGCTCCTTACCGGGGCTGCGTAGCCGCAGCCGACTCGCCCCGCGGATCGCCGCCCCGCGGATCGCCGGACGCGGAATCGCGGGCCGCCGCCGCTGCGCCCGGCGCTGGGCCCGGCGCTCGGACGGCTTGTGCTGCCAGGTCTCCGGGCGTGCGGCGACCCAGCGTTGCGAATGCCAGGCGAACGGGATATGCCCGAGATACACCGCGACCAGCACCAACAGCAAGACGATCGGATAGGTGACCAGCGCCGCCGCCGCGAGCGCGGTCAGCACCAGCAGTCCGGCCGCGGCCTGTGGTGCCACCGATACCGACTTCATCGCCAGCGTCGGAATCGTGCTGACCGCCAACGCCGCCGCGAAGATCGTCCAGGCCGCGACCTCATAGAAGCCGACCCACCAACCGTCGCCGAACTGCACATACAGTCCGATCGGCACCAGCGCGATCAGCGCCGCCGCCGGAGCGGGCACGCCGACGAAATACTCCCGCGACCACTCCGGTCGAGTGTCATCGTCGAGCAGCGTATTGAACCTGGCCAGCCGCAACACAATGCTCACCGTGAACACCAGCGCGATAATCCAGCCCGCGCTGTTGCTGTCGAGCAATGCGATATAGAGCACCAGACCGGGCGCGACACCGAAGGAGATGGCGTCGGAGAGCGAATCGAGCTCCGCGCCCATCTTGGTGGTGGCGGCCAGCATCCGGGCCAGCCGACCGTCGAGCGTGTCCAGCACCGCGGCCGCGCCGACCATCGCCAGGGCGATATCGAGTTTGTCGTCCAGGGCGAACTTCACCGCGGACAGTCCGGCGCACAGCGCCAGGATTGTCACAATGCTCGGCAACAGCCGGATGGTCCGGCGCCTTCGCTGCGGTGTTGTTGGCAGGGCCTGCTCCATCATGAGTCGGTGGCAAGTACGGCCAGCACGGTCTCGCCCCCGATCGTGCGCTGTCCGGGTTCGACGAGCAGTTCGGTGCCCGCCGGGAAGTAGGTGTCGACACGGGAGCCGAAACGGATCAGGCCGTAGGTATCGCCAATGGTCAGTTTGTCACCGACCTGGGCGTCGCACACGATGCGCCGCGCCAGCAGACCCGCGATCTGGACGACCACGATCTGCGCGCCGCCCGCGGTGTCGATGACCATGCTGTTGCGCTCGTTCACCGCACTGGCCTCGGGCAGATCGGCGGAACGGAAGTGACCGGACTGGTGCAGTACCGTGCGCACGATGCCGGAGATCGGCGTGCGCTGCACATGCACATCCAGTACCGAAAGGAAGATGCTCACCCGCGGCAGCGGCGCATCGCCGAGGCCGAGTTCCGCGGGCGGTGCCGCGGTATCGACGAGGGCGATCTCACCGTCGGCCGGAGCGACGACCACGCCGGCCCGGTTCGGCGGCACCCGGTTCGGATGCCGGAAGAAGGTCGCACAGGCCGCGGCGGCCAGCAGACCCGTGCGCCGCACCCACTTGCGCTTACCGCCGAGCACCGCCACCGCGAGCGGCGCCGCGACAAACGGCAGCCCGGCGGGGTGTAGCGGGGGGATCGCGGCCCGGACCAGATCGACGACATGGCCGACTCCGGTCGTTTCGGGCGTGCCGGGCGGGGTGGGACGGCGTGCCACAGGCTCCTCTTTCGTACTCGATGCAGACGTATTGCGCCCTCAACGATAGGTCCGGCGCAAGCGTTCACACCTTACGGGAACGGAGCCCGCGGCACCCGCGCTCAGCGCAGGGCTTTACGGCCGGTGAACAGCTTGACCAGGAACAGCAGAATCACCGCGCCACCGAGGCAGGTGAAGAAGCTGAACCAGAGTCCGCCGCCTTCGACATCGACACCTAGCAGCTTCAATAGAAATCCACCGAGCAGGCCTCCGACGACACCGACCACGACATTGAGGAGGATGCCCTGTTGCGCATCCGTCTTCATGATCTTGCTGGCGATCCAGCCAGCGAGACCGCCGATTATGATCCACCCGATAATCCCGAGTCCGAGCATGGTGTCCTCGAATCACTAGTTGGGCGCAGCGCCGCAGCACAGGGCGTGCTTCGAGGGTATACCCGCCGAATGTGAGAATACGCACGCCCATTCCGCGCACCTCGGGCTAATATGAGGGGGCCTCATGTCTATGCGGACGTAGGCAGTGGGCCGATGAGGGACTCATTTCGATGCTTCGGGGTACAACCCGGCGGCGCCGCCGCAGGTACATAGGAGACGCACAATGGCCGCTCGAATCGCCCAGACAACGGGGTCAGAGCACACGGCGATCCTCGGGCTCGGCGTATACCGCCCCGCCCGAATCGTCACGAACGACGAAGTGGCCGGGCCGATCAACTCGAGTGACGAGTGGATCCGCACCAGGTCCGGCATCAAGACCCGGCGGTTCGCCTCAGAAGAGGAGACCATCCAGTCCATGAGTGTCGCCGCCGCGCGCGGTGCGCTCGAATCCGCAGGCGTCGAGGTCGACCAGGTCGATTGCGTCATTGTGGCCACCTCCACCCACCTGCTGCTCACCCCGGCCGCCGGACCGCGGATCGCGACCGAGCTCGGGATGAACGGGGCAGCGGCCTTCGACGTCTCGGCGGGCTGCGCCGGCTTCTGCCACGCACTCGCGATGGCCTCGGATCTGGTGCGCTGCGGGACCGCCCAGCATGTGCTGGTGATCGGGGTCGAGAAGTTGACCGACACCGTGAATCCGACCGATCGCTCCACCGCATTCCTGTTCGCCGACGGCGCGGGGGCGGTAGTCGTCGGCCCATCGGAGGAGCAGGGCATCGGCCCGACGGTATGGGGTTCGGACGGCACCCAGCACCACGCGATCCGCCAGGACAAGGACTGGATGGAGTACTTCCGGGAAATCGACGAGAAGGGCCTGGACGCGGTGCGTCCCTATCTCGCGATGGAAGGAACGGCGGTATTCCGCTGGGCCGCACATTCACTGGAGAAGGTGTGCCGCGACGCCATCGATCGCGCGGGCCTGTCCACCGATGACCTGGACGCGATGATCCCGCACCAGGCCAATGGCCGGATCATCGAGATCATGGCTCGGGTGCTGAAACTGCCCGAGCACTGCGCGCTGGCCAACGATATCGAGGAGACCGGAAATACCTCGGCCGCCTCGATTCCGCTGGCCATGGAGGCGCTGCTGCGCAATGGCGAGTCCAAGCCCGGCGATACCGCGCTGCTGATCGCCTTCGGCGCGGGCCTGTCCTATGCCGCACAGGTTGTCACGCTGCCGAACTGGCAGTAGCAACCTCGCGGTAGGAACTCAGCCCAGGCCCCAGGTGACCTTCACGGTGAAGGTCACCGTCTGGGTGCCGGGTTCCAATTGAAACGACTCGGCGGCACCGGCCTTCGGGTTGGTGTCTTCGCGGCTGCTGGCCTCGTTGATGGTGATGACATCGGTCAGCTTCATCCCGGCCAGCACCGCATACTGATCGGCCCTGGACTTGGCGTCGGCGAAGGCGCGCGAGCGCGCGTCGGCGACCAGCTTCGAATCGTCCTCGATCGCGAAAGATACCCCGCGCATGCGGGTTTCATTGCCGCCCGCCTTGGTTCCGGCGTCCAGGATCGCCGAACCCTTGGACAGATCGCGGATCACGATATGCACCGAGTTGGTGGCGCGGTAGCCGGAGATGACGTGCCCGTCCGGACCGTACTGCGGCTGGATGGAGACGTCCTTGGTCTGCACATCCTCGCGGGCGAGTCCGGCGGCGACCATGGCATCGGTCATCGCCTTGGACTTTTCATTGGCGCGGGAGATGGCCGCGGAGACATTGTCGGCGTTCACCTCGACACCGAGATCGGCGTTCAGGGTGTCCGGGGCACCACGGACCTGACCGGTGCCGACCACCGTGACCTCACGCTCGGGCGCCGAATCGGATTTACCGCATCCGGTGAGCAGCAGGGCCGAACCGACTACGGCGACAATGACTACCGGATAACGCGTATTGGGTCGCATAGTCGCAACCTACGCATTCGGCGCGGCCGAGCGCGGGAAAACACACTCCGCTGACTAGACCGACGCCTCGACCACGGTCTTGATCTTGTCGAGCGTTTCCCGCATTCCGCGCTCGAGCAGTTCCTCGAACGGCGCCTCGCCGCCGAGCGCGGCATCGATGGCCCGGCGGGAGAACCAGCTGGTGCCATTGGGCACATCGCGGCGTTCGATCAGTCGGGTGCCGGTGGCGGTCGGCTCCAGCGTGTAGCTCCAGATGCTGTAGTTCTCGTTGATGCGAAATGCGAAGGCCTGGTTGGGCTCATAGCGCACGATGCGCGCGGTGGTCGGCCAGTACTTCTTGCCGTCGGTGTTGAGGTTGATCGTCCAAGTGCCCGCCTTCGGCGTGCCGAGCGCGACCATCCGCACACACTGTGGGCTGAACTCCGGCATCCGCTTCAGATCGGACACAACTGCCCACACCCGTTCCGGCGGAGCCGCGATGTCGATGGCGGCTTCGATATTTTTCGGCAACGCTGCCTCCGGGAACCTCTAGCACGACTTGACGATTAGGCAACATCGTAGATGGCGGCTGTTGGAAGACAAATGGGTCACTTTTTCGCGATATGTTTACCGACCCTTGTAATAGCGCGCGCACAATATCTGATAGACGAAGCAACAGACACTGCCACAGGCTTTTCCGTCCAGCGTGAGGTGATCGGCCGTGAAACTGCGCTCGCTCTTACATCGTCGACATGCGGACCAGGTCCCGCTGCTTCCCGCTAACGAACCCGAACGCACAACCGCCAAGGGCATCGCCGCGCCGCGCGGCAGGCGCAAGATCGTGCAGGAAGAACGACTGGAGCGCCTGCTCACCCCCACCGAACTCGACTTGGTGCGCGAACATCGAGTTTGACGAACGTTCCATACTCAATAGGTGACTTCACCCGCTGCTACGAAGCCGGCCATCCTCAGTGTCGACGACGATCCGGGGGTCTCCCGCGCGGTCGTGCGCGACCTGCGCCGCCGTTATGGGGCCGATTACCGGATTCTGCGCGCGGAATCGGGCGCGGAAGCGCTCGACGCCCTGCGTGAGATGAAACTGCGCGGCCAGCCGGTCGCGGTACTCATCGCCGATTTCCGGATGCCGGGCATGGACGGCATCGAATTCCTCGAGCAGGCCATGGATCTGCACCCGTTCGCACGTCGGGTGCTGCTGACCGCCTATGCCGATACCAGCGCCGCGATCGATGCGATCAATGTCGTCGACCTGGACCACTACCTGCTCAAGCCGTGGGATCCGCCGGAGGAGAAGCTGTATCCGGTGCTGGACGGCCTGCTGGAGGCCTGGCGCAGCAATGACCACAAACCCGTCACCGAGACCAAGGTGGTCGGCAATCGATGGTCACCGCGGTCATCGGAGGTGCGCGAGTTCCTGGCGCGCAATCAGCTGCCCTACCGCTGGTATCTGGCCGAGGAGCCGGAGGGCGCGCGGCTGCTGGAGGCGGCGGGCGCCGACCCCAATATCTGTCCGGTGGTGATCACTCCGGCCGGGCAGGCGCTGGTGCAGCCGAGCGACGGCGAACTCGCCGAAAGTGTCGGTCTCAATACCAATCCGACCGGCGACTTCTATGACCTGATCGTGGTCGGCGGCGGACCGGCCGGACTCGGCGCCGCGGTGTACGGCGCGTCCGAGGGACTGCGCACCGTGCTGGTGGAGCGCACCGCGACCGGCGGACAGGCCGGACAGAGTTCGCGCATCGAGAACTACCTCGGCTTCCCGGACGGTCTGTCCGGTGCGCAGCTGGCCGACCGGGCGCGGCGCCAGGCCGCCAAATTCGGCGCCGAGGTGATCACCACGCGCGAGGTGGTCGGGCTCGAGGTGAACGGATCCGCGCGCACCGTGCGCTTCGCCGACGGCGGGCGGCTCTGCGCGCATACGGTCATCATCGCCACGGGTGTGGACTACCGGCGCCATCCCGCGCCGGGCGTGGACGACTTCACCGGGCGCGGGGTCTACTACGGATCGGCCATGACGGAGGCCTCCGAATGCGCCGACCACGATGTCTACATCGTCGGCGGGGCAAATTCGGCGGGGCAGGCGGCGGTGTTCCTGTCTCGCAATGCGCGCGCGGTGCATCTGGTGGTCCGCGCGGATTCGCTGGACAAGTCCATGTCGCACTATCTGATCCAGCAGATCGCCGCGATACCGAATATTCACGTGCACACCAATACCGAGGTGACCGCCGCCGACGGCGAGGATCACCTGCAGTGGATCGTGCTGCGCAATAACGCGACCGGTGCGGAAGAAAAAGCCGAGGCCGAACGGTTGTTCCTGTTCATCGGCGCCGCACCGCAGACCGACTGGCTCGACGGGGTGATCAAGCGGGACGAGGCGGGCTATGTGCTCGCCGGTCCCGATCTGCTCATCGACGGAGCCAGACCGACGGGCTGGGAGCTACCCAGACCGCCCCACCATCTGGAGACCAACGTGCCAGGGGTTTTCGTGGCGGGTGACGTACATGCCGACTCGGCAAAGCGAGTGGCATCGGCGGTCGGTGAGGGTGCGATGGCGGTCATGCTCGTGCACCGGTACCTGGCGTGATAGGAGGCTGGACCATGAATTCGAGGGAGACGGCGGATCGCAGCACCCATTTGGTTTGCGATCCCGACGAACTGCGCAGTCTCTTTCTGTTCGAGAAGCTCACCGATGCACAGCTGGACCTGCTGTGTACCGACGGACGCATCGAGATCGTCGAGCCGGGCCTGGTCTTCCGCGAGGGCGATCCGGCCACCTGCTTCTACGTCATGATCGACGGCGAGGTACAGCTGACCAAGCTCTCCGGCGGTGCGGAGATCGAGATGTCGCGCACCGACTATCGCGGTGCGTACGCGGGTGCGTGGACCGCCTACCTCGGCGACAAGGCCGACCAGAACTACACCGCCTCGATGTATGTGACCCGTCGGTCGCGGTTCTTCGTACTCGACGCTGGCTCCTTCTCGCGGATGATGCACGAGTGGTTCCCGATGGCGGTGCATCTGCTCGAGGGCGCGTTCTTCGGTAACCGCAACAATCTCGAGCGGATCAACCAGCGCGAGCGGCTGCTCGCCCTGGGCTCGCTGTCGGCGGGCCTGACCCATGAGCTGAACAATCCCGCGG
The DNA here is from genome assembly GCF_040614395.1 of Nocardia sp. NPDC005998. Lineage (NCBI taxonomy): Bacteria > Bacillati > Actinomycetota > Actinomycetes > Mycobacteriales > Nocardiaceae > Nocardia > Nocardia sp. NPDC005998. The sequence goes on along the minus strand of NZ_JBEXUI010000005.1, from coordinate 62,508 downwards.
CCGCCGCGGTGCGCGCCACCTCCGGACTGCGCGATCGGATCGCTGGCATGCGGCACAAGTTGGCGATGATGGCCCAGGGCAAATTCGACACCACATCCCTGGAGGCGCTGGTGCGCCTGCAGGAGGAGGCCGCGGCCCAGGTCGCGAAGGCACCGGAGCTGACGACCCTGGAGGCCGCCGAGCGCGAGGACATCCTCAGCGAATGGCTCGAGGACCACGGGATCGACGACGGCTGGAATCTGGCGCCGAATTTCGTGCAGGCAGGCTTCGATGTGGACTGGCTGGAACGGGTTTCGGCCACCTTGGAGGGCTCCCCGAACCAGGTGTTCCAGGGTGCGATCCGTTGGCTGAACTACACCATCGAGACCGAACTGCTGATGAACGAGATCGCCGACTCGACCACCCGCATCTCCACCTTGATCGGTGCGGCCAAACAGTATTCGCAGATGGACCGGGCGCCGTTCCAGGTGGTCGACATCCATGACCTACTCGACAGCACACTGGTGATGCTCAGCCGCAAGATCGGCGACGGTGTCAAGGTGGTCAAGGAGTACGACCGCACGCTGCCGGAAGTGCCCTGCTACGCGGCGGAATTGAATCAGGTGTGGACCAACCTGATCGATAACGCGGTGTACGCGATGAACGGTAACGGAAAGCTGACCATCCGCACCCGGCACGAAAACGATTGCGCCGTCATAGAAATCGGCGATACCGGGCCCGGCGTGCCCCCGGAGGCGCGCAGCCGTATCTTCGAACCGTTCTTTACCACCAAGCCGGTGGGCGAGGGCACCGGTCTCGGCCTGGATATTTCGTTCCGGATCGTGGTGAACAAACACCACGGCGATATTCAGCTCGACTCCGAGCCGGGCAACACCAGATTCACCGTGTGGCTCCCGCTGCACCGCCCGGAGGAAACCGACGACATCGAGGCGCAGTCCGTAGCCGATACAGGAGGTCAGCGATGACGCAGGAACTGGATGGCATCGACCCGACGATCGCGCCCAGCGGTCCCGGCTGTATGGAATGTGAAGCGGCCAATGGCTGGTGGGTGCACCTGCGCCGGTGCGCGCAGTGCGGGCACATCGGCTGCTGTGACACTTCACCGGAGCAGCACGCCTCCAAGCACGCCAAGGACACCGGGCACCCGTTCATCCAGAGCTATGAGCCGGGCGAGGATTGGTTCTTCGACTTCCGCTCCGACGAGATGTACAGCGGCGGACCGGAGCTCGCGCCGCCGACGCATCATCCGGTGAACCAGCCGGTACCGGGCCCGCGCGGCCGGGTACCCGACGACTGGCAGGAGCATATCCACTGACATCAGGGATCGTTTAGCGGACCGCAGGGGGCACACCGCACTGTGGGCTCCATGACACCGAACCGATCCAACCCGGTACCCTGCACCGGACGCGCCGGAGACTCCGGTGCCGCGAGTTACCGGGGAACGCACGTGATCAAGCGAGTTACCGCCATCGCCCTGGCCACCGGGGCGGTGGTCTTCGCGCTGGCCGGATGTGGCAGTTCGGACGATTCCAGTACCGACGCAAACGGTCTGCGCAAGGGCACGACGGGTACGAGTACGCCCGCGAGCACCACGGCCGCGCACCCGACCGGTACCGCACCGACCGCGAGCGCCGACGCACCGACCACCACCAAGACCACGGCGAGCAATTCCTCGCTCGGCCCGGCGTCCAGCACGAGCTGCGGTGAGTTCAAGAAGTTGGACAGCACCGAGGAAAAGACGCTGATCGAGAAGGTGCTCGCGGAGAATCCGGGCAGTGCGTTCGAGGGCAGCCCGAATGTCGCCCTCGGCACCGCCAAACTCGTGTGCCTGGCCCCCACCTACGCTGACACCCCGGTCGCGGTGGCCGCCGGGATCGTCGAAAAGGACAAGTAGGAGAACATTCACAAAGGTTGATTGCCGGGCGAAATCAGCGGACCGAGGCACTCGGCCGCCGACTTTCCGCACGTCCAGCCATCGATCCGACAGTCCGGCGCCAACCGCACGCGCGCGCGGGCAGAATGGCACGGTGGCAGAACTGGCGCTCACCGCGCGACTGAACCCCTCCGCCGCCGATGCCAGGCGCGGGGTGGTCCGACTGCATCCGGAGGCGCTGACCGCGCTCGGGCTGCGGGAGTGGGACGGGATCGCGCTGGTCGGGTCGCGGCGCACCGCGGCGGTGGTCGGGGTGGCCCCGGCCGGCACACCGGCCGGGGTGGCGCTGCTGGATGACGTCACGCTGTCCAATGCCGGACTGCGCGAGGACGCGAATGTGGTGGTGTCACCCGCGACGGTCTACGGCGCCAGACAGATCTCGGTGAGCGGTTCGGTCCATGCCACCAGGACCATTCCGGCGGCGACGCTGCGGCAGGCACTGCTCGGCAAGGTGGTGACCGTCGGCGACGCGGTATCGCTGCTCCCCCGCGATCTCGGCCCCGATATCAGCTCTTCGGCTGCCACCCAGGCACTTTCGCGCACCTTCGGCATTGCGTGGACCACCGAACTGCTGACCGTCACCGCGACCGATCCCGGACGCGCTCCGGTGAGCGTGCAGCCGAATACCGCGGTCGTATGGGGTGCGGGTGCGGTGGCGGCCCGGGATTCCGCCGATCGGGCAGCGGCCGGGATACCGAGCCCGACCGGTGAGACCGCCCGCGGCGTCACCGAGGCCGCGGCCATGCAGACCATGGCCGCGACCGACGGCGCGGGCGCGGGCTGGGGTACGACGATCGGTGCATCCGCCATCCCGGTCGAGGATCTGGCAGGGGCGCACGGGCAGGCCGCGAAACTACAGGAATGGCTCAGCCTCGCACTCGATGAACCGGAGCTGCTGAAGGCCCTCGGCGCCACCCCCCATCTCGGGGTATTGATCACCGGTCCGGCCGGGGTCGGCAAGGCCACCGTGGCACGCGCGGTGGCCGCGCCACGGCGCATCGTCGAACTGGACGGCCCGACGGTCGGCGCGGCCGAGAGCGGCGCGCGGTTGCGCGAGGTCGCCGCCGCGGTGGCCGAAATCTGTTCCGGACGTGGCGGAATCCTGCTCATCACCGATATCGACGCCCTATTGCCCGCACCGGCCGAACCGGTCGCCACCCTCATCCTGGATCAGCTGCGCGCGGCCGTCGCCGCACCCGTCGTCGCCTTCCTCGCCACCACGGCGCATCCGGCCGGTATCGATCCGCGACTGCGGGCGCCGGATCTCTGCGATCGCGAGCTCGCACTCACGCTGCCGACCGCGGCGGTGCGCAAGGCGCTGCTGGAGCAGTTGCTGCGCAAGGTGCCGACCACGGATCTGAAGCTCGACGAAATATCAGCGCGCACACCGGGATTCGTGGTCTCGGATTTGGCCGCGCTGTGCCGGGAGGCGGCGCTGCGGGCGGCATCGCGAGCCAGTAAACAGCATTCGGAGCCGGAGCTGACGCAGGCGGATCTGCTCGGCGCCACCGAGGTGATCCGGCCGCTATCGCGTTCCGGCACAGAGGAACTCGCGATCGGCAGCCTCGGTCTCGATGACGTCGGCGATATGGTCGAGACCAAAGCGGCACTGACCGAAACGGTGCTGTGGCCGCTGCGTCACCCGGATTCGTTCGCGCGCCTCGGCATCCATCCACCGCGCGGCGTACTGCTCTACGGCCCGCCCGGCTGCGGCAAAACGTTCCTGGTGCGCGCGCTTGCGGGTACCGGCCAGCTCAGCGTGCACGCGGTCAAGGGTGCGGAGTTGATGGACAAATGGGTCGGCGCATCCGAACGCGCGGTGCGCGAATTGTTCCAGCGCGCACGCGATTCCGCACCATCGCTGATCTTCTTGGACGAGGTGGACGCGCTCGCGCCGCGCCGCGGTCAGAGCAGTGATTCCGGTGTCGGCGATCGCGTGGTCGCGGCACTGCTCACCGAACTCGACGGTGTGGAACCGCTGCGTGATGTGGTGGTCCTCGGCGCGACAAATCGCCCAGAACTGATCGATCCGGCACTGCTGCGGCCCGGTCGCCTGGAACGCCTGATCTTCGTGCCGCCGCCGGATGCCGACGCCCGACTGGAAATCCTGCGAGCCGCCGGAAAGTCGGTGCCGCTGGCCGCCGATGTCGACCTCGCCGCGCTCGCCGCCGACTTGGACGGCTATTCCGCGGCCGATTGCAGTGCCCTGCTGCGCGAGGCCGCATTGGCCGCCATGCGCCGCGATGTGGCGGCCGCCGATGTCACCGCCGCGGATATCGCCGCCGCCGCGGCGGTGGTGCGGCCGTCACTCGATGCCGATCAGGTCGAGTCACTGCGCCGGTACGCCGATAGCCGGCGATAGCCGTTATCGATGGACACAAACCCCGGTAATCGGCATCTTCCTGGGGTTTCAGCAAATCCGACATGTCCATGCGATGTGGGCGTAATCACAAGATCCCGGGTTGAGCGCGAGTAAGTTCGACGAGGTGCACAAGATCGGCAATGCGGTCGACACGATCACGGCCTGCCTCGGGGCTGCGGTCGCGGGCGTCGCGATGTTCCTGCCGATCAACTTCAGCTGGACCGTGGAGACCTCGCCGTATCGGCTCGCCAGCCTCAACAACAGCGTTCCGCGCGGGGCCGCGATCGGGGTGATCGTGGCGGTCGTCGTCGCGGTGCTGGTGACCACCTACAGCAAGCCGATGGTGGCGTGGGCGGTGGCGCTCGGCGCCGCGTTCAGCATGGATATCAACCACTTTGTCGGACGCCATGTTTCCTCGGCCGACACGCTGACCACGCAGAACTATCTGGATTCGATCCTGGCCGGAGTGCTGCTCGGCGCACTGGGCGCCGCGGTACTCCGACGACCGGGTCCGGCAGCCGGATTCGCGATCGGCGGCGCGGGATTCTTCGTCTACGGCGATTTGGCCGAATTATTGGAGACCACCGACGGCGATCCGTATTCGGTGCTGGAGACACCGCCGCGCTGGCTGCTCGGGGTGGCGGTGGTGTTGCTCATCTTCAGTACGCTGCGCAACCGATCCCAGCCCAAGCATCCGAGTTCACTGACGACGGTTATCGAACTTCCGGTGACGCCGATCCTGGCCTCGATGGTGCTGGCACTGGTGATCCTGGCGGTTACCGAATGGCTGGCGCGGCAGTATCAGCACGCACCCGATGTCGGTCACGCGGTCGAGATCGGGATGGCGGTGGCCGCGACCCTCATCGCCGCCACTGCCGCGGCCATGCTGCTGCCCGGCCGGGACGGGTCCGGGGTGTATCTCGCGGTGAGTCTGGTCGCCGCCGCCGACGCGGTCGGCGGTGACTCGAGGCCCGGTTGGAGTATCGCCGCGCTACTCGTGCTCACTGCGCTCGGGCTGCTGGTAGGGCGCCGCCTGCCCTCGATGTTCATCGCCATCTCGCTGATCGCCGGGCTCGCGGTATTCGCGATGGTGAAATCGGCCAACAACCAGGGCTTTGTGATCGCGGCCAGCAGCGCCATTGTCGCCCTTGCGGCCGGTTACTGTTGCGGCGCCGCCTGGCCCCGCTACGCGCCGAGCGGCGTACTCGCGATCGCGGCGCTGTATCTGCCCTCGATAATCACCGCACTGCCGCACGACTCCGCCGAATGGCCACCGGCCGGGAGTGCCAACCACCAAACGCTGGCGGGCCGGACTGCGCTCGCCATCGTCTGTGGCTCGGCCCTCGGTCTGGTGGTACTGCGCCGAATCCGGCCGCGCAGCCGACCGAAACCGGACCACCCCGTTGCAGGCGAATCAGTAGCGGACATATAGCCCAATCGCGCGGAGATGGCATACGCCATACCCGCTCGGCCGATGAAAGTCCCAGGTCCTGGGTAACATCATTCGCATCACGCCGCCGCACCTACCCGCCGGAGTGCAGTTTGCTCGCAATCCTGCTCGCGCTCGCGATGGCCGCACTGGCCGCTCCCATGTGCGTGCGAATGTTGGGACGCAACGGTTTCTATGTACTCGCACTGGTGCCGTTCGGCTGCCTCGGCTGGGTGATCGCGAATTGGGGTAGTACGCAGCGGGTTCGGGTCGGCTGGGCGCCGAGTATCGAGATGAACATCGATCTGCGCTTCGACACGCTGGCCGCGATCATGTCCGCGCTGGTACTCGGCATCGGAGCGCTGATTCTGGTCTATTGCGCCCGGTATTTCGAGGACGACGAACCCCGGCTCGGGGTATTCGCCGCACAGCTGGTCGCCTTCGCCGCGGCCATGTTCGGGCTGGTCACCAGCGATAATATGTTGCTGCTCTTCGTCTTCTGGGAAATGACGACGGTGCTGTCTTTCCTATTGGTCGGCCACAACGCCGAACAGGCCGTCAGTCGACGGGCGGCGATTCAGGCGCTGTTGGTGACCGGCGCGGGTGGGCTGGCGATGCTGGTCGGGATCGTCATCCTGGGGCAGGTCGGCGGCAGTTATCTGCTGTCGGATCTGCTGGCCGGGCCGCCGACGGGCGGCGCGGCGACGGTCGCGGTGGTGCTGCTGCTGGTCGGGGCGTTGAGCAAATCGGCCATCGTGCCGCTGCACTTCTGGCTGCCGGGCGCGATGGCGGCACCGACACCGGTCAGCGCGTATCTGCATGCGGCGGCCATGGTGAAGGCGGGTGTGTATCTGGTTGCCAGGCTCGCACCGGCGTTCGCCGGTAGCCCGGCCTGGCATCCGCTGATCCTCACCCTCGGCGTGGCGTCGATGGTGCTCGCGGGGTTGCGGTCGCTGCAGGTGACCGATCTGAAGCTGGTGCTCGCCTTCGGGACGGTGAGCCAGTTGGGGTTGCTGATCCTGTTGGTCGGGATCGGCACACCCGATGCGGCCTTGGCCGGAGCGGCATTGATCGTGGCGCACGCGCTTTTCAAGGCGTGTTTGTTCATGGTGGTCGGGATCATCGACCACGGGGCCGGGACGCGCGATCTGCGGGAGTTGTCGGGGCTGGGTCGTCGGGCTCCGGTGCTGCGCGCGGTCGCCGTGCTCGCCGCGCTCAGCATGGCCGGAATACCGCCACTGCTCGGATTCGTCGGCAAGGAGAGCGCGCTCGGCGCGCTCCTGGACGCGGATATCCTCGCCGAACCCGCCAGGTTGGTGCTGACCGCCGGCGTGGTGCTCGGATCCATATTGACGGTCGGCTACAGCATCCGATTCATCTGGGGCGCCTTCGCGGACAAGGGGCTACCGCCCCTGGCGCCGGATGCCGATAGCGGTTCGCACGGGCGCGGTCACTGGCATGCGCCGGGCGCGACATTGCTGGGCGCGCCCGCGTTGCTCGCGGTCGGCAGCCTGGTCGCCGGCCTTGTCGCACCATGGCTGGATCGGCTGCTGAACCCCTATGCGAAAACCCTTCCCGGCGTGCTCAACTCGCATCTAGCACTCTGGCACGGGTTCAATACCCCACTGGCACTGACAATTCTGGTCATCTGCGCGGGCATCGTGTTGTTCCGCATGCGCGGTCGCATCGGCGAATCCGCGACTCTGCTCGGTAATGCCGACCGCGCCTACGACGCCACCCTGCGGGGCATGGACCGGCTGTCGCTGCGGATGACCGGTGCCGTACAGCGCGGTTCGCTGCCGCTGAGTCAGGCGGCGATCCTGGTGACGCTGATCCTGCTGCCTGCGGTGCTGCTCGCGGTCGGTACCCGCACCGGTATTCGCCTGCGCCCGTGGGATTCGCCGTTCCAGGCGGCAATCGCCGCGATCATGGTCGCCATGGCGTTGTGCGCGACCGTGCTGCGCAACCGATTGGCCAGCGTGTTGGTTGTCGGTGTCACCGGCTACGGCTGCGGTGTGATCTTCGCGCTGCACGGTGCGCCCGATCTGGCGCTCACCCAATTCCTGGTCGAAACACTGACTCTGGTGTTCTTCGTGCTGGTACTGCGCGCGTTTCCTGCCGAGATCGAAGCGAGCCGGACAGCCGCATTCAAAGTGCGCAGGGCCATCCTGTCCGTGCTGGTCGGTGCGACGGTGGCGGTGCTGGCCGCCTTCGCCATCGCCGCGCGCTCGACCGAACCCATCTGGCACCTGATCCCCGATGCCGCATACACATTCGGGGGCGGCAAGAACGCGGTCAATGTCCTGCTGGTCGATATCCGGGCCTGGGACACCCTGGGCGAGATCTCGGTGCTCGTCGTGGCGGCGACCGGTGTCGCGTCGCTGGTATTCCGCCATCGGCGCTTCGGCAGCGCCCCGCGCGCGGTGGATGCCCCGAACTACGATCCGGACCTGGTGAGCTGGCTCCCCGCGGGCCGGTTGGTGGATCGGCGCTACCGATCGATGGTCCTGCAGATCACCACCCGGTTGGTCTTTCCGACCATCATGGTGCTGTCGGTGTACTTCTTCTTCTCCGGCCACAATGCCCCCGGCGGCGGTTTCGCGGGCGGGCTCACCGCCGGACTCGCGCTGACGCTGCGCTATCTCGCGGGTGGCCGCTATGAACTCGGCGAGGCACTACCCGTCGACGCGGGACATCTGCTCGGCGCCGGACTTGCGCTGGCCGCCGGAACCGCGGCCGCCTCGCTGCTGGTCGGCGCGCCGCCGCTGTCCTCGGCGCTGCTGCAGGTGACGCTGCCGGTGATCGGGCACGTCAAGGTGGTGACCGCACTGCTGTTCGATCTCGGTGTCTATTTGATCGTGGTCGGCCTGGTCCTGGACGTGCTGCGCAGCCTGGGCGCCCGGCTGGACAGCGAACTTGCCAGCGCCGAGGACGAATCCGCCTCGCCGCGAGGAGGTTTCCAGTGAGCGTGAATCTGACCCTGCTGATCCTGATCGGGATTCTCGTCGCGTGCGGGGTCTACCTGATCCTCGAACGTGCGGTGTCGAAAATGCTGCTGGGCATGATCCTGTTCGGCAATGCGGTGAATCTGCTGATCCTCACCGTCGGCGGGCCGCACGGGCGACCACCCATCCGCGGCGAGGCCGACCAGGCTGGCCAGGAGATGGCCGATCCGCTGGCGCAAGCGATGATGCTCACCGCCATCGTGATCACCATGGGCCTGGCGGCCTTCGTGCTCGCGCTCGCCTATCGCTCCTACATCCTCACCACCACCGAGAACGTGCAGAACGAACCGGCGGACGTCGAGGTCGCCGCCCGGCGCGAGGGCGAGGATCCGGAGCATTGAGCGATCCGCTGACCACGCTCGCACCGCTGCCGGTCCTGGTGCCATTGCTCGGGGCCGCGGGCACATTGGTGTTCGGACGACGGCCCCACATCCAGCGCACGCTGATGTTGGGCGCGCTCGCCGCCGTGGTCGTCATCTGCGCGATGCTGTTGTATCTGGTCGACCGCGATGGCACCACCGCCCTACAGGTCGGCGGCTGGGCCACGCCGATCGGCATTACGCTGGTGGTCGACCGGCTCTCCGCGGCAATGCTGCTCGTCTCCGCGATCGTCTTGCTCGCGGTCTCGACCTACGCTGCGGGCCAGAATATTCGCGACGGTGACGAGCGGCAGCCGACCTCGATCTATCGGCCCACCTATCTCGTACTCACCGCGGGTGTTTCGGCCGCCTTCCTGGCCGGCGATCTGTTCAACCTGTTCGTCGGCTTCGAAATCCTGCTCGCCGCATCCTTTGTGCTGCTCACCGTCGGCGCGACCGCGGACCGGATCCGGGCGGGTATCGCATACGTGATGGTCTCGATGGTGTCGTCGCTGATCTTCCTGACCGGTATCGCGCTGGCCTACGCGACCACCGGAACACTGAATCTGGCCCAGCTGGCCGTGCGAATGGGCGAGGCGCCCAATGGCATTCGGATGGCCGTCTACGCGGTGCTGCTGGTCGCCTTCGGCATCAAGGCGGCGGTCTTCCCGCTGTCGAACTGGCTGCCCGACTCCTATCCCGCCGCTCCCGCCCCGGTAACCGCCGTATTCGCGGGCCTGCTGACAAAAGTCGGCGTGTACGCGATCATCCGGACCCACACGCTATTGTTCCCCGACGGCGGCTTCGACGACATACTGCTCGTCTGCGGCCTGCTCACCATGCTGATCGGCATATTGGGCGCGATCGCGCAGAGCGATATCCGACGGCTGCTGTCGTTCACGCTGGTGAGCCATATCGGGTACATGGTGTTCGGCATCGGACTTTCCACCGCCGCCGGACTGTCCGGCGCGGTGTTCTATGTGGCGCACCACATTCTGGTGCAGACCGCACTGTTCCTGGTGGTCGGCCTGATCGAGCGGCAGGCGGGCTCGGTATCGCTGCGCCGACTCGGTGGTTTGGCGACGGCGAGTCCGCTGCTGGCCATCCTGTTCCTGGTGCCCGCCTTGAATCTCGGTGGCATACCGCCGTTTTCGGGATTCATCGGCAAGGTCGCCCTATTGCAGGCGGGCGCGGCGGATGGCAGCGTACTGGCCTGGGTGCTGGTCGGGGGTTCGGTGGTGACCAGTCTGCTCACGCTGTATGCCGTCGCGCGGGTGTGGAGCAAGGCGTTCTGGCGGCCGCGCGCCGAGGCACCCGAGGGGCATCTCACCGCGGCGAAACCGCCGACCCTGGTGGAGGATTCGACCGATGTGCGCTATGACGAGCGCACCGATCCCGGACGGATGCCGCTGCTGATGGTGCTGTCGACGACAGCACTCGTGGTGGCCGGTCTCTGTCTGACCATATTCGCCGGTCCGGTCCTGCGCATTGCCGATCGAGCGGCAACGGACCTGAGCGATCCCACGGTGTATGTCGGTGCGGTGCTCGGCAGTTCGTCCGAACACGGCAAAGTGATCAAGGGGCCGATCCGATGAGCGAGCGAAGCCTATGCGTGGTGCGGTTATGAGTACCGGCGCGGCACGCTTGCTGCCCAGCCGGGCGACGGCGGTGCGGATCGGCGTGCTGCTGTGGCTGACGATCGTCTGGTTGATGCTCTGGGGCGATCTCAGTGTCGGCAACGTCTTGGCCGGACTCGGCGTCGGCGCATTGATCATGCTGACCTTGCCGCTGCCCCGGGTCCCGGTATCCGGGCGGTTGCATCCGGTGTCGCTGGCCGAATTGATCATTGTCAGTGCGTATTACGCGCTGGAATCCAGCCTGCAGGTGGCCTGGTTCGCGGTGCGTCCGGCGCCACCGCCGGTCTCCGGCGTGCTCCGGGTGAATTTGAGTATGCGATCGGATCTGGTGCTGGTGTTGTGCGCCGACGTGCTCAATCTGATCCCCGGCACGATGGTGCTGGAGATCGACCGTCAGCGCTGTGCCATCTACGTGCATGTGCTGGATGTGAGCAGCGAGGCGGCGGTCGATACGTTCTACCGGACCACCCGGCGGCTGGAGCGGCTGCTCATCTCGTCGTTCGAGCGCCCCGCCGAATGGCGTTCGGCCAGTAGAACTTCCGATCCGGAGGTGGAATCGTGATCGTTGTCGCCATGGTGGCGGGCATCATGCTGACGGTCGCCGCCGTACTCGTCAGCTACCGCATACTCGCCGGACCGGACACCCTGGACCGGGTCGTCGGCATCGACGCGCTGATGGCCATCGCCGCCTCCGGACTCGCGGTCTGGGCCGCATACACCGACGACACCACGGTCGTGCCGGCGATCGTGGCGCTGGCCCTGGTCGGCTTCCTCGGCTCGGCCGCGGTCTCCCGATTCCGGGTCAGGGATGACGTATGAACCTGTGGCACTTGGCCGCCGGAGCCCTCATCCTGACCGGCGCGACACTCGCACTGACCGCATCCATTGCCATCGTGCGCTTCCCCGACACCCTCTCGCGCATGCACGCCGCCACCAAACCTCAGGTGGTCGGTCTGGTCCTGGTGCTGGCGGGCACGGCGATCCAATTGCGCGGCCACGGCAATATCGGGCTGCTGGTGCTGGTCGGCCTGTTCACCCTGCTCACCGCCCCGGTGATCGCCCACTTGATCGGCCGCACCGCCTACCGGGAACAGCGCTACCGTGACGGGCTGCGGCGCGTCAATGAACTGCCCGACGACACCCGCTGAGCCGCATCAGGATCGGACCGGAATCGGCTCCTCGGCCGCGCTCACCGGCACCACGGCGAACCAGGTCGCGTGGAATGCGGCGGCCATGGCGGCCAGCAGCGCGAGTACGACAGTCCCGGCCAGCACGGGATATTCGGCCATCGAGACCGCGAGATAGCGGAAGGCCAGCAGCAGTGTGCCGAGGATCGCCGCGCCGAACAGGACCAGCCGCACGCGGAACCAGCCCCAACCGCGTTCGGGATCGCGCAGCACGGAGTCGACGGTCAGGCACAGCACCGCGCCCGCGACCAGGTCGACGCCGTAGTGGTAGCCGAAGCCGAGGGTCGCGGTCAATGTCGCGAGCAGCCAGAACGCGCCGAGGCAGCGCAACCACAGCGGAGCGCGGGAACCGTCGGTGTCGCGGCGGGTGTGCAGAAAAACCGACAGCGCCCATGCGGTGTGCATGGAGGGCATGCAGTTGCGCGGTGTGAAGGCGTCGAAGGGCATCGGCGCCGGATTGCGGTCGACCGGTGGGATGACACCGGGCCAGAAGTTGCCCACCTGCAGGCCGTGGCCGTCCGCGCCGAAGGCGAACATCGGACCGACCACCGGGAAGATCACATAGATGACCGGGCCGAGCAGTCCGAGCACCAGGAAGGTGCGCACCAGATAGTGACTCGGCCAAATACCGGTCGAAACCACCCGGCGCAGCTGCCACACCGCGACAACGATCGCTGCCACCGGAAGTTCGATATAGACCCAGTGCAGTACCGCGTAGACGGCCGGTCCGAGTGCGTCCACCACCCGACCCATCACCCAGGACGGATCACCGAGCGCGTGGTCGGCGAGCGCCACATAGACGTCGTAGACCTGTGGGCGGCTGACCACCGTAACGTGCAGCCACACATCACCGACCTTGGTGGCCAGGACCAGCAGTGCGCCGAGGGCGGCGGCGTGCAGCGCATTGCGCCGCTCGACCCCGCGCCAGCGCAATCCCGCGACCAGCGCCAGACCGGTCAGCACAATGGTCGGACCATTGCCGATGGCGAACGATGCACCGCTGAGCAGTCGAATACCCGCCCACACCGCATCGATACCCGCCGCGATGCCGACCGCGATCATCCTGCGGCGCTGGGAGATTCCGACCAGGGCCAGGATCAGTCCGGCCCACGGCACCGACATGGACTTGGGCGTACCGACGTAGTCGTGCCACAGACTGCCGAGCGGACCCTCGAAATCGTGCCCGATCGAACCCAGCTGCAGGGCGATGAGCAGCACCGGCACCGCCGCGATCGCGGCCACCACCCAGATCCGCGAGCGTAGCGCGCGCACCCGCTCGATGCGGCTGCCACGGCTGTCCTTTTCGAGCGCTTTGCGAGCTATCGCTACGCGTTGACCCGGATCTTCGACAAGCACATCGACCATAGTAAACGGGGGATGAACGCCATCCCCCTGGCCAACTGAACGTCAGCCGACCGTTCACCCCGGCCGAACTACTGGTCCAGCTCCTTGACCAGGGCATCGACGACCGCGACCAGATCACCCTGTGTGCTCGCGGCCACTTTGCGCTGGCGCTGATAGGACGCACCGCGCTGCGGGATCTCCGCCACGAGCGCGAGTTCGTCCGCACATCCCAGCCGCTTGGCGGTCGGCTCCAGCCGGTGCAGCAGATCCGTCAGATCGTCGGTGACCAATCGCTCGTTGCTGTCGTCATCGACAATGACGATCGCGTCCAGGCCGTAGCGGGCGGCCCGCCACTTGTTCTCCTGGACATGCCACGGCGGAATGGACGGCAGCACTTCACCGTTCTCGAGACGCTGATCGAGGTCGACGATCAGGCAGTGGATCAGCGCGGCCATGGCCGCCAGCTCCGCGCGGGTCGAAATCCCATCGCAGACCCGCACCTCGATGGTGCCCCATTTCGGCGCCGGCCGGATATCCCAGTGCATGCCGCCGAGCTGCTCGAAGACCCCGGTCTTCATCTGGTCGTGCACGAAATGCTCGAACTGCGTCCAGTTTTCGAATTGGAACGGCAGACCGGCGGTCGGCAGCTGCTGGAACATCAGCGTCCGGTTGCTCGCATAACCGGTATCCGCACCGGCCCACATCGGCGAGGACGCGGACAGCGACAGCAGGTGCGGATACGACAGCAGCAGCGAGTTCAGAATCGGAAAGACCTTCTCGCGGTGCGAGACTCCGACGTGCACATGCACGCCCCAGATCATCATCTGGCGGCCCCACCACTGGGTGCGATCGATCAGCTCGTCGTAATGCGCTGAGCGCGTGAGCTGTTGGGCCGACCACTGGGCAAACGGATGGGTGCCCGCACAGAACAGATCGACGCCGAGCGGATCGGCGGCACGGCGCACGGTATCCATGGTGCCGCGCAGATCATCGACCGCCTCGCCGACCGAGTTGTGCACACCGGTGACGAGTTCGACCGTATTGCGCAGCAATTCCTTGGTGACCTGCGGTGTGCCGTCATAGGCACGCAGCTCGCCGAGCGAATCGAATACGGCCGCAGCGGTATTCGACAGATCGCGGGTCACCTTGTCGACGAGTGCGATCTCCCATTCGATACCGATAGTGGGCCGGGGCGAGCCTGGGAAGGGAACCCGCGCGATTGCTGTCCCGGCCATATCGGTGAACCTTGCTACTGGATGACGCCGCAAGCGACGCGGCCACCCGCGTCGCCGGTCGCAAGAGTGGTCTCGTCCGGACCCGCGACACCGTCGGCGCGGACATAACGATTGGGGATATTGCCGAAGTTGTCGGCGTCGGCGTGGATCATCAGGGCCTTGCCCTTGATGTCGTCCAGGGTCACCGCATCAGTGGTGGTGACCAGCTTGGCCGAACCGTCCGCACGGACCTCGAGCGAGGTCAAATCGCCGCTGGCCGGATGCGCATTGGCACTGCCGACCTGCAGGTGGCCACCGGCGGAGAGGAAGTCACCCGCGGGACCGCCGGTGGGCGCGACCGAATTCGGCTCGCACTTGCCGACCTGGTGGATGTGCAGGCCGTGAAAGCCCGGACGCAAACCATGCGCCTCGACGCTGACCTGCAGGTGGTTACCGTCCTTGGTGATATTCGCGACGGCGACCGAGGCGCCAGCGGGGTCTTTCAGGTCGACCTTCACCCCCGGGTTCGCGTTCGGGGCGCCCGTCTCAGTGCCGAACTCGCCCGCGGGCGGGGCGGAAGCACCCGTCCACACCGGGGGCGTTGTTCCCTTGACTTCGCTCGATTCCTGACTGTTCGAACAGGCGGCAAGGCCGAAGACCGCGACAGCGAGCACCGGGGTCACAGTCCGCCAGGACGGGCGACGAGTTGTGTACGGGGCCATCGGGGGAACTCCTTTACGAGTACCGAGTTTACGAGTAAAGCTGGGTGGACACGTTCGTTACCGGACAAGATGATGCCACGCCCGCCGTGTCGTACCGTGACAGGGCCGTGTCGCGGCGAGGCGGTATTCATTTCGCGACGCTCCTGGGACCTCATGGTCACGCTCGGGCTACCGCCTCCCGGCCCATCACTCGGGCCGAGATACACCTCAGTTGCCCGTGACAACCACCGTGACACCCGAACCCGAACCGGCGGCTCGCGGCTCGGCGGTCACGCCCAGTTCGTCGGCAATGGCCAGTGCGGCCTCTTTCTCACCGGGGCTATTGCCGTAGTACACAGTCGTATTCGAGATATTCGGGCCGGGATAGTTGCCGACCTCGGCGACCGTCCAGCCGTTTGCGGTGAGCTCATTCGCCGTGCGCCCGGCCAATCCGGCGACCGTGCTGTTGTTCAGAACCCGCACCGGCACCGCGCGATTCGCCGTTGTGGTCGACGGGGTCGTCGTCGGCGTTGTGGTCGACGACGTAGCGGCCGGTTTTGTGGTCGACGCCATCGGAGTGGTCGTCGCGGCCGCCGTGGTTGCCGCGACCGTCGTGGTTGCCGCGGCCTGACCCGTGGTTGCGGTGGTCTGCCCCATTGCCGCGGTCGAGGATTCACCCGCCCCCGAGGTATCGGAGTCCGAACTCGATAACGACATCGCGCCGAGTCCGGCGAACACGATGGCCAGCGCGATCAACACCATCGCCAGCGCGCGCAACGGCGGCCCGCCGGGGGTGGGATTCGAGTTGCTCACGTAAAAGACCCTATCCGCAAACCGAGCCCTGTGGTCGTTGCGCGGGGCCCGCTCTTACGGCGGCGCGTCATACCTGGAAGCCGAGCCTCCGGGCGGCTCGGGCCTTCTGCCTGCTCGCCCGCAGTCGCCGCAGCCGCTTCACCAGCATGGGATCGGCGGCCAGCGCCTCCGGCCGGTCCACCACCGCGTTGAGCACCTGGTAGTACCTGGTCGGCGACATGCCGAACAGCTCACGAATGGCCTCTTCCTTGGCACCGGCGTACTTCCACCATTGCCGTTCGAAGGCCAGAATGTCGTGCTCGCGACGGCTGAGACCGTCACTGCCATCGCCGACCTGCGCGGCCGTGACATCTTCGCTCGCAGAAGGGCCGTCCTGGATCGCGGACAGATTCCGAGCCGCTGCGCCGTCCATCTTGCTCCCTCGCCGAGTAAGAACCACCAGACGAAAAATGATGCTCATACGTCGCGGATCATTCAACCACGGGCTCGAGGGATTGCCCCACCTTCGGTGCGGCGTGTCCATACCGGCCGGTAGCGAGTCGCAACGACGCGTTGTCGGGCGCGCGAACGCCATCGGCAATAATTGACGCCATGGCTATCCTCCCCATCGTGATCGTCGGTGATCCCGTACTGCACAATCCGACCGAACCGGTCACCCAGACGCCGGAGGAGCTGGCCGAGCTGATCGCGGATATGCACGACACGCTCGATGCCGCCAATGGCGTCGGGCTGGCCGCCAACCAGGTCGGCGTGCCGTTGCGGCTGTTCATCTACGACTGCCCCGATATCGATGAGAAGGGTGCGACCGTACGGCGCAAGGGTGCGGTGATCAACCCGGTGCTGGAGACCTCGGAGATTCCGGAGACCATGCCGGACCCCGACGATAACGACGAGGGCTGCCTGTCGGTGCCCGGCGAGCAGTTCCCCACCGGCCGCGCCGACTGGGCGCGCGTCACCGGAACCGATGAGCACGGCAATCCGGTCGATATCGAGGGCAAGGGTTTCTTCGCCCGCATGCTGCAGCACGAGGTCGGACATCTCGACGGCTATCTCTATGTGGATGTGCTGATCGGCCGCAACGCCCGCGCGGCGAAGAAGGCGATCAAGCGGAACGGTTGGGGCACACCGGGACTCAGCTGGATTCCCGGTACGGTGCCCGATCCGTTCGGACACGATGACTGATCCTTCGGCAGCGGAGTCGGCGCAGCGACCAGATCGGGCGGGCCAACCGGGCGATTCGCCATTGCCCGATATCCAACTGGGTCGGCGCGTTGTACTGCGGTATCGGTTGCCGGCGGGTTATCCACAACCACTCACCGATGTGATCGGCGAATTGGTTTCACTGGATCCGCCGACGGTGCGCGGCGCGGACGGACAGGTCGTCGCGGTTGCCCCCGATCGCGTGGTGGCGATGAAAGCGTTGGGGCCCAGGCCGATTCGCACCAGGGAGATTCGCGCGCTGGAGGCCGCCGCGGCATATGGCTGGCCCGGAATCGAGCAGGCATGGATCGACGGGTGGCTGTTGCGTGCCGGGCACGGATACACCAACCGCGCCAATTCCGCTGTGCCGCTCGGCAGTTCGGACGGTCCGGCGGCGCTCGGTGTGGATACGCTGCAGCGGATCGGCGAGTGGTACACCGCGCACGGGCTACCGGTCCAACTCGCACTGCCCGATCGACTCGCCCCACTGCCGCCGGGCTGGCGCAGTCTGCGGGAGACCCGGCTGCTCGCCATCGATATCGAGAATTTCGTACTGCCGCAAGGACCGCCGATGGTGCGCATCGCACCCGCGCCCGATGCCGCGTGGCTATCGATGCACCGGCACGGCGGCGAAGACCCTGCGGCACAGGCGGTTTCCACACCGCCGGTGGTCGAGGTATTGACGGCGGTGCACGACGGCGAGGTGGGATTCGCCTCGCTCGGCCTGCCCCGGCCCATCGCGATCGGCCGCGGCGCGCTCACCACCGCGCCGGATGGCCGCCGCTGGATCGGTCTGACCTGCGTCGCGGTGGCGGCCGAGCACCGCAGACACGGACTGGGGTCGCTGTTGTGCGCGGAGCTGATCCGCTGGGGGGCCGACCGCGGCGCCACCCACGCCTACCTCCAGGTCGAGGCCGAGAACACCGTGGCCATCGCGGTGTACCACGAATTGGGTTTCCTCGACCACCACACCTACCGCTACGCCACGCCGGACGGGCCTCGCTGAACCAGTGGTCCTGCGGTAGAACAGAGCTATAACCCATTGTGAAGGAAGGCATCCGTGCGTCTCGCGACCTGGAACGTCAATTCGATCCGCTCCCGCCTCGACCGGGTCGCGGACTTCCTCGATCGCCAGGACATCGATGTGCTCGCGATGCAGGAAACCAAATGCCGTGATGACCAGTTCCCGTTCGAGCGCTTCGACGAACTCGGCTACGAGGTCGCCCATATCGGGCTGAACCAGTGGAACGGCGTGGCCATCGCCTCCCGCATCGGCCTGGACGATGTGGCCGACGCCTTCCCGAATCAGCCCGGCTTCGATAAGGACGCGGGCGAATCGCTGATCAGCGCGCCGATCGTGGAATCGCGCGCACTCGGGGCGACCTGCGGCGGGGTCCGAGTCTGGAGCCTCTACGTCCCCAATGGCCGCACCCTCGACGACCCGCACTACACCTACAAACTGGAATGGCTTGCCGCCCTGCGCGATAACGGCGCCCAATGGCTCGCCGACAATCCACAGGCCCAGATAGCCCTGGTCGGCGACTGGAATATCGCGCCGACCGACGACGATGTCTGGTCCGTCGAATACTTCGCCGATAAAACCCACACCTCCCAGCCCGAACGCGACGCCTTCAACGCCATTGTCGAAACCGGCTTCGCCGACATCATGCGCCCCTTCGCCCCCGGCCCTGGCGTCTACACCTACTGGGACTACACCCAGCTGCGCTTCCCCCGAAAAGAAGGCATGCGCATCGACTTCATCCTCGGCTCCCCCGCCCTCACCGCCCGCGCCAAGGACGCCCTGGTCGACCGCGAGGAACGAAAAGGCAAGGGCGCCAGCGACCACGCCCCGGTAATCGCCGAATTCACCGACTAGGGGGCGTCGCCGGATTCCACGAGGTCGTGGCACGCGGTATCTCCGGCCCGAGCTGTCCGACAGATCGCTCCAGGTGACAAGCGTTGGCCGGTGACCCGATCAGATATGCGGTCTCCAGTGGTTACCCGTCGTCATTCGGTGAGGTGGATCGCGTGATCAGCGGACCCAGTCCTTCAGCGGTTCGGTGTCCAACTTGATATCGAGCGGCTTCGGGAGGTTCACCATTGCGCCGAATGACACGGTCTCCACGCGCTTGTAACGGTCGTCCACGGGCTCACTGTGGACGACTACCGCGCACAACTCGCGGTCGATCAGCAAGTAGATCGGTATGCCGGTGCTCGCATAGGCTTTCGGCTTCTCCTGTCGATCCCGGCGCTCGGTGTCCTGATCGTGTGAAGTCACTTCGACCACCATCACCACAGGACTCGGATCAGCCCATTCTGGTTGTCCGGCGAATACGCCACTCGGCGCCAATGCACCATCCGGCCTAGCCCTTCCGGCTCGATAGGCGTCGACCTTCAGCCCCTGTTCTTGGAACAGCCACAAGTCGGGTCGCAAAAGTAGGCAGGCCCGGATCAACCACTCGATAATGCAGCCATGGTCGCCGTCCGGCACTGCTTTGACCCCCAGCTTCCCGTTGATGAACTCGAGCCGCACACCCTCAGCGATATGATCCGCCGCCCGGGCGAGTTCCTCGAACTCCTCGGTCGTCATGAGCGACTCTTGCACGGCGGTCATGTCCTAACGATATGGGGCGCGACGGACAACAGGAGGTCAAACCCAATACAACGCCAGGATATCGCTGTCGGAGCGGCGAGTCGCTCTCCGATAACGATTTGTGTCGTCAACAGGGTTTGGAAGGCGCGGGCCTGCTCCGGGAAGACCGCGACATTCGGCACATGGTCGAACTTTTCGAAGACCGGTCGCAGTCGCGGAAGCGAATTCGGCCGAGTCCACTGCTCGGGCGCTCGGACGCGACTTCATTCGCAAATGTAGAATTATTGTTCTCCGATGTAGGAACCCGATCCTCAGGCTCGGGACCAGCGTGAACGCACGGTACAGCGCTGATATCTTGGTCCGCATGGGTAGCGAGACGGCGGTGCGGCCACGGCAGCGGGCTCAGCATTTGGGCCCCGAGCGTCGCCGACCCCAGGTGCTCGACACCGCACTGGCGATCGCCGTCGAACACGGCATCGCGGCGGTCACCATGGCCGCGATCGCCGAACGGATGAATGTGACCCGGCCCGTGGTGTACGCCTGCTTTCCGGATCGCGTCGAACTGATCGAGGCACTGATCCAGCGCGAGGAGAGCTTTCTCATCGGCGGACTGCTCGAGGTGCTGCCGCCCCGCGATGTCGATGCGGGTGAGACCGTATTCATCGACGGCTTCTGCGCACTGCTGGAGAAGGCGGCCGATCGGCCCGATGCGTGGCGACTGCTGTACGGCAATCCCGATCCCGCCGTTGCGGATTCATTCGGGCGCGGCCGCCAACTCGCCGTCGAGCGCTGCACCACACTGCTGCGACCGACACTGCGCGCATGGGGCACCGCGGACGCCGACCACAAACTGCCGGTGCTGGTGGAACTGTGGGTGTCCGCGGGCGAGGGCGCGGTGCGCACCCTGCTCACCGGCGAGGGCGACTGGGATCCGCAGCGCCTCGGGGCATTCGTCGGCTCGGCCGTATACCGCGCGCTGCGCCACGCCTGAGCAAAACGCCACCGATTGCGCCAGACTGGCCCGACTGGTGGTCGACAATTGTTCAGCAGTTAGCCCTATCACTAGACGGAATGCCGCAGAAGGCGGCCCTGGACCGGCAAAATGTCCACCGATCCGGCCCTGTACCCCACCACCGGGCACTACGATGGGGGCATATCCAGCGGTCCGGCGGAGGTGCGGTCATGGCGTTTTATCGGCAGGTGGGAGCGGTGCCGCCGAAGCGGCACACGCAGCATCGAGACGACCAGGGACAGCTCTATTACGAAGAGCTGATGGGCGAGGAAGGCTTCTCCGGCGATTCCTCGCTGCTCTATCACCGCGGTCTGCCGCCTGCCATCGTCGACTCGACGGTCTGGGAGCTGCCGGACCAGTCCCTGACCCCGAATCATCCACTGCGCCATCGCCATCTGCGGCTGCACCAGCTGTTCCCCGGCGATACTCCGGCCGAAACCGATCCGGTCACCGGCCGACGGGTGCTGCTCGGGAATGCGGATGTGCGGATCTCCTATGTCGCGGCCAAGGGCGCCTCACCGCTGTACCGCAATGCGATCGGCGACGAGCTGGTGTACGTGGAATCCGGTGCCGCCGTTGTCGAAACGGTCTTCGGTACCATCCCCGCCCGACAGGGCGACCAGGTCCTGATTCCGCGGGCGACCACGCACCGCTGGTTACCGACCGGCCCGGAACCGCTGCGCGCGTATGTCATCGAGGCGGCCGGCCACATCACGCCACCCAAGCGCTATCTATCGAAATTCGGTCAGCTGCTGGAACATTCGCCGTACTGCGAGCGCGATCTACACGGCCCGTCGCAGCCGTTGATGGCCACCGGAACCGATATCGAGGTGCTGGTGAAACACCGTCCCGGCGGTCGCGTGGTCGGCACTCGGATGATCTACGCGACGCATCCCTTCGATGTGGTCGGCTGGGACGGCTGCCTGTATCCGCTCACCTTCAATATCTCCGATTTCGAACCGCTCACCGGCCGGGTGCACCAGCCGCCGCCCGCCCATCAGGCCTTCGAGGGCGTCAACTTCGTGGTGTGCAATTTTGTACCGCGCAAGGTCGACTACCACCCGCTGTCGATTCCGGTGCCGTACTACCACTCCAATGTCGACAGCGACGAAATCATGTTCTACTGCGGCGGAAACTATGAGGCGCGTAGGGGTTCGGGCATCGGCCAGGGATCGGTGTCGGTGCATCCCGGCGGCTATGCGCATGGTCCGCAGCCGGGCGCGTACGAGCGCAGTATCGGCATCGACTTCTTCGACGAACTCGCGGTCATGGTCGACACGTTCCGGCCGCTCGAACTCGGTGAGGGCGCGCTGGCCTGCGAGGATCCCGGATATGCGTGGACCTGGTCGGGTCGCGGACCACAGTCCGACGGACACCGGCGATCCGATCAGCGCCCGCACGCGGACCAGCGTCGTGGGCCCGCATGAAGACCCGCCTCGAAGTAGCCGACGACGACCTCTTCGGCCCCCGCAATCTCCCCTACGGGGTCTTCGCACCCGAGGGCGAGGATTTTCGTGTCGGCGTCCGGATCAGCGAGTACGTCATCGATCTGGCTGCGGCACTGGAGGATCCGATATTCGCCGAGCCGAGCCTCAATGCCTTCATGGCGCAGGGACCGCGTCGTTGGCGCGAGGTGCGCAACCGAATCCGCGAGCTGATCGATACCGAATTGCCCACGGCCGCCGTGCACCTACTGCATGATGTGCGGACCGAGCTGCCGGTGCAGATCGGCGATTACGTCGACTTCTACGCCAGCATCGACCATGCGACGAACCTCGGCAGACTGTTCCGTCCCGATTCCGAACCGCTGCTGCCCAATTGGCGATATCTGCCGGTCGGATATCACGGACGCGCCGGCACCGTGGTGGTCTCCGGCACCGATATCGTGCGCCCGCGCGGCCAACGCCGAACACAATCCGGCACACCGGATTTCGGACCGACACAGCGTCTCGATATCGAGGCGGAGCTCGGCTTCCTGGTCGGGGTCGGTTCCGAACTGGGCACCCCCATCGATATCGACGAGTTCGCCGAGCACGTCTTCGGCGTCGCGCTGGTTAACGATTGGTCCGCACGTGATATCCAGGCCTGGGAGTATCAGCCGCTCGGCCCCTTCCTCGGCAAATCCTTCGCGACGTCAATGTCGGCCTGGGTCACCCCGCTGGCCGCATTGGAGGAGGCCCGCATACCGCTGCCGGAGCAAGTGCCCCAGCCGCTGCCCTATCTGCGGGGCAGCCAGCCATGGGGATTCGATATCGATCTGGCCGTGCGCTGGAACGGCCAAACCGTCGCGCACCCACCGTATGCCCGGATGTACTGGTCACCGGCGCAGATGCTGGCGCATCTCACCGCGAATGGCGCCGCCACCCGCACCGGCGACCTCTACGCCTCGGGCACCATCTCCGGACCTGTCCCCGACCAGCGCGGTTCGTTCATCGAATTGTCCTGGGGCGGAGCCGAACCCCTCACGGTGAACGGCCTGCACCGCACCTTCCTCGAGGATGGCGACGAGGTGGTCATCACCGCCTCGGCCCCGGGTCCGAATTCGCATCGCATCGGCCTCGGCGAGGTCCGCGGTCGCATCTGGCATGCCCGCAACGCACCATAACGCGATCCCACGCGCGCGATCGTCGGGTACCGCGAGGGCAGGTCGAGTGGCGCATAGCTCGTGGCTACCTCGTACGCGGTACGGCCTACGAGGTAGCCAATGGTTATGCGGCAAAGTACCGAGGTGGCGGCGTGCGGGACTGCGTGGGTTTGCGGAGTGATGCGGTGGCCGGGTGGCTGCGTCGACTCGGACGCCAGCATCGACTACGGCGATGAAACGCCGCAGATCTTCGGTGAGTGTCTCGATCATATCGGGAGTGCCGCCGTCGTCGTGATGGTGTAGCCAGTCCGCGACGAGTTCGAAGATGCCGCCAATGGTGGCTAGCGCCAATGCGATTCGCCTGTGCTGTACCTCCCGGCGCCGCTCGTCCCCGACCGGATA
The DNA here is from genome assembly GCF_040614395.1 of Nocardia sp. NPDC005998. Lineage (NCBI taxonomy): Bacteria > Bacillati > Actinomycetota > Actinomycetes > Mycobacteriales > Nocardiaceae > Nocardia > Nocardia sp. NPDC005998. The sequence continues at coordinate 38,733 of NZ_JBEXUI010000005.1, read as the reverse complement.
CCGGACCGGTCGGGGAGGAGCTCACACCCAGTGCTCATCGTGTTTCAGTCCAGGCAGAACTCGTTGCCCTCCGGGTCGGCGAGCACGATGTGACCAGCGTCCAAGCCGCCCGGCTCGATACGGCTGAGTCGCGTTGCACCGATCGTGACGAGCCGGGTTGCCTCGGCTTCCAACGCGGTCATCCGTTCGTCGCCGGTCAGACCGGGCGCGGCGCGGATATCCAGGTGTACACGGTTCTTCGCGGTCTTCGGTTCGGGCACCTTCTGGAAGAACAGCCGCGGCCCCGAGCCATCGGGATCGAGGATGGCCGACCGGTCGTTGTGATGCTCCGGCGGTACGCCCCAGGCAGTCAGCGCGGTCGTCCAATCCGGAAAGCCCGCGGGCGGCGGCTGCAGGTGATAGCCCAATGCCTCCGCCCAGAACGTCGCCTGCGCACCGGGATCGGCACAGTCGTACGTCACCTGGAACTCCTTGCCCATCACGGCTCCAATCTGTCGGCGATCTGTTCGGCCTGGATACAACCGGCATCTTCGCACCCACCACTGACAAACTCCGCGCGAGCGAATAAGTCGGGCCCGATCCGCACCTTCGGATCGGGCCCGCTCACGTCCATGAGTGCGGCAAGGTCACCGCCGCGGACGAAACTACGAGACCACGGGCAGGTACACCTGGGCGCCGTGGTCGGCGAACTCGGCGGACTTCTCCGCCATCCCCGCCTCGATTGCTTCGGTCTCCGAAAGTCCCTGGCGCGCGGCATATTCCCGGACGTCCGCGGAAATGCGCATGGAGCAGAACTTCGGTCCGCACATGGAGCAGAAGTGGGCGGTCTTGGCGGGTTCGGCGGGCAGGGTTTCGTCGTGGTACTCGCGGGCGGTATCCGGGTCCAGCGACAGCGCGAATTGGTCGCGCCAGCGGAATTCGAAGCGCGCCTTGGACAATTCGTTGTCCCGGTCCTGGGCGTGCGGGTGGCCCTTGGCGAGGTCGGCGGCGTGGGCGGCGATCTTGTAGGTGATCACGCCGACCTTGACATCGTCCCGGTTGGGCAGACCCAGATGCTCCTTGGGGGTGACATAGCAGAGCATCGCGGTACCGGCCTGGGCGATGATCGCGGCACCGATGGCCGAGGTGATGTGGTCGTAGGCGGGCGCAATATCGGTGGCGAGCGGGCCGAGGGTGTAGAACGGCGCCTCCTCGCACAACTCCTCTTCCAGCCGAACGTTCTCCACGATCTTGTGCATCGGCACGTGCCCCGGACCCTCGATCATCACCTGCACGCCATGGGATTTCGCGATCTTGGTCAGCTCGCCGAGGGTGCGCAGCTCGGCGAACTGCGCCTCGTCATTGGCGTCGGCGATGGAGCCGGGGCGCAGGCCGTCACCGAGGGAGAAGGTCACGTCGTAGCGCGCCAGGATCTCGCAGAGTTCGGCGAAGTTGGTGTACAGGAACGATTCCTGGTGGTGCGCCAAACACCATGCGGCCATGATGGATCCGCCGCGCGAGACGATGCCGGTGACCCGCTTGGCGGTCAGCGGCACATAGCGCAGCAGCACACCGGCGTGCACGGTCATATAATCGACGCCCTGCTCGCACTGCTCGATCACGGTGTCGCGGTAGATCTCCCAGGTGAGTGCGGTCGGATCGCCGTTCACCTTCTCCAGCGCCTGATAGATCGGCACGGTGCCGACCGGGACCGGGGAGTTGCGCAGAATCCACTCGCGAGTCTCGTGGATGTTCTTGCCGGTGGACAGATCCATAATGGTGTCCGCGCCCCAGCGGGTGGCCCACACCATCTTCTCCACCTCCTCCGCGATCGAGGAGGAGACGGCCGAGTTGCCGATATTGGCATTGATCTTCACCAGGAACTTCTTGCCGATAATGGTCGGCTCCAGCTCCGGATGCTTGTGGTTGGCCGGGATGACGGCGCGGCCAGCGGCCACCTCGTCGCGCACGAGCTCGGCGCGCACGCCCTCGCGCGCGGCGATGAAACGCATCTCGGGGGTGATGATGCCCCGACGTGCCCAGGCCAGCTGGGTCGGCGGACCGTCGACCTCGGGCTTGGCCCAGCTGTCGCGCAGCTTGGGCAGCCCCGCGTCCAGGTCGATGGTCGCCGCCTCGTCGGTGTACGGGCCCGAGGTGTCATAGACGTCGAAGTGCTCGCCATTGGTCAGATTGATCCGACGCACCGGAATGCGCAGGTCATCGACCTGCTGGTAGTGCTTGACGCTGCCTTCGATCGGACCGGTGGTCACGGAGTCGACAGGAGCGGAGCCTGCGGAACGACCCGCGGACGCAGTTGTGCCCATTCGATTTCCTCCCTACGCCAGCATTACCTGGTCAGGTTCATACGGTCGACGGCCCTGAACGCCCGGATTGGGCTAGCCGTCCTCTCAGCCCGCTGGTGCGAGCCCCCGTTGGGTGTGAAATTTTCCCGCCCGACGATACCTTTCCACGTCCGCATCCCGCCCGGCGATCGGAGGAACATACAGCGAAGCGCGGGACGGGCAAGGGCGCGCCGGTAGATTCGACAAGGTGAAATTCACCCTGGAGGTAGATCTGGATGTCCTGCCCGAGGGCGTCCCAGCACCTGCCGATCTCGCCGATGAGCTCGGTCGCATCCTGCGCTACTGGGGCGGCAACGTAAAGCACTACCAGCTGATCGAGGGCGACGGTTCGGCCATCTACAACTCCGGATACCGCGAGGTCGGCTCCTGGCAGATCAGCTGATTCTCAGTAGGACTGGAGTTCGATAAGTGCGCCTTCCGGATCGCGCAGATGCGCGGTCCGCAGATTCGGCCCCCACTCCGGACGATCCACCGCCCCGGCAACCAGCGTCGCGCCGTTGCGCAGACATAGCGCGACACCGGCATCGACATCGGCCACCCGGCACACGAACATCACCGCGTCCTGCGCGGGCGCCGGGGTGACCGGCAGATCGGTGGTGCCAGCGACCTGGGCCATGGCAGCGCGGTCGAAGAGCACCAGGACTGCCTGGTCGTCCACATCCCAGTTCGCGTACGGGCCCGCCGCGGTGCCCTTGATCAGCTTCGCGCCGACCAGCTCCGGGAGGACGGCGCGGTAGAACTCGAAGCATTCGGCGAAGCGGGTGACGAGCAGTCTCGGGTACAGGGCGTCCACGATATCTCCTATTTAGTAGGTGCTCACCTATCGTAGGACCGGCCCTATAATTTGTCGCATGGAATCCGCGCGGGCCCTGCCGCCGAGCCTGCTCGGGCTCGACACCTACCTGCTGTCACGTGTCGGCAAGGTCGCGCGCGGCCGATTCGCCGAGCGGCTCGCGGCGCGCGGACTTCGGTTGTGGCATATGGCCGTACTCGCCGCGCTGGCCGATTTCGGCACGCATGTGCAGCGTGATCTGGGGATCCGGCTCGATATCCACCCCAGCGATGTGGCGAAGATCGTCGATGAGTTGGCCAGTGCCGGTCACGTCGAACGCACCCGCGATCCCGCCGATCGCCGCAGAATGTCGGTGCGGATCACCAGGTCCGGCCGGACGGCACTGCGGGCGCTGGACAAGGAGGCCGGGCAAGTGCGCGAGGAAATCCTCGCACCGCTCAGCCGGGACGAACGAATCATGTTGTCGGACATGATGCGTCGGCTGTTCGAGCACACCCACCCGGACGCCGTCGCGGATTGACACCGGGCACCGTTACGCGCGGGCCCGGCCACAGTGGTTTCAACCGGGATCGCGCCCCGGCACACGCGCCACCGCGGCCGATGGGCACTACGCCCACACCACAGCCCCACAAGGCACAACGCCCGCCCGATCCCGGTGTGATCGAGCGGGCGTCGCACCGCATCAGACCGCGGTCTGCTTCTCTGACGCAACCGGTGCCGACCCGCCTTGCGCAGCCGGTTCAACAGCCTTGCCGCGCAGCGGAACTTCCTCGATGAACCAGGAGATCACGAAGCCGAGCGCACAGATCACCGAGGCGGCCAGGAAGACATTCCCGACACCGGAGGCGAAGGCTGCCAGATATCCGGGACCGTCGGCGGGCGCATGCCCCTGAAGTGCCCTGGTGAACAGGGATCCGAAGGCCGCGACACCGATTGATCCGCCGAGGGTGCGGAACAGGGTGACCGCGCCGGATGCCGCGCCGATATGCGTTATCTCCACGCTGTTCTGCGCGACGGCGGTGGACAGCTGCATCGAGAAGCCGAGTCCGGCTCCCATCAGCGCCATCGCGAATCCCGTTGCCAGCCGCCCGGTTTCGGCATCGACGGCGGCCAGCAGTACGGCACCCGCGGTGAGAAACACCCCGCCGAGAATGAAGAAGATCTTGTACTTTCCGGTGGCGGTCATCCGCTTGCCGATGATCTGGGACACGATGAGCAAGGGGATCATCATCGGCAGCAGCAGCAATCCGGAGTTGGCCGCCGAGGCACCCTGTACCGTCTGCTGGAACAGCGGCAGATACAGCACCGATCCGAACATGATCACGCCACCGACCAGAGCCGTCAGCGCCGCCAGGGTCAGATTGCGGGCACGGAAGATCTCCAGCGGAATCACCGGATCGGCGACCCGGCGCTCGATGACGAAGAATGCGGCAAGAGCGGCCACCGCGAGCACGGCGAGCCCGATGATCCGGGCCGAGAGCCAGGCGTAGTCGACACCACCCCAGGTCGCGATCAGCACCAGCGCGGCGATCGCGCTGGCGAGCGTGCAGATGCCCGCGTAGTCGATGGTCACCTTCCTGCGCGCGACCGGAAGCTCGAGCCGCCACCACGACCAGGCGAAGGCCACCAGGCCCAGCGGGATATTGATGTAGAAGGCCCACCGCCAGTCGAGTCCGTCGGTGATAACACCGCCGAGCAGCGGTCCGCCGATGGTGCCGATGGCCATCGTGGTGGCGGTCATGCCCTGGTACTTCCCGCGTTCGCGCGGCGGGACCAGCGCGCCGATGACGGCGAACGCGGTGACGGCGATACCACCCGCGCCGAGCCCCTGCAGTGCGCGGAATCCGATCAGCGCCGACATCGACCACGATGCGCCCGCCAGCACCGAACCGATCAGGAATACGCCGATAGCACTGAGGAATACGGTCTTTCGGCGGTAGAGGTCGCCGAGCTTCGCCCATACCGGCGTCGAGATCGCCGATAGCAGGGTGTACGCGGTCACCACCCAGGCGACCTGGGACAGTCCGCCCAATTCACGCACGATCGTCGGCATCGCGGTGCCGACGATCGCGTTGTCCAGCATTGCCAGCAGCATTGCCAGCAGCACCCCGGCCAGCACCAATCGGATCGATCGCGTTGGCGCGGTTCTCATTTCGGTCATTTCTGCGGACATGACCGCTCACCTCCTTCGGACTTGTCATCGGCAATCCGGACCGCCGACCGATCCAGAAAAGCATAGCCGCTACAAAAGTACAACTGCTCCGATTTTGGCGCAGATAGCCAAATCCAGTAAGGTCGGCAATATGACCGCGACGACCGGACGCCGTGAGCGCAAGAAGGCCCAGACGCGCCAGGCCCTGGCCGACGCCGCGATGCAGCTGTTCACCGAACGCGGCTATGACAATGTCGGCGTCCGGGAGGTCGCCGAGGCGGCAGACGTATCACTGAGCACGCTGTTCAAACATTTCCCCAGCAAGGAATCGTTGGTCTTCGACCTGGACGCGGATGTCGAGGCCGACCTGGTCGCGTCCGTCCGCGATCGCCCCTCGGGACAACCGGTCATGCACGCGCTGCGCGACTATCTGATGCGCAGTCGCACCGCGCGCAGTGATGATCCCGGCATCGTCGCCTTCCATCGCCTCATCGACTCGACGCCGGCACTACGCGAATATGCACACCAGATGCTGCTGCGGCACGAGTCCGCGCTGGCGGCCGCGATCGCCGAGGCGACCGGCAAACCGGATGGCGATCTCACCGCCGCAGGATTGGCCCATTTCGCCCTGGAAAGCTCCAAAGTCGCCAGTACACGGGAGGATCCGCCGCGCGCGCTCCGGGAGCTGTTCGACCTGCTCGAACACGGCTGGGGCACGGACGCCGCGGGTCAGTGACTTCCGGTGACCCGAAATCCTTTGGGCACCAACCACATCGCAAGCACAGTCACTTCGCGACAATGCACGCCGAAAAGCATGGCGTAGTAGCCGGTGCCACATCGAAGGCGTGTCGCGCGCTGATACGCCGTTACGGAATGACCAACTTCGAGCAGCGAGTCGGGCGAGGCGAGCTGATGGCGCCCAGCCGGAGCGCTCAACCGCGGAACCGCCGACGATCGGGCCCGACCCAGCCGGTGCGGACCAGGTAGGCGCAGACCGGCCCGCACGTTCCGACTCCACACCGACATGCCATGAGCCAACGCACCTCCGCGCTTGCCGCAGCAACCCCGCAGACATCGCGCGCTTGGATCACCCATCGGCGTCCAGCCAGCATTCATCACATCTCAGCCAACGGAAGGCTACCGAAGCGAACCGGGCGGCCACCGAGGGAAATCCACGCATCGACAGCAACCGGTTGACGCATAAATCTAGCGCTGCTAGATTCTCTATCGACGCTAAACACGAAGAACGGAAGCCATCATGATCACCACCGCCATTCAGGTCATCGCCATCGCCTCGGTCCTCGCGAACGCCGTCGTCTACGGCACCGACGCCTGTTTCGCGCTGATCACGCGTTCGGTGTACGACAAGCTGGACGACCGGACCGTGACCATCTCGGCGGGATGGGGCCATTACTACGGCGATCGCCGGATGCCGATCGTCGGCATCGGCGGCGTGGTGACCGCCGTCGCGGCAACGCTGCTCGCCGCCATCGGCGGTCACGTCTCGGCGGCGATCGCGGCGGGTATCGCCGTCATCGCGCTGGTGACCTGGCTCGGAATCTATGTTCGGGTCGCGAAGCCGGTGAACACCCAGCAGACGGCCGCCGCGAAGTCCGGCATCATCCCGTCGAATGCGCGTGCGCTGCAGGATAAGTGGAACAGCGTCATCATTGGCCGGGTCGCCCTTCAGTTCATCGCCGTCGGCGCACTCTGCGCCGCTATCGCCCTTGCCTGACGCTCCTCATCGAAACCCTGTGTCGAACGCACATCGGATGTGCGGTCGACACAGGGTTTCGCTGGTATGTGGCCATCTCGAAATATGTTGTCTAGCGGATGATCTGGTCGATCAGCAGGCGCGCGGCCCGGTCGGTGCGTTCGACGTCGCCGGTGATCAGCCGATCCTGAATGATGCCGCGCAGACCCGAAATCAATAGCGTGGCAACGGCTTCCGGATCGTCAATGGTGGTCTCGATCCGGCACAGCGCATCGGTGAGTGTGCCGATGAAGGTCGCGATCGCGGCATTCGCGTATTCGCCATAGGGACTCCCCGGCGCACACGCCGCGCCCAGTACTTGCAGCAGCACACGCACACTCGTCGTGGCCTCCCCCGCGATATTCACCGAGCAGAATGCGGCGAGCCGCTCGCGCAGCGCCGCCGCATCGGTGACATCGGCGAAGATGGCGGGGATATCCGGGCGCTGCGTGGTGAGCGCCTGGACCAGCAGCTCCTCCTTGGTTTTGAAGTAGTGGATCAGCATGCGGGAGCTGGTGCCGAGTTCGGCGGCGAGCGGGCGCAGCGACAGATCGCCGAGGCCGTGTTCGGCGATGTATTCGACAACACCGGCCAGCAGATCGGCGCGTTTCGCGTGGTCGAGGGGGCGGGCCATGAGTTGACTGTAGCGATTGGTACAGGTATCCATGACATCGTGACTGTAACAATCGCTTCAGAAACTCGGCCGTCGGTCGTGGTCACCGCGGTGGCCGCGACCACATCGATTGCCGATGACATCGACGCGACCTGGTCCGGCCTGCTCGCCGGACGCAGTGGTATCGGCAGGCTCACCGACGATTTCGTCGCCGAATACGATCTGCCGGTCCGCATCGGCGGCAAGTTGACCGCACATCCGGGCGCCGAACTCACCCGCGTCGAACAGCGACGCCACTCCTATGTCGAGCAGATGGCCCTGGTGCTCGGCCGCCAGGTGTGGCGCAATGCGGGCACACCCGAGGTCGAGGGCGAACGGCTCGCGGTGGTCATCGGCACCGGCCTCGGCGGTGGCGATGCGCTGATCAATGCCGTCGACTCGATGCGCGACGGCGGCTACCGCAAGGTGTCGCCGATGTCGGTGCCGATGGTGATGCCGAACGGCCCGGCCGCCACGGTCGGCCTCGAAATCGGCGCAAAGGCCGGGGTCTTCGCGCCGGTCTCGGCCTGTTCGTCCGGTTCGGAGGCGATCGCGCACGCGTGGCGGCTGATCAGCACCGGCGAGGCCGACGTCGTGGTCGCGGGCGGCGTCGAGGGTCATATCGATGCGGTGCCGATCGCGAGTTTCGCGATGATGCGTGCGATGAGCACCCGCAATGACGAACCGGAGCGGGCGTCGCGGCCATTCGATCGGGATCGGGACGGCTTCGTTTTCGGCGAGGCCGGTGCATTGCTGGTGCTGGAATCCGAGCGGCATGCGCGGGCGCGCGGCGCGCGGATCCATGGGCGCGTACTCGGCGCGGGGATCACCTCCGACGCCTACCACATCGTCGCCTCGGAGCCGGACGGCATCGGTGCGGCCCGTGCCATGCGCAAGGCGATAAGCACTGCCGGACTTCAGGTTTCGGATATTCAGCACGTCAATGCGCATGCCACCTCGACATCGATCGGCGATGCGTCGGAGGCCAATGCCATCACCGCCGTCACACCCGAGGCATCGGTCTACGCACCCAAATCCGCACTCGGCCATTCGATCGGCGCGGTCGGGGCGCTCGAATCCATCCTCACCATGCTGACGCTGCGCGACCAGATCGTCCCGCCCACGCTGAATCTCGACAATCGCGATCTGGAGATCGACCTCGATATCGTCGCGGGCGCGCCCCGCGAGCAGCACATCGACTTCGCCCTCAATAACTCCTTCGGCTTCGGCGGCCACAATGTCGCCCTCGCCTTCGGTCGGGTGTAGTGACGCCCAGCCGGTTACCGGGGAGTAGCGTCGGAGCAGAATCGTTAACCGGACGAACAATTCGCCGGGCAGCTTTGATGGGACAACGACGTGGCCGACGCTTTCTACACACCGGATCCGACGAATCCGAATCGGTTCGTCTCGACCGAGCTCACCCGCGGTCCGTGGTCACCGGACGCCCAGCACGCCGGACCGCCCTCCGCGCTGCTCGGGTATGCGATCGAGCGCTGTGAGCCGCGGGCCGGATTCCAGGTCGGGCGGGTCGCGGTGGAGATTCTCGGCCCGATTCCGCTGGAGCCGCTGACGGTGGCGGCGCGGGTGGCCCGCCCCGGCCGCAGCGTCGAATTGATCGAGGCGACCCTGTCCACGGATCGCGGGCCGGTGCTGCGGGCGAATGCCTGGCGCTTCAAACTCGCCGAGCCGGAACTCGAACTGCCCGAACAAATTCTGCCGACCGGTGCGCGCCCGGGGCCCGATCAGGGCGCGCCGTCCCCGTTTCCCTCGGATCAGCCGGTCGGCTTCCACACCGGCATCGACTACCGCTTCGTCACCGGCTCATTCGGCGAACCCGGCCCGGCGATCTGCTGGATCCGGCTGCGGTATCCGATCGTCGCCGGAACCACCCCCAGTCCACTGGAACGCACACTCGCGGCGGCGGATTCGGGCAATGGCGTCAGCTCGGTGCTGGACTGGTCCCGATACCTGTTCATCAATACCGATCTCACGGTCACCCTGCACCGGCAGCCGGTCGGCGAATGGGTCTGCCTGGACGCCGTCACCTATCCGCAACCACACGGCATCGGCCTGGCGGAGTCGGCACTGTTCGATGAAAAGGGCCCACTCGGTCGTAGCACCCAAACTCTGTTCCTCGGACCGCGCTAGCGTCCGCGCGGGCCGAAGTTCGCGGCCTGCGCAGATGCTCGGCGCACGCCGTCGAATCGGATTGCGCGGCAGCTGAGACTGCGGCCACACGGCACAAACTTCGCAGGTAGCGACCACCGGTCGCCCTGTTGCTGAGCAATCGCCGCATGTGAAACCATAAAAGTGATTCGGTCGACCCAAGAACTCTGATGACTGGACACCCGGCAGCAAACCGCGCACCGCGGACACCGGGCCCGGCGACCGACACCACTCGCGCAATGGTTTCCGGTCCGGGTCTTGCTGGTTTATGTGCCCTGCTCGGGCTGCTTCCGGTCGCGCCGCTGCTGGCTTGGGCGTACGCGCCGGGACCTTTCCGAATCTGGTTCCGGACGCCTGCGTGCAGCGCCCCGGACGCGGGAAGGAGTTGAATCCGATGCGTTTCCGACTGAACCCGGACCAACTCGCCGCGGCCCTGTCCATCGCTGAGGTGCAGCCGGGCCCGCGCTCCACGCTGCCGATGCAGACCCCGCCGACCGACCCCGCGGCGGCGCTGCAGGACACCGGACTGCTCGAAGATGACGGCCGACTCATCGGACCGACGATGCGAGCGTTGCGAATCGCCGCCGATCCCGCCCGCACCGTCGTCATCACCGCCAACCGCGCCGGACAGGCCAACTGGAAGTCGGCGCTGCTGCTGCACGGGGACGAAAACGACACCTTCGTCATGCAGGCCGGGACCGGCGATGACGGCTTCGATTTCGCCGTCGTGCCCACGCTCGCGCAGGCCACCGTGCTGGTGGACGAACTGCTCGATCTCACCTCCTACGGCCCCGGAGCCTCATCGCCCCCCATCGACCTCGATCTCATCGCATTCGCCGCCCTGCTCGCCGCCACCGACACGGCGCAAGAGGCCCGCCTAGCCGGGGTCCTGGGTCGGAAGGTCACACCCGGACCGCCCGAACTGCGGGCGCTCGAACTGGAGGAGCAACTCGCCAAGGGGCTCGCCAGCGGCGACACCCGTTGGGCCCTACCCGCCGCCCAGGGGGCCGCACCGGTGTCACTCGCGGCCGCGGCCGGTCGGATGACCGAGGGGCTGGCCAGGCTGGCCCTGCTGGGCCTGGTCCGACTGGAGGCGCTCGGCAGCTACCGATTCACCCATGCCGGGACCGCGGTGGCGCGGACGTTCGGTCAGCTATTGACGACGGGCAGCATTGCCGTGTTCACCGGCGCGGCAGCGGAACGGACCGCACTCGCCCATTTCACGGTGTTCCGATCGACGTTCACGACGCAGTTCGCGTTCTGGAGCGAGCTGGCGGCGCGAAACCCGCGCGTGGAATTGTTCGAGACCACAGCGGAAGTCGCACTGCGTCTGGTGCACGACGTGCTCGATCCTGCCGTGGTCAGTTTCGCCGGTGGCACAGCGGCATTCGACGCGACCGCCGCGCCCACGGAGGCCGTACCGGTGGTCGAGCGCGGCGGCGCAGCGGCGTGGTATCCGACCCACCAGGTGCCCGATGACGGCATGCCCGCCTGGGCCACACCCGACCCGTCCCAACCACCCGTCGCCAACATCGATCCCGGCGTCGAACTCCAGATCCTCGAACGCGCCGGCGACTGGGCACATATCGCCTGCAACAACGGCTGGACCGGCTGGGTCGACGGCCGCGCCGTCGAACCTCTCGCGGCCCCCGCCGCAGCACCCTGGTACCCCACCCACCGGGTACCCGAGGGCGGAATCGCCGCGTGGGCTTCGCCGGATCCGAGATTCGGACCCATCACCAGCATTGATCCCGGCGTCGAACTCCAGATCCTCCAACGCGCCGGGGACTGGGCACATATCGCCTGCAACAACGGCTGGACCGCATGGGTTGACGGCCGCGCGATCCAACCCCTGACACTGCCCCCCACCGCGCCAACGACATCCACCGACAACAGGCGCGTCTGATGTCTCGGCACGAGGCGGACAGGGCGTGAAATGGCAAGGGGCCGAACGCATCAGGAGCGGGTCGAGATCTGCTGAACCGCCCAGCCGTTGCCGTCCGGATCGCTGAAGAAGCAGAAGCCGACATTGTCGAGCGGGTCGGGCATCGGGGTCGGGTTCGTGCCGAGGACCTGGACATCGCTGACCTCGACACCGCGTTCGACCAATTCGGCGTGGGCCTTGTGGATATCGGGGACGACGAGCTGCAGGCCCTGTATCGAGCCCGGTTCCATCTTCGGGACCGCGCCCTTGCCGATCACGATGGAGCAGCCGGAACCGGGCGGGGTCAGCTGGACGATACGCATATCGTCGCCGACCGCGGTGTCGTGGTCGAGAACGAAACCCAGTTTGTTCGAGTAGAAGTCCTTGGCCAGGTCGATATCGGATACCGGCACGATCACGACCTCGAGCGTCCAGTTCATTGCACATCCCTTCGCTGCGGCGGACAGGGCCATTCGTAACAGTGCAGACGGTGCGCCGCGGCCGAATTCATCGGCGCTACGCGCGCGGCTGCCAGCGCCAGGCGAATTCGCCCGGCTGCGGCGCCGGACCCGGCAGCTCGCCCTTTCCCGAAAGACCCGCGACCAGCACGGCCAGCACCCGCCTGCGCAGCTGCGCGGTGCGGACCTGATCCGGCATGGCAATGGCCGCGCACGATTCCAGGATGAGACCGAGATCGTTGGCATTGACATCCGCGCGCAGCCGACCGGAGGCGTGCGCCCGCCGCACCAGTTCCTCGGTGACCTCACCCGAATGCGTGATGTCCGGAAGCATCGAGTCCTCCGGGGTGAAGGTACCCGCCAGATGCACGGCCAGCGAGTGCACGTCGGCGTCGACCACCCGTTCCAGGAATCCGACCAAACCGCGCCAGCCATCCGAATCCTCCAGTGCGGCATCGGCTTCCGCGTTGTAGCGGCGCAGGCCCTCATGGCAGAGAGTGCGCAACAGCACCTCCTTGCTCGGATAGCGGCGATAGAGGGCGCTGATCCCGACACCCGCGCGTTCGGCGACGGCAGCGATCGGCGCATTGGCATCGGCCAGGAAGACCGCACGGGCGGCCTCCAGGATGAGTCCGTCATTGCGGGCGGCCTGGGCCTTGCGACCCGGCAGACCCTTCTGAGCTGGGGCGTCGGATGTTTTCGGCATGGGTTCAGATTAGCACTTGAAACGGAAGGATCCGTTCTGTTACTGTTCAAACAGAACGAAGCATTCCGTTTCACAAGGAGTAGAGATGACCGCCATCACCCCCTTCACCATCAAGATCGACCAGGCCGAGCTGGACGACCTGCAGGACCGGCTGGCCCGCACCCGCTGGGCGGATCAGATCCTCGGGTCGGATGACACCTACGGGGTGAGCGTCGAGCGCGTGCGGCATCTGGTGAACTACTGGCGCGACGGATTCGACTGGCGCGAGGTCGAGGCGAAGCTCAATGCGTACCCGCAGTTCACCACCGAGATCGACGGGCAGAACATCCACTTCCTGCACATCGAGTCCCAGCGGGACAACAGCTTTCCGCTGATCCTGACCCACGGCTGGCCGGGTACCTTCGTCGAATTCCTCGGTGTCATCGAGCCGTTGACCGCGGCCGGATTCGATCTGGTGATCCCGTCGGTGCCGGGCTACGGATTCTCCGGTCCGACAACCGAATCCGGCTGGAACGATCAGCGCATCGCCAAGGCTTGGGCCGAACTCATGCGGCGGCTCGGGTACACCAAGTACGGTGCGGTCGGCAATGACGGCGGCGCGCAGATCTCGCCCGAACTCGGTCGAGTCGCCCCGGACAGTGTTGTCGCCATTCAGGTTTCGCAGGTGTACTCGTTCCCGTCGGGTGATCCGTCGGAACTGGCCGATCTGACCGAGGACGAGCAGCAGTCACTGGCGACGCTGGATTGGTTCGTCAAGAACAAGATGGGCTTCAATATTCTGCAGTCGCAGCAGCCGCAGACGCTGGCGCACGCGCTGATGGATTCGCCGACCGGCCTGGTCGGCTGGAACAGCCAACTGCTTGGCCCGGATCTGGACGATGACTTCGTGCTGACCAATATCGCGATCCACTGGCTCACCGGCACCGCGGGTTCGGCCATCCGGCACTACTTCGAGAAGGCCAGGGCGCAGCAGCCGACCGAGCCGACCACGGTGCCGCTCGCGCTGTCCGGATCCAATGGCGACTTCCACGGAATCCGCCGGTTCGCCGACCGCGATCACACCAACATCGTGTCGTGGCGCACCCACGACGTGTACACCCACTACCTGCACCACGTCGCCCCCGCGCTGATGGCCGCTGAGATCACCGAATTCTTCGCGCAGTACCGCTGACGCCCGATGCCGGTTCCGTGCGGTACCTCGCATCGCCGTGAGGTGCCGCACGGACACCGGCCGAAACCGCTGCTCACCGCCCCGCGTTGCCACTCGCGAACGCGGGGCCGATGCGCGTAGACCCACTCTTATGTCCGCGAGACTCACGGCCATGGTTCGTCTCGCTCTCCGTTGATGTACTGGATTCACCAACAGCTCAACAGCTTTCAGACCCCCCCGATGCGAGCGTCAGGGCCTGCGTGACCACGTAGGGCCCGGGAGCATCGCACATTCAACAAGGAGAGAACAATGCGGATCGCAGTCTTCGGAGCAACCAGCACCGTCGGTCGTCTGGTCGTCGAGCAGGCGCTCGAACAGGGGCATGAGGTCACCGCCTTCACCCGCAATGCGGCCAGCGTCGAGCAGCGGCACGAGCGGCTGCACATTGTCGAGGGCAATGTGCTGGATACGAATTCGGTCGAGCGGGCGGTCGTCGGTCAGGACGCGGTGCTGATCTCGCTCGGCGCAGGCCGCAAGGGCGTCATCCGGGCCGAGGGCACCCGCGCGGTCATCGAGGCGATGAACCGGACCGGCGTCAAGCGCCTGATCTGCCAGACCACCCTCGGTGTCGGCGACAGCGAGGGCAACCTGAACTTCCTCTGGAAGTATGTGATGTTCGGGATGCTGCTGCGCCAGGCCTATGCCGACCATGTCGCGCAGGAGGAATACGTCCGCGCCAGCAAACTGGACTGGACCATCGTCCGCCCGAGCGCCTTCACCGACGGCCCACGCACCGACGGCTTCCGTCGCGGCTTCGGCACCGAGGAAAAGGGCCTGTCGCTGAAGATCGCCCGTGCCGATATCGCGGCGTTCATGCTCGAACAACTCACCGACGCCACCTACACCCACCGGGCCCCCGGCATCTCCAACTGAGCCACGATGCCGCTCGAACTCGGCAGGTTTCCCCAATCGACCAGAAACCCACGCCCCGATCCGGTGCGTGGGTTTCTGGCGCTCAGTGGTGGTTGTGGAGCTCGCCCCAGGTGGGGAACGGGTCGGGGTAAGTGGACCAGGCGGTCGGGCCAGCGGCGAATTCGGCGTCGGTCAAGACCGCGGCATCGAGGAGTCGACGAATCTGGTCGAGGTCGAGTTTCACACCGATGAACACGATTTCCTGGCCCGCGGGGACTTCGAGGGCAGACCACCAGGTGGCGGGCTCGAAGGTCAGGTTGGGACCGGCCTGGGACCAGATGGCGGCGAGCTCGGGACGGGTGGCCAACCAGCAGAAACCCTTGCTGCGCAAGATGCCGCGGAGTCGGGCGAGGGCATCGGCCAGGCGTTCGGGATGGAAGGGCCGCTCGGCAGTGTAGGTGAGGCTGCGGATGCCGTATTCCTCGGTTTCGGGGATGTGGCCGCCGGCGAGTTCCTCGGCCCAGCCCTCGGATTCGGCGGCGACGACCGGGTTGTAGCGGCCGGTAGCGAGGACTTCCGCGAGATCCACCACACCCTTTTCGGTGCGCAGCACATGGGCGCGCGGATTGAGCCGCCGCACCGTCGCTTCCACGGTTCCGACGGCATTCGCGCTGACCAGGTCGGTCTTGTTGATCAGCAGCACGTCCGCGAATTCCACCTGATCGACCAGCAAATCGGCAATGGTGCGCGTATCCCCCTCGCCCGCTTGCAGATTCCGTTCGGCGAGTGCCTGGCCGCGGGCGATCTCGACGAGGAAGGTCGAGGCGTCCACCACCGTGACCATGGTGTCGAGGCGGGCAATATCACCGAGTTTGAAGCCGTCCTCGAACTCCCAGTCGAAGGTCGCGGCCACCGGCATCGGTTCGGAGATCCCGGTGGATTCGATGACCAGTTGATCGAAGCGACCAGCCCTGGCGAGCCTGCCGACCGCTTCGATCAGATCTTCGCGCAGGGTGCAACAGATACAGCCGTTGGTCAGCTCGACCAACTTCTCCTCGGTGCGGTCGAGCTGGCCCTGCCCCGCGACGAGCGCGGCATCGATATTGACCTCGCTCATGTCATTGACGATGACCGCGACGCGGCGGCCGTCCCGATTGGCCAGGATGTGGTTGAGCAGGGTCGTCTTGCCCGCGCCGAGGAAGCCGGAGAGCACGGTCACGGGCAGCAGATCAGGAGACGATGCAATGGTCACGCATTAATGATAATGGTTTTCATTTAGATGTGGTCGGGTGGGTCGTCCGGGACATCAGGACGACGCGACTTCGAGACCGCGCTGCGCCGCCACCGGCGCATCCGGATGCCGCCACAGCCCGCGCGCGGCCAGCCGCGGCAGCACGCCCTCACCGAACCAGTACGCCTCCTCCAGATGCGGATATCCGGAGAGCACGAACTCATCGATGCCGAGGTCGTGGTATTCGAGAATGCGCTCGGCCACCTCCTCGTGACTGCCGACCAGCGCCGTGCCCGCGCCGCCGCGCACCAGTCCGATGCCCGCCCACAGATTCGGGTAGATCTCCAGCGCGTCGCTGGCGCCCGCGTGCAGCGCGAGCATTCGGCGCTGCCCCTCGGATTCGCTGCGCGCCAACGATTTCTGGATATCGGCGACGGCCGCCGGATCGAAACCGGCCAGCAGCCGGTTCGCCTCGGCCCAGGCCAGTTCCGAGGTGTCGCGGGTGATCACATGCAGTCGGATACCGAAACGCACGGTGCGGCCAGCACGTTGGGCCAGTTTGGTGATCCAGGCGATCTTCTCGGCGACCTGCGCGGGCGGCTCACCCCAGGTCAGGTAGACATCGGAGTGCGCGGCCGCGACGGTGCCGGCGATCGGCGAGGAACCGCCGAAGTACACCTCGGGCACCGGATTCGGCACCCGAGCCAGTTTCGCGTCGGCGATGTGGATGTGCTCGCCGGTCAGGCTTACCATGTCGCCCGCCCAGAGTTTGCGCACCACCTCGAGGAATTCGCCGGTGCGCACATAGCGGGCGTCCTTGTCGAGGAAGTCGCCATAGGCGCGCTGCTCGGCGGACTCACCGCCGGTCACCACATTGATCAGCAGGCGGCCACCGGTCTGGCGCTGGAAGGTGCTGGCCATCTGCGCGGCCAGCGTCGGCGAGATGAATCCGGGCCGCAGGGCCACCAGGAACTTCAACCGCTCGGTGGCCTGGCTGACCATGGCGGTGGTCAGCCAGGCATCCTCGCACCACGCGCCGGTCGGCGTCAGGACCGCCTCGAATCCGAGCGATTCGGCGGCCGCCGCGATCTGGCCGAGGTAGGCCACGCTGGGCGGACGGTCACCGGCGGAGTGCGTTGCGGTCGCACCGTGACCGCCGCCGACGACATTGCGGCTGTCGCCGTTGGTCGGCAGAAACCAGTGGAAGGTGAGGGGCATTCGAATGATCCAACCCAAGGTGTCGCGGGCCCACCAGGGATGCGATCGGTCAGATCGGAATGCCCGGGACCAGTGCGCTTTCCTGCCGAATCTGGCCGATTCCTGCCACATTCGCACCCTCGGCATTGGCCGCGCACCGCAACGCTTGGGCGGCCCGCACCGGAATGGCGAGGTCGGTGCGGCCGCTGAGTAGGGTCTGGGGTGTGAAATTGCTGCCGCTTGTGCCCGACGGGCAGACTCCGGTTCGTGTCCTCACCATTGCCGGAACCGACTCCGGGGGCGGCGCGGGTATTCAGGCCGATTCGCGGACCATGGCCCTGTGCGGCGTGCACGCGTGTGTGGCGGTGGCCGCGGTGACGGTGCAGAACTCGGTCGGGGTGAGCGGGTTCCATGAGATTCCGCCGCAGATCGTGGCCGATCAGGTGCGTTCGGTGGTCGGGGATATCGGGGTCGGGGCGGCAAAGACCGGGATGTTGGCCTCGACGGCCATTATCGAATCCGTCGCGGCGGTCTGCCAGGAGGTGGGGATCGGGCGGGACCGCACGCCCCTGGTGGTCGATCCCGTCGCGGCGTCCATGCACGGTGATGCGCTGCTGCACGCGGAGGCGCTGGATGCGGTGCGGCATACGCTGATTCCGCTGGCCACGGTGGTGACACCGAATCTCGACGAGGTGCGGCTGATCACCGGCATCGAGGTCACCGATGACGCCTCGGCGCGGCGGGCCGCGCGGGCACTGCACGACCTCGGGGCGCAATGGGCGGTCGTCAAGGGCGGACATCTGCGATCCTCCGAGGTCAGCACCGATCTACTCTTCGATGGCGATCAATTCCTGGAGTTCACCGCGCCGCGGATCAGCACCGGGAACGACCACGGCGGCGGGGACACCCTGGCCGCCGCCATTGCGTGCGCACTCGCCAATGGCTACTCGGTGCCCGACGCGGTCGCGTTCGCCAAGGACTGGACCTACCGGTGTCTGGCCGCGTCCTACGATCTCGGTGCAGGTCACGGGCCTGTTTCCCCGCTCTGGCGGCTGTCGGCGAGCTAGCGCCGAAACTTGTCGGTGGGTGGGTACATACTCGAGGTATCGCAGCCACCGTGGGCCGCAACGGAGCGGTTCAGTGAGAACAATGGGGTTCGATGTGGCTGTGGAAGCCGACCGCCACTGGCGCGCCCGCGGTCGGCGCCACCGGTGGCGCGAACATCACTCGCTGGAAAACGCAAGGTGCAGTGGCAGATCCGCGTCCATGCTAATGCCGTTCAATCGCGCGTTGGCCTCGGTCAATGCGGAGATGATCTCGGCCAGATAGGCGACGAACTTCTCGATCGGCATCCCATGCGCCTGTAGTCGGTTCGCGCCGAGCCACCAGTCGGTGGCCGAGGCCACCGCGCCGAAAATGGAATAGTTGACCAGTTCGACGCTGGACACCTCGACGGAACTGTCCGCGAGCAATCCGGTGAACAGATCGGCCGCCCGCCTGGCCGACTGGCGAGCCGACTGCAGCGCGCGCTCGGAATCATCGGCGCGCCGGGTGAAGTGGCTGTGCAGCATGAAGCGGAAGACATTCGGATGCTCGGTCACCACGAGCACATATTCGGCCGCGCCACGCCGGATCACCTCGCGCGCCGAATCATTGGTCAGGTCGACACCGGCGACGATCCGCTCCCACAGCATGTCACCGACCCGGTCGACAATGGCGTTGTAGAGGTCGGTCTTATCCTCGAAGTGCCGATACAGCTTGGGTTTGGCCGCACCGGCCTCCTTCGCGATATCGCCCATGCTGACCTCGGGCCCGAACCTGTCGAGCGCCCGAAACGCCGCATCGACGAAATCCGCCCGAACCTTGCGCCGATGCTCCCGCCACCGCTCGGTCCGAGCATCCACCCGCTCAGGCGGCACCTCACCCACGCCCCGCCCACTACGCATCACACCCCCGACGGTACCAACACCCCACCCGACCTCGGCCAACTCGGTCGAACCCCAACCGCACCAGCCTCCTTCAGAGTTCGACAAGCGCCGGGAGACGCTCGGCGAATGCCGGGGCGGCCGCCATGATGTCGCGCAAAAACCGACCCTGTGCGCATTCCCACGGAGTCGATCCCCCACATACCGCCCTCGCGGGCCAGCAGCAGCATCCCCCGACGTAATCCACCAGCGCGCCCCCGCCACCACAGCAATCCTGGACCGATGATCACCATGCGCTCACGCAGGCAAACGTCGAGAGCACACCTGCACCAGCGCATTCTCGAGGCCGGGTGGGGGTTTGCTGGAGTGGCAAGAAAGTTGGTGTTGGGGGTGGTGGGGGGGAGATTATGCGGTCGGGGGGGATATGGCATGGGGCGAAATGGATGGGAGATCGACGGATGGGCGACGGGGCTGGATTGCAGGCTGGGCGGGAATTTTGGGAGGAGTTTTATCAGGGTCGGGATCGGGTTTGGACTGGGAATCCCAATCCGTTGTTGGTGCGGGAGGTCGGCGGGCTTGCGGTGGGGAGTGCACTGGATCTCGGGTGTGGTGAGGGGGGTGACGCTGTGTGGTTGGCGCGGAATGGGTGGCGGGTTACGGCGGTTGATGTGTCTGCGACGGCGTTGCGGCGGGCGGGGGCGCATGCCGCTGAGGAGGGGGTCGCGGATCGGATCTTGTTCGCGGAACATGATCTGGCGCAGTCGTTTCCGGAGGGGGAGTTCGATTTGGTTTCGGCGCAGTTCTTTCATTCGCCGGTTGCACGGGAGGACGAGCGGGCGAAGGTTTTGCGGCGGGCCGCTGAGGCGGTGGCCGTTGGCGGGGTGCTGTTGATTGCGGGGCATGCGGGGTGGCCTTCGTTTATGGAGCATCGGCATGACGTGCACTTTCCGACGATGGATGAGGTACTGGATGGACTCGCATTCGACGGAGACGAGTGGCGGGTGGAGACCGCGGATGAGGTCGAGCGGGTGGTGACCGGGCCGGAGGGGCAGGTCGGCACCCGCTCCGACACGATCTTGCGGATCCGCAGGCTCCGGTAGGCAACAGTCCCCAGGAACCTCACAGCCAGGGCCCAGCTGGGCTCCAGCGCGGTTGGCGAGGGTGGTCACCATGACCGAATCGACGACCGCCGCGCACCGGGCGGATATGACCGAAACGGTGATCACGCCCGTGCTGGACGTCGTGATCCCCGTCTACAACGAAGAGGCCGACCTGGGCATTTGCGTGCGGCGGCTGCACGCCTACCTGCGAGACGGGTTTCCGTTCCCGACCCGGATCACCGTTGCCGACAATGCGAGCACCGATGACACCATGCAGGTCGCGCAGCTGCTCGCCGATGAGCTCGACGATGTGCGGGTGGTGCATCTGGACGCGAAGGGCCGGGGCCGCGCACTGCGCGCGGTGTGGGAGCACTCCGACGCGCAGGTCGTCGCCTACATGGATGTGGATCTGTCCACGGATCTGAATGCGCTGCTGCCCCTGGTGGCTCCGCTGATCTCGAGACATTCGGATCTGGCGATCGGCACCCGGCTCGACGCGTCGTCCCGGGTGGTTCGCGGTCCCAAGCGGGAGTTCATCTCGCGGTGCTACAACCTGATCCTGAAAGCCTCACTGCAGGCGCGGTTTTCGGATGCGCAGTGCGGGTTCAAGGCGATGCGCACCGATGTCGCGCGCCAGCTGCTGCCGCTGGTGCAGGACGGTGAATGGTTCTTCGATACCGAGCTCTTGGTGCTCGCCGAGCGGGCGGGCCTGCGCATTCACGAGGTGCCGGTCGACTGGATCGATGATCCGGACAGCCGCGTGGATATCGTCGATACGGCACGCAAGGACCTGCTCGGGGTGTGGCGGCTGCTGCGCGGACTGACGACAGGTGCGCTGCCGCTGGAGGAACTGCGGCGCGCGGTCGGACGCGAACCACTGGTTCCCGGTGTGCCTTTGGGGATGGTCGGGCAGGTCGTTCGGTTCGCGATAGTCGGCGTGATTTCCACGCTCGCCTATATGCTGCTTTACCTGGTGTTGCAGCCGATGACCGGTGCCCAGGTCGCGAACTTCCTCGCACTGCTCATTACCGCGATCGGCAATACCGCCGCCAATCGCGCCTTCACCTTCGGAGTGCGTGGGTCGACCGGCGTGGTGTCGCATCAATTCCAAGGGCTGCTGATATTCGGCTTCGGCCTGCTGGTCACCAGCGGATCGCTGTTCGCCCTGCATCGCTGGGCCCCGGATGCGGCCGTTCACCTGGAGCTGTTCGTCCTGGTGGTGGCCAATCTGATCGCAACCCTCATCCGATTCGTCGGTCTGCGTTGGGTATTCCGAAACCCCACCGGCGGGGTCGAAACCCGAACGACCGCACCGGATGCGGTCACCCAGCCGATGCTGCGCGCTACGAAGACGACCATTGATGGAGTTCGCCGATGACAGCGACGCTGACCCCACCGACTGCGGCGACCCGGCCCGAACCACAACCGAAGCAGCAGATCCGCTGGGAATACCCGGCATTGGCCGCACTCCTGATCGGCACCGGTATCGCCTACCTGTGCAACCTCAGCGCCAACGGCTATGCGAACTCCTTCTATTCCGCTGCGGTGCAGGCGGGTTCGAAGTCCTGGAAGGCCTTCTTCTTCGGCTCTTCGGACGCGGCCAACTCGATCACCGTCGACAAACCACCGGCCTCGCTCTGGCTGATGGAGCTGTCGGTACGGGTGTTCGGGCTGAATTCCTGGAGCATCCTGGTCCCGGAGGTGCTGCTCGCCATCGCCTCGGTGGCACTGGTGTGGGCGACGGTGCGCAGGCCCTTCGGCCCGGCGGCCGGGCTCATCGCCGGACTCGTGCTCGCGCTGACTCCCGTCGCGGTGCTGATGTTCCGGTTCAACAACCCGGATGCGCTGCTGGTATTCCTGATGGTCGCGGCGGCCTGGGCGATGACGAGGGCGGTCGAGGACGGGCGCCTCCGCTGGCTGGCGCTCACCGGTGTCTTCATCGGATTCGGGTTCCTCACCAAGCAATTGCAGGTGCTGCTGGTGGTGCCCGCGCTGGCGCTGACCTATCTCATCGCCGGTCCGCCCAAACTCGGCAAACGCATTCTGCACCTGCTCGCGGCGGGCGCGGCCATGCTGGTCTCGGCCGGCTGGTGGCTGCTCGCGGTCGAGCTGTGGCCGGCATCGTCGCGGCCGTGGATCGGTGGGTCGCAGCATAATTCGATCCTCGAACTCACCCTCGGCTACAACGGGCTCGGCCGGTTGAACGGCAATGAGCACGGCAGCGTCACCCCCGGCCGGGGCGATATGCCGCCCGGTGGCGGTGGCGGTGGCGGGGGCATGTGGGGCAGCACCGGGATCACCCGGCTGTTCGAACCCGCACAGGGCGGTCAGATCGCCTGGCTGATCCCGGCCGCGCTGGTCGCACTCGTTGCGGGAATCCTGCTGCGCGGCAAGGCCACTCGCACCGATGGGCAGCGCGCGTCGCTGATCCTGTGGGGCGGCTGGGTGCTGGTGACCGGACTGACCTTCAGCTTCATGGCGGGCATCTTCCACCAGTACTACACGGTGGCGCTGGCCCCGGCGGTCGCGGCATTGGTCGGCATCGGCGCGGTCCAGCTGTGGCAGCAGCGGCATCGGCTGTGGGTCCGGTTGTTCGCGGCACTCGCGGTCGGCCTGACCACCGCGACCTCCTGGATGTTGCTGTCGCGCGACTCGCACTTCGTACCGTGGCTGCGCTGGACGATGCTGGTGGTCGGCGTGCTCGCGACCATCGCGGTGCTGTTGCCCGCACCGCGCAAGCTGGCTCTGGTTGCGGCACTGGCCGCTGCCTTCGCCGGATTGTCCGGGCCCGTCGCGTATTCCGCCCAGACCATTGCGACCTCGCACGAGGGCGCCATCCCGTCGGCGGGACCGAATGTCGGGATGTTCGGTCATCGACCCGGCGAAGGCGGCTTCGGCGGGCCGGGTGGTATGCCGGATGGACGAAATGGCAACGGACGCAATATGAATGGTGCGCGGGGCATGAATGGTGCAATGGGAGCAGCGCCCGGTGGCGCCGACCTGCTGCCCGGCGGCACCAATGGCCCTGCGGGCCAGGGTGGTCCGATGATGGGCGGTCCCGCCGGTGGGCTGCTCGGCGCGAGCAAGCCGAGCGATAAGGTCGTCGCACTGCTGGAAAACCATGGCACCGACTACACCTGGGTCGCCGCCGCCATCGGCTCCAATAGCGCCGCCGGATTCCAGCTGGCCACCCAACTGCCCGTCATGCCGGTCGGCGGCTTCAATGGCAGCGATCCCTCGCCGACGCTGGATCAGTTCAAAGCGTTTGTGGCCGACGGGAAGATCCACTACTTCATCGGCAGCGGCAACCGCGGCGGCGAAGACGGCGGCTTCGGTCCCGGTCGCTCCGGCACCAGCGCCGAGATCAGCAAGTGGGTGGAAGAGCATTTCACCGCAACGGAGGTCGACGGCGTCACCCTCTACGACCTGACCACCGCCCACTGATCCACTGCGTAAGGTGATCCGCCCGGTGCGTGTGCACCGGGCGGATCGTTTTCGGCGGCTCGGACACCACATCGGAGTCGCCGAAGCTCGGGCTACTTCGCCGCGGGCTCGGTCGCATCGAGCCATTCCGCGAAGGTCGGGCCCGCGAGGACCGCGTGCGGACCGGCGAGCAGGGTGCCGTCCTCGAAGATCTCGCGGTCGGCGTTGTCCGGGTCGCTCACCTCGCGGACCTCGGCCGGAGTGCCGCGGCGAGCGGCCACCAGCGCAGCCGCACCCGCCATGGTCTCCGCACGCGGACCCGCGATTTCCGGGAACGGGCCGGCCGAGGACTCCGGCAGCGGATTCACCGCGAGATCCACCAGCGCCTCCGCGACCGAACGAGCAGCAACCAGTTGGGTTTTCATATTCGCGACGTAGGAAACGTCGCCCTGGGTGCCCCACTGCATCATCACCTCGACCAGTTCATGGAACTGGGCGGCGCGCAGGATCTGTACCGGCAGTGGACCTTCGAGCAGCACCTTCTCGTGGACCAGCTTGGCGGCGTTGTAACCGGCGACGGTGTTGTCGATGCCGATGATGGAGACCACGACCAAGCGCTCGACACCGGCCTTCTGGCCCGCCTCGTGCAGGTTCTTCGCCGAAGCGGTGAAGAATTCGCTGGCGATGTCCTTATCCGCGGACGGCGTGCTGGATGCGTCGATGACAACCTGCACCCCTTCGAGCGCTTCCACGAGTCCTGCACCGGTTTCGATATCGACACCGTTGGCCCGGGAGAAGGCGACCACCTCGTGTCCCTGCTCGTTCAGCACATCCACCACGTGGCGGCCCAGCCGTCCGGTTGCTCCGGCCACTGCGATCTTCTTGGTGTTCGACATGATTGCCGCTCCTGGTTCGTTGCGTTGTTTCGCGTTCACAGAGACGACGGAGCAGGATAGGCGAGTGTGACATGCCCTCGCGGACAGGCTTCCTCGAAATCCTCTTAATGAGGCTTTCACGCGAAACTCTTTCGCACGCCGCGAACTCCGGCAATGATGAAGTCCCGCGCGGGACTCCCCAGTCGGAATCCGCCATCAGGTCACGCGCCAACTCCGAGCCATCAGGACAACTGTGAGAAGCATTTCGAGATTCGCCTTAACCGTCATCGGCGCACTGGTCGCCATCGCGCTCACCGTCGGATTCGCCGCCAACGCATCGGCGGAACCGGTCGAATCGCCAGCGCCCGCCGCACCGGTGGCCTCGTCGGAGCCGATCGCCGCGGCATCCGAACCGACCCCGCAGGTGAACCTGATCAACGGCTGCCTGGCGCCCGGCGACAGCATCGAGCTCAGGACAGCACTCGGCGGCCTGCTCGGCGCCACCATCGGCGGCATCGCGGGCCTGCCCGTCTTCCTTTTCGGCGCGATTCCCGGACTGATCATCGGCGGCCTGCTCGGCGTCCTCATCGGTTCCTCCTCCTATGCGCTCGATGAGGGGCACGCGCAGCAGCAAGGTCTGTGCTAGTCACGAAACTCGTTGTGTGACAGCGTGTTAGCGTGCAGGCATGAGCTCGACCACCGATCGATTCATTGACGCCGTCTTCGATTTCGAGCGGGCGGTGCACGCGCTGGACCCGCTGGAGCAGCAACAGGCTCATATGGAGATGCACCGCCTGTACCAATCGGCGACTCCACAAGAGCTCGCACAGGGCGGAAAGCGGCTCGCCGACCTGTTGACCGATGTGCAGCTGGGACCGCGGTCGAGTATCGCGGTCCTCATCGGCGCGTGCGTCGAGGGTGGTGCGGATCCGGTGCCATGTGCACCCCAGGTACTCGGCAACCTCGCGAAAACGCTCGACAGCGCCAAGGAATTCGCCGAAATGTGGGCGGCGGCCGATGTCGGCGACGCACCCGACCCGGAACAGGTCGAGCTGGACCCGGAGCTGTTCGAGGTCTTCGGATTCGAACAGACGCTGTCGTGGTGGACGCTGGACGACTGGAACCGCGCGGGTCTGGCCATGTTGCAGCACAAGTCGGTGCGGCAGAAGTTCGGGCAGGCGGGTCGCGACATCATCCGCGAGCGTCACGATGCGCTGGGCGAGATCTCCGCCCGGTGGGACAAATGCCTCGGATACGCGCTGATCGTGCTGGACGACGAGGCGCTCATCGCGCTGCACCGCGAGACCGGCACCGGTTACGCGATGCGGATTACCGGCATTGGTGACAACTTCCAACTGCACACCCTGCTCGCCGATGCGCTCATCGGCGGTGGGCATATTCCCGGGGAAGCACCGACGGCGGAGGCGGTCGCCATGTGCCGCGATATGCCCGGCATGGTGCACACCACCGGATCATTCAATCTGGTCGCGCCGGACGGCTCCTGGATCTGGAACGAGGGCACGCCCTCCGATATCCCGGTGATCGACGGCACCCGCCTGCTGGTCCTGGATCCGCCGCCGTACCAGCGCAATTGGCCAGCGGGCCGGTTCTTCCCGAATATGCTGGGCGATCTGACGCTGGAGCGGGTACTGACTCCCGAGGAGGCGGCCAGCTGGTTCCGGCACGTATCACCGGACAAGGGCCCAGTCGAGGATTAGCTCGACTGGGCCCCACCGATAAACGCTCGAGCCGTCGCTCGACGCACCTCGCGGCTCTGCGCCGGTTCGATCAACCCACATGCGGGCGTATGTCCGCCTGTGCCGATGCCTCGGACCGGGTACCGCCGAGACGTTAGGCTCGCGGCATGAGCGAGGCTGTCGACTGGTCATGGCTGCGTACGCCGATCCCGATTGTCGACATGGCCATGTACCTGGACATGCCCGAGGACATAGCCCGCACCCTCGAGATTCGCGATGGCATGATCGTGCATTGCGAATCCCCGTCGCCGAACCACGTCGCGATCAGCGACAATATCAAGGGAGCACTGCGCGAGGCGGTATCCAAGCGTTCCCGTGACATGCCTTGTTTGCGGGCCAGTGGTGAACTCGACATGTTGGTTTCCGAGGTTCCTTTTCATTACAAGCGGCCGGATGCGATTGTGTACCGCGGTATCGATGAGCCGCGGGGCAAGTGGAAGACGAAGCCGACAGCGTCGGACACGCTGTTGGTTGTCGAGGTCGTGTCCCCAAATACGGTGACTGCCGATCTGGTCGAAAAGCGCGCGGAGTACGCGCGGCTGGGAATCCCCTGCTACTGGATCGTGCGCATGGTGCAGGACGACGGGCCCGCGACATCGATCGAGATGCTGAGACTCACCACCGATGGCAGCTACGTCCGGGAGAACATGTCGCTGCGGGCTCGCGGTGACGCGGTAGCGGTCGATGTTGCCGACCCACTCGACGTGGCGATCAGCTGGAATCAGCTCGATGTCGGCCTGGACTGATATCGGATAGTCATTCCCGACGGCGGCCCACGGTGGCCGGTGTTCGTCGAGTGCGGTATTGCCGCAGCCATATCCGCGTACCCGAGGGTGGGTGTCCGGATCGACCTAGCAACGCGGTGCGGTCAATGCGGTGTGCAGCGTGGCCGCCCACTGCGAAATGATCTGCTTGCGGCGGGCCGAGTCATCGGTCAGCACATCGGCCAGGCCGAGCCCGCGGGCCAGATCGAGGGTGGCCTGGACGAGGTGGTGGGCAACGGGGTCGGAGTCGTCCACCCCGAGCGCCTCCACCGCACGCCGATGCGAGATGCGACCGAATTTGGCTTCCAGCGGCACGATTCGCTCCCGCAGCGCCGGATCGGCCGCCGCATGCGTCCATACCTGCAGCGCCGCCTTGAACAGCGGACTGGTGTAGGACTCGACCAGCCCGGCCACCACCGCCTCGGTGCGGCCGATCCCTTCGTCCATGGCGATCACCACCCTGCCCTCGTCCACGGCGTGCTGGGTGCGGCTGTCGAACATGTACTCGAGTGCGGCGGTGATCAGATCTTCCCTGGTCGGAAAGTGATGCTGAGCCGCACCACGCGACACCCCTGCCCGTTCCGCGACGACCGCGACCGTGGCCGCCGCCCAGCCCATTTCGGCCAGGCAGTCGATGGTCGCCTCGAGCAGGCGCTGCCGGGTGGCTCGGCTGCGGTCCTGCTTGGGTTCGTGGGGTGTCACCATGGCGCTATTCTGCCCAGCTCGGAGGACGGCGCTGCAAGAAGGCCGCCATGCCCTCGTGCACCTCAGGAGTGCCGAAGAAGCTCGCCGAGCGGGTGGCCAGCTCCTCCGCGGAGCTGTCGAACTCGGCCAGGATGGCCGTGTTGACCAGTCGCTTGGCCTCGGCGAGGCCCTGCGGTGAACCCTTGCGCAGCTCCGCGCACAGCCGGGTCACCTCCGCCACCGGATCGTCGGCGGTGACCGTGACCAGACCGATCTGCTCGGCGATATCCGCGCCGAACTTCTCACCGGTCAAGTAGTACCGGCTGGCCGCGCGCGAGCTGAGCCGCGGCAGCAGGGTCAGCGAAATCATGAACGGCGCCAACCCGATTCGCACCTCGGTGAGGGCGAAACTGCTGCCGGGACCGGCCACAACGATGTCGCACGCGGCGACGATACCCATACCGCCTGCACGCACATTGCCGTCGATTCGGGCAATGACCGGCTTGGGTGTTTCGACGATTCTGCGCAGTACGCCGATCATCACGCGGGTGCGCTCATCGGCGGCCACCGCCGGATCGGCATTGCTGGCTTCGCTGAGGTCGGCGCCCGCGCAGAAGGTATTGCCGGTGTGCGCGAGCACGATACCGCGCACGGCGGGGTCGGCCGCGGCGTCGTCGAGACCTTGCAGCAGCTCGGTCACCAACCGCGAGGAGAGCGCATTGCGGTTGTGCGGTGAGTCGAGTGTGAGCGTCGCGAAGCCATTGGCGACCTCGTACCGCACATACGGCGCGGTGGATGTCTCGGGCATCGAACCTCCTATAGAGTGGCCGCCCCTGCCCTCGTCGCCCGGAGCCGGGACGACGAGGGCGAGAGTGTCAGTAGGACTTGGGCAGGCCCAGCGAGTACTGGGCGACGAAATTCAGCACCATCTCGCGGCTGACCGGGGCGATGCGACCGATGCGGGCGGCGGCGAGCATGGCGGCCAGGCCGTACTCCTTGGTGAGGCCAGCGCCGCCATGAGTCTGGATCGCCTGATCGAGCGCCTTGATACTGGCTTCCGCCGCAGCGTATTTCGCCATATTCGCGGCCTCGGCGGCACCCATCTCATCGCCAGCGTCGTACAGGGTCGCGGCCTTCTGCATCATCAGCCTGGCCAACTCCACCTCGACCTTCACCGCCGCGAGCGGATGCGAAATGCCCTGGTGCGCACCGATCGGCGTCTTCCACACCGTGCGTTCCCTGGCGTACTCGACGGCGCGTTCGATGGCATAGCGGCCCAGGCCGACGGCCATCGCCGCACCCATGATCCGCTCCGGGTTGAGACCGGCGAACAGTTGCATCAGCGCGGCATCTTCCTTGCCGACCAACGCATCCGACGGCAGCCGCACGTCATCGAGGAACAGGGTGAACTGGTGGTCCGGCTCGATAATGTCCATTTCCTGCGGCGTCTTGACGAAGCCGGGGGCATCGGTCGGCACGATGAACAGCGCGGGCTTGAGCTTGCCGGTCTTGTGATCCTCGGTGCGGGAGACGATCAGCACCGCCTCGGCCTGGTCGACGCCGGAAATGAAGATCTTGCGGCCGTTGAGGATCCAGTCCTCGCCGTCACGGCGCGCGGTGGTGGTGATCTGATGTGAATTCGAGCCGGCGTCCGGCTCGGTAATGCCGAAGACCATCTTGCCGCTGCCGTCGGCGAGTTTGGGCAGCCACTGCTGCTTCTGCTCGTCGGTGCCGTATTTGGTGATGATGGTGCCGCAGATGGCCGGTGAGACCACCATCAACAGCAGGCCCGCGCCCTGGGCGGACAGCTCCTCCATGACCAGCGAGAGCTCGTACATGCCCGCGCCACCGCCGCCGTACTCCTCGGGCAGATTCACCCCGAGGAAGCCGAGTTTGCCTGCCTCATCCCATAATTCGGTGAGCGGTTCGTGCTTGCGCGCCTTTGGCAGCACATAATCGCGGTAGCTGTACTTCGCGGCGAGCGCGGCCACCGCGGCCCGCAGCGCCTTCTGCTCGTCGGTTTCGATGAAGCTCATTGGTTCTCCTGGATTTCGGTGGGATCGACGACGGCGAGTAGGGCGCCGACATCGACCTGCTGGCCGACAGTGACATTGAGGGCACTGAGCACACCTGCGGCGGGCGCGGAGATGGTGTGCTCCATCTTCATCGCCTCCAGCCACAGAATCGGCTGGCCCTGTTCGACGGCGCTGCCGACCTCGGCGCCGATCCGGATCACGCTGCCCGGCATGGGCGCGAGCAGCGAACCGTATGCGACCTGATCGGCCGGATCGCTGAAGCGCGGCTGCCTGTGCACCGAGACCGGTCCGAGCGGCGAATCGACGCAGACCAGATCCCCATAGCGGGCGATATCGAATTGCCGACGCACCAGTCCGCGTTCGCCCGGAACCGCGAGCACAACCCGGTCGGGTCCGGCTGCTACCAGTTCGAGGCCGTCGTGACCGTCCACCGTGACGCCGGTGCGGGTGAAACGGTAGCCGATGTCATGTGTTCCGCTGGTACGACTTTCATACGACTTGTGCAGCGACTGCGACGGCAGGTTCCGCCAGCCCGCGGGCAATCCCCCGCCGACCCGGGCCGCCTTGCGATTCGCTGCGGCATCCGCGAGTGCGGCGGCCACGATCGACAGCGATTCATCGGCCGCCGAGACCAGCGGTGCGGACAGCGCGTCCAATCCGTGGGTGTCGAAGAAGGCCGTATCGGTGTCTCCGGCGAGGAATGCGGGGTGGCGCAGCACACGGACCAGCAGATCGCGATTGGTGACCAGACCGTGAATCTTGGCGCGCTGCAATGCTGTTGCCAGCAGGCGTGCGGCCTCGGCGCGCGTCTCGGCGTAGGAGATGACCTTCGCGAGCATCGGGTCGTAGTGCACCCCGACAACCGAACCGTCGACCACACCGGTGTCCAGTCGCACCCCCGGCCGGTCGAGTATGTCGAATTCGGTGAGCACCGACGGGATTTCGAGCCGATGCACCGTGCCGCTCTGCGGCTGCCACTCGTGCGCCGGATCCTCGGCATAGAGCCGGACCTCGATCGAGTGTCCATGCAGCGGCGGCGGGACGGCGGCCAGGGCACCGCCCGCCGCGACCTCCAGCTGCGCGCGCACCAGATCCAGTCCGGTGGTGCATTCGGTGACCGGATGTTCCACCTGCAGACGGGTATTCATCTCCAGGAAGAAGAATTCGCCCGCCTCGTCGGCGAGGAATTCCACGGTTCCGGCACCGGTGTAACCGATCGCACCGGCGGCCAGCTTGGCAGCCTCGAAAAGCCGCTCCCGCATGCTCTGTCCATCGGCCATGCGCGCGGCCCCTGCGTGCGCGTGTACACCTCGCGGGGTACCGCTTTGACGGCCCCCACCGCGTGCCTCCGGGCCTGACGCGCGCATGGCGTCGATCCGCTCCACCAGCGGCGACGGCGCCTCCTCTAGCACCTTCTGATGGCGGCGCTGGATCGAGCACTCACGCTCGCCGACCGCCCAGATGGTGCCGTGAGTATCGGCCATGACCTGGACCTCGATATGTCTGCCGGTCTCCAGGTACCGCTCGCAGAACACCGTCGGATCGCCGAAGGCGGATTCGGCTTCCCGGCGCGCGGCCGCGATCTGGGATTCCAGATCGGCGAGGTCGCGCACCACGCGCATGCCGCGACCGCCACCACCGGCGGAGGCCTTGATCAGCACCGGCAGATGCGCGGGGGTGACCTCGGCCGGATCGAGTTCGGCGAGCACCGGAACACCGGCGGCGTCCATCATCTTCTTCGAGGCGACCTTCGAGCCCATCTGCTCGATGGCCTCCACCGGCGGGCCGATCCACACCAGTCCGGCCGCCTGCACCGAACGTGCGAATTCGGCATTCTCGGAAAGGAATCCGTAACCCGGGTGGATGGCATCGGCACCGGTGGCCAGGGCCGCCTCGATGATCAGCTCGCCGCGCAGATATGTCTCCGCCGGAGTGCTTCCCGGCAGGCGCACCGCCGCATCGGCCTCCGCGACGTGCGGTGCCGCGGCATCCGCGTCGGAGTAGACCGCGACCGTGCCGATACCCATGCGGCGGCAGGTGGCGAATACCCGGCGGGCGATCTCACCCCGGTTGGCGACCAGAACATTGCTGAGCCCACCCGTCACCCGGCCACCGCCCCTCACCGAATCGCTACGCGATGCTGTCATGTTCGGCCCTTCACATCCGGAAGACGCCGAAGCCCTCGGCGCCCTTGACTGGGGCATTGTGGATGGCGGACAAGGCCATTCCCAATACCGTGCGGGTATCGCGGGGATCGATCACGCCGTCGTCGTAGAGCCGCCCCGACATGAACATCGGCAGCGATTCGGCCTCGATCTGCGCCTCCACCATCGCGCGCATCCCGGCATCGGCCTCCTCGTTGAACGCAATGCCCTTGGCCTCCGCGGCTGCCCGGCCCACGATCGAGATCACTCCGGCCAGCTGCGCACCGCCCATAACGGCGGATTTCGCACTGGGCCAGGCAAAAACGAACCGCGGGTCGTAGGCGCGACCGCACATGCCGTAGTGCCCCGCACCGTAGGACGCGCCCATCAGCAGCGAAATATGCGGCACCTTCGAGTTCGAGACCGCATTGATCATCATCGCGCCGTGCTTGATTATGCCCTTCTGCTCGAATTCCTTACCGACCATGTAACCGGTGGTGTTGTGCAGGAACAGCAGTGGCGTATTCGACTGGTTGGCGAGCTGGATGAACTGGGTCGCCTTCTGCGACTCCTCCGAGAACAGCACACCGCGCGCATTGGCGAGAATGCCGACCGGATAGCCGTGCAGTTCCGCCCATCCGGTGACCAGACTGCCGCCGTAGAGCGGTTTGAACTCGTCGAAATCCGAACCGTCGACAACGCGGGCGATCACCTCACGCGGGTCGAACGGAATCTTCAGATCGGACGGAACGATGCCGAGCAGCTCTTCCTGATCGTAGCGCGGTTCGATCACCTCGGCGCGGGGCGCGGGCCCCTGCTTCTTCCAGTTCAGCCGCTTGATGATCGAGCGGCCGATGCGGATCGCGTCCTGTTCGTCGACCGCCAGGTAATCGGCCAGACCCGAGACGCGCGCATGCATATCCGCGCCGCCCAGCGATTCGTCATCGGACTCCTCGCCGGTGGCCATCTTGACCAGCGGCGGTCCACCGAGGAATACCTTGGAGCGCTCCTTGATCATGACCGTGTAGTCCGACATACCCGGGACATATGCGCCACCGGCGGTGGAGTTGCCGAAAACCAAGGCGATGGTGGGGATTCCAGCCGCGGACGCCCGGGTGAGATCCCGGAACATCCGCCCGCCGGGCACGAAGACTTCCTTCTGCGTCGGCAGATCCGCGCCGCCGGATTCGACCAGGCCGATCACCGGTAGCCGGTTCTGCATGACGATATCGTTCATGCGCAGGTTTTTGCGCAGTGTCCACGGATTCGAGGTACCGCCGCGCACGGTCGGATCCGGTGCGACGATCATGCATTCGACGCCCTCGACAATGCCGATTCCGCACACCACGCTGGCACCGACATGAAAGTCGCTGCCCCATGCGGCCAGTGGGCACAGCTCCAGGAACGGCGAATCCTCGTCGATGAGCAATTCGATGCGTTCGCGCGCGGTCAGCTTGCCGCGCTTGCGGTGCCGGGCCAGCTTATCCGGGCCGCCGCCCGCGATGGCCTTGGCGAATTCGACCTCGACCTCACCGAGTTTGGCGGTCATGGCCGCGGCCGCGGCCGCGTATTCCGGCGACGCGGTATCGAGCGTGGTTCGTAATGTCGTCAAGACTGGTACCCCAATCGTTTCGCGGCCAAGCCAGTAAGGATTTCCGTAGTGCCGCCGCCGATGCCGAGAATGCGGATATCGCGGTACTGCCGCTCGACCTCGGATTCGCTCATATAGCCGAGGCCGCCGAAGAGCTGCACGGCCTGGTTGACCACCCATTCGCCCGCCTCGACGGCGGTGTTCTTGGCGAAGCACACCTCGGCGATCAGATCGGTTTCCCCATCTGCACTGCGCCGCACCACATCTCGGGTATAGACCCGGGCCACATCGATGCGGCGGGCCATTTCGGTCACCGTATTCTGCACGGCCTGCCTGCTGATCAGCGGGCGGCCGAAGGTCTGTCGATTGCGCACCCATTCCAGGGTCAGATCCAGACAGCGCTGCGCTTGCGAATACGCCTGCACCGCGAGGCCGACGCGTTCGCTGACGAAGGCGCCCGCGATCTGATAGAAACCGGAATTCTCGGCGCCGACCAGATTCTCCACCGGCACCCGGACATCCACATAGGACAGTTCGGCGGTATCAGAGGCGCGCCAGCCCATCTTGTCGAGCTTGCGGCTGACGGTGAATCCCGGCGTGCCCTTCTCCACCACCAGCAGCGAAATCCCGCCGGAGCCAGGGCCACCCGTGCGCACCGCGGTCACCACGAAATCTGCCCGCACACCCGAGGTGATGTAGGTCTTGGCGCCATTGACGATGTAGTGGTCGCCATCGCGGCGCGCGGTCGTGGTGAGATGGCCGACATCGGAACCGCCACCCGGTTCGGTAATGGCGAGCGAACCGATCTTTTCCCCGGCCAGGGTCGGGCGCGCGAAGCGTTCGATCAGATCCGCATTGCCCGAGGCGACAATGTGCGGCACCGCGATACCGCAGGTGAACAGGGAGGCGAACAGACCACCGGAACAACCGGCCTGGTGCATCTCTTCGCAGACGATCATGGCGTCGATGCCGTCACCGCCGGAACCGCCCGCGGATTCCGGGAATTGGATGCCGAGCAGTCCGAGCGCTCCGGCCTTCTTGTGCAGTTCGCGCGGAATCTCGCCATCGCGCTCCCAGTCGTCGAGATACGGGAGGACTTCCCGCTCGGCGAAACCTCGTACAGTCGAGCGCAATTCGCGACGCTCCGGCGTATTCCACGGGTTCCCACCCGAATCGCTTCGCGGTACTGAATTCATAACAACTCCAACGGGATATCGATATGACGCGAGCGCAGCCATTCGCCGAGCCCCTTGGCCTGCGGATCGAATCGGGCCTGATAGGCCACCCCCTGCCCGAGCAGACCTTCGATAATGAAGTTCACGGCACGCAGATTCGGCAGCACATGCCGGGTGACGGTCAGCGGCGCGGCCTCGGGCAGCAATTGCTCGAGCCGCTCGACCGTGAGCGCATGCACCAGCCAGCGCCACTGTTCATC
This sequence comes from Nocardia sp. NPDC005998, assembly GCF_040614395.1. Taxonomy (NCBI): domain Bacteria; kingdom Bacillati; phylum Actinomycetota; class Actinomycetes; order Mycobacteriales; family Nocardiaceae; genus Nocardia; species Nocardia sp. NPDC005998. The sequence continues at coordinate 3,563 of NZ_JBEXUI010000005.1, read as the reverse complement.
GGTGCGCACCCACACGCCGATATTGGCATTGCCGCCCTTGTCGCCACTGCGCGCCAGTGCGATCGTGCCGAGCGGGACGCGGCGAGTTTCGCTGGCGGGCAACGGTTCCGGCAGCTCGGGTGCGGCGACCTCGGCCAATTCCCTGGTATCCGACGCTGGCTCGATATCGACGCGGGTGCCCTGCGGCAGCACCGCCGCATGCGGCACCTCGGCGGCGTCGACGAATCCCGGCGTGTACACACCGTACGGCGATCCATTGCCGGGCAGACTGGTGAAGTTGGTCCCCGGATAACTGGCCAACGCCAACTCGACCGCGACATTGGAGAAGCCACGACCGACCTTGTTCGGATCCGGATCGCGAACCACACAGCGCAGCAGGGCACTGGCCTGCTCCTCGGTTTCGGCATCCGGCCGGTCCAGTCGCGCCAGCGTCCAGGTCAGCTCGGCGGGCCGCACGGGCAGCCAAGACTCCAGCTGTCGTTGTGCGAGTGCGGCTTTCGCCTCGATATCGAGTCCGGTGAGGACGAACTCCATTTCATTGCGGAAGCCGCCGAGCGTATTGAGGGAGACCTTCAGCTGCGGCGGCGGCGCTTCGCCGGTCGCACCGCCGATCCGCACCCGATCGGGGCCGTCCGAACTCAGCTCGATGCTGTCCAGCCGCGCCGTGACATCGGGCCCCGCGTAACGCGCGCCCTGGATCTCGTACATCAGCTGCGCCGCAACGGTATCCACGGTGACCGCACCGCCGGTGCCCTGATGTTTGGTGATGACACTGCTGCCATCCCTGCGCACCTCGGCGATCGGGAAGCCGGGGCGGCCCAGATCGGCCAATTCGGTGAAGAATGCGAAATTGCCGCCAGTGGCCTGGGTGCCGCATTCGATGACATGTCCGGCCACCACCGCACCGGCCAACTGGTTGTAATCGGTTCGCCCCCAACCGAAATGGGCGGCGGCGGGGCCGACGATCACCGAGGCGTCGGTGACCCGTCCGGTGACCACGATATCCGCGCCCGCGTTCAAACATTCGACAATGCCCCAGGCACCGAGGTAGGCATTGGCGGTCAGCGGCGCACCGAGGCCGAGTTCGCCTGCCCGGCCGAGCAGGTCGTCCCCCTCGACATGGGCGATCTTGGCGTCCAAGCCGAGATCCGCGGCGACCTTGCGCAGCTTCTCCGCCAACCCGGCCGGATTGAGTCCACCGGCATTGGTGACGATCTGGACATTGCGTTCCAGCGCCAGCCCGAGGCAGTCCTCGATCTGCCGGACGAAGGTCTTGGCATAGCCGAGGCTCGGATCCTTCATCCGGTCGCGGCCGAGGATCAGCATGGTCAACTCGGCGAGATAGTCCCCGGTGAGCACATCGAGCTGCCCGCCATCGAGCATCTCCCGCATGGCGCTGAGCCGATCACCGTAGAACCCGGAACAGTTGCCGATTCGGATCAGCTCCGGATCGGCGGCCAGCATACTCATCAGCTGGAAGGCCCTCCTGTGCGGCGAACCGTCCCAGCGCGCCGCGTTGCGCCGCCGGTGGAGTCCGCGTTCCCGGGTCCAGCATCACACTCGATCCAGAAAAAAGCAAGCACGCGTGCTTGTTAATTGCTTAAACTGGACACCACGCTTCGATGCGGCAGCCATACCCGACAACCGACCACCACGGAGCGAGTCTTACGAGCGACCGTTCGCGGCCCATCTCACGTCCGAGTCATCGAAGCGCACGCGCAGCAAGCACGAACCTCGACCACCGGGCGGCACACCTCAGGCGCCGAACTACCCGCTCGAGGCGACCACAAGGGAGCGAGTCTTACGAGCGACCGTTCGCGGCCCGTCTCGCCCACCCGTCGCCCGACCACCACCCCTCATCGAATCGCTACGCGATGCTGACATTTCGGGGCCGCGAACCCGCCGCGCCGAAGGCGCGGCCATAGATACAGAATGGGCGAATGCCCTCCGTCATCCTGTTCGCCCTGGCCGGATTCCTCCTCGGCGGGGCCTACACCACCTGGAAGACCACCCGGCCGCTTGCCATCGCCCTCGCGGTACTCGGCGTACTCGCGGCCGCCGGCGCGGCCCTGTGGTTGATGTAGATCAGCCTTTCGACAGCCGGAAGATCCGCAGGTCCTCGGGTACACCGCTCAACGGCGCCGCGAAGAAGCTGCGGCGGTACGGCTTGACCACGAATCCGAGCTCCCCCAACGTCTCCGGCGCCAGCGACTGCAACGTGGCCTCCGACAGCATGGTGTTGCCATTGCCTCCGGCCTCCATCACCCGCGCGGCGATGGTGACATCGACTCCGAGCCAGTCGCCGCCGATCTCGCGCGGCGTGCCGGTGTGCAGGCCGATCCGCATCTGCGGCCGATAGCCGCGCACGTCGACCTCGGCCAGATTGCGCTTGGCCTGTACGGCGGCGCGCAATGCGCGATCGGCCGAGGTGAATACGGCCATCACACCGTCGCCCATACGCTTGACCACCTGACCGCCGCGATCGGCGATGGGCGGTTCGATGGCCTTGGCTACCACCCGCAACAGTTCGAGGGTCGCCTCATCGCCCGCTGAGAGCGACCAACTCGAGAACGCCACCAGATCGGTGAACATCACAGTTATTTCTTCGCTACCATGTCCGCGGCCAACGCGCTCCAGCACGGCCTGCCAGACCTGCAATGCGCCGAAGCCGATTTCCCTGGCCGCACTCGGCGCATCTCCGACCAACTTGTCCGCCGCACGCGCAACTGCACGCGCACCGCCCGGACCCGAAACCGACAGTGGGTCACCGAAAGACGGGTCACCGGGCAGCTGTTCGCGCGCCTTGCGCAGGGCACCGATGAGGTCCGGCCGCTGGTTCGCGGCATTCATCAGTGCGGAGAGCTGCCCGCGAGGAAATCCCGAACCGGAACGCCGCGGTGTGTCGTCCTCATCGGCGGGCACCAAGGGGATGGACACCTCGGGCGCAACACCGCCCTCGTCCTCCGGCTCCGACGCGGGCGCTGCACCGCCGGAAGGTGTTTCGGTCACGCCCCGAGCGTATCTCAGCCGACCAACCGTCGGCGGGCTACTTATTACCGCCATCTGCCACCCCTAGATCAGACTCAGCGGGCACTTCAGCGGGTCCACCGATAGATAACTCACTGGTTGCTGTTCCCGAGCGTAACGAGCATCGCCTCCCGATGGAAGCGACGCAAATCACAGTTTTCTGGATATTCACAAATGTCGCCCGGATTATCCCGAAATACGCATCGGCCCGGTGTGGAAGGGGATTCACACACCGGGCCGATGACACCGTCCGCCGGGCAGTGGCGAACGGTGCACCGGGCGCGCGGACCTCCCGACAAGGTCGGCGCCCATCACCCGAGTGGCGAGGGAGGGCAACTCGGGTAGCCGATATCAGGCGTCGCGCTGGTTGACCACGAACAGCGCGGCGCCGAAGACGATCGCGACGAAGGCGGCGAAGTAGAGCAGGCTGCCCCACGGTCCCCAGTGCCAGTTCGCCGTCGATTCGGTGGCGCTGTAGAAGTGGCTCGCGTTCGCGAAGGGCAGGAACGGCTGCACATTGCGCCCGAAGCTGCCGA